>JBEOKB010000046.1:0-7634 GCA_040275425.1 Siculibacillus sp. | reverse complement strand
CCTTGCTCAGCGCCAGCACCAGGCCGACGAAGGTGAGCAGCAGGCCGACGCCGACGAAATAGCCGGGAATGCCCGGCATGATCTTGAAGCCGGGCAGCTTCTCGCGCAGCGCGGCGAGAGTGAAGAAGGTCTGCGGCCGCAGCGTGTTGCGCACCACGCCCGCGTCGTGCACCAGCGTCTCGGAGAAGTTCGCCCAGGCGTGGCCGACGAGCGGATGCCGGCTCATCTCGGCGTCGACCCGCGCCCAGTCGGCCGCGAAGTCGGCCTTGTCGGCGGTGGTGCGCAGGAGATCGCGCGCCGAGGTGATCGCCAGACGCACCAGGATCGCGTGCAGCACCACGTGCGCGACCAGAAGCCCGACCGCCGCCGCCGCGATCGCCGCCGCCAGCGAGAAGGCGAAGTCGGCCTGACCCACTCGGCCGATCCGTCCGCGCGCCGCCTCGCCCAGGATCGCCGTGAACTCGCCGCCCGAAAGCGGCGCGAACGCGCCGAACACCGCGACGGTGACCACCGTCGCCGTCACGGCGAAGGCGGTGGAGCGGACGAGAGGCGACCACAGGCTGTCGTGGGTGAATGCGCCGGGCAAGGGATGTCTCCGTGATGGGATTCCGTCGCGGTGGGCTCACCGCGGCGGTCGTGCGAGTCGGTGCGACGGCAGGGGACGGCCCGACCCGTCCTCGTCCGTCTCAGGCGCGTCGGGAGCGCCGCTCCGGACCGTGGTAGCCGTCGTCGCGCCGCCCTTCGCGGCGATCGAGCGGACCCGTCCGCAGCTTCGCCAGGAAGGTCTTGACCTCTTCGGTCAGGCGGCTGGACTGTTCGGTCAGCTGCGCCGAGGCGTCGAACACCTCGCTCGCGGTGTCCTTGGTCTGGACGATGGCGCCGGTCACGCCCGACACGCTCTCCGCCAGACGGGCGGTGCCGTCGGCGGCCATCTGCGCGCCCTGCGAGATCTCGCGCGTCGCCGCGCTCTGCTCCTTGACCGACGAGGCGATCGACCCGGCCACCGCCTGGATCTCGTTCATCGCCTGCGACACCTCGCGGATCGAATCGACCGCCCCGCGCGTCGACGACTGCAGGAAGGCGATCTGATGCGAGATCTCCTCGGTCGAGCGCGCGGTCTGCCCGGCCAGCATCTTCACTTCGTTGGCGACCACCGCGAAGCCCTTGCCCGCCTCGCCGGCGCGTGCCGACTCGATGGTGGCGTTGAGCGCCAAGAGGTTGGTCTGGGCGGCGATGGCGCGGATCATCGCCACCACGTCGCCGATCCGCTGCCCGGCCTCCGCCAGGGTCTCGATTTCGTGCGCCGACCGCTCGGTGATCTCGCCCGCCCGGGCGATCACGTCGGCCGCGGTGCCGACCTGACGCGCGATGTCGTCGATCGAGCTCGACAGTTGCTCGGACGCCGCCGCCACCGTCTGGACGTTGTCGGACGTGGTGTCGGACACCGCCGCCGCCGCCTCGGCCTGACGCGTCGCGTCGGCCGCCGATCCGGCCAGCCCCTCGGCCGAGCCGCGCAGGCGCCGTGCCGTGCCGTCGACCACCTCGAGGATGTTCTCCGCCTGGGCGCGGAACTCGTCGAGCGCCGAGGAGAAGGTGCGGGTCTGCTGCATGCGCGCGTCGATCTGTCGCTGGTTGTCCTCGCGCAGCGCCTCGCGTTCGATGGTCGCGTCGCGGAACACCCGCATCGCCTCGGCCATCTCGTGCACCTCGGCGATCTTGACGTCGTCGGGAATGTCGATGTCGGTGCGCCCGGCCACCAGGGTCTTCATGCCGTCGGTCAGCGCCGCCAGCGGATGGGCGATCTTGACGTCGAGCCGCCACGCGAGGACGAAGCCGAACAGCAGGAACGCGCCCGAGATCGCCCCGAACAGAGTGAGCGTCTCGCCGCGCAGGGTGTCGAGGTCGCTGCGGTCGATGCCGACCGCGGTCACGCCGACCACCTTGCCGGCGTAGTCGGCGAGCGGCGCCAGCCGCAGCGCCACCGGCGAGCCGTCGACCGGCATCGAGGCGATGGTCAGGGGCGCCGTGTGCGCCGCCGCGATCCGATCGGCCGCCACCGTGAAGTCGGGCGAGAAGGTCGAGGAGAACGGCTTGCCCGCCTCTCCGCCGTCGAGGAACACCGCCATGCGCGATCCGGTGCGGATCGTGAAGCGCTGGGCGAACTCGTCGCCGAAGGTCATGCCGAATTCGAGCGTGCCGAGCATTTCGCCGCCGCGCCGGATCGGCGCCACCACGCGGATGCCGGTCCCGGCCTTGCCGCTCTCCAGGCCCTCGACGACCTGCCCCTTCTTGATGGCCTCCACCACCGTGTGGCGGAAGCCGCTCAGATCGTCGCCGAACTTGTCGGGCTGATGCAGTCTCAGGAACGAGATCGCCGGCGCGGTGTGGAACTGGAACTGGACGATGCCCTCGTCCTTGAGCGCGGCGAAGGCGACTTCGACCTCGCGCTGCAGCAGGGCGCGATCCCGCTTCGCGAAGGCGTCGACCACGTCCGGGATCGAGGCGATCGCCAGCGCCAGCGATCGCCCGCGCGTCGTCTCCGCCGACACCTCGGCGTCGAAGCGCATCATTTCGTCGTCCAGTCTGCGCTCGAGACTGGTCGAGATCATGCTTCCCGTGATCCACCAGCTCGCGGCGAAGAACAGGGATGCGGCCACGGCGAGACTGCCGCAGATCGCCAGAGCGAGGTGTGAGCGAAGACGCATGGTTTCGTGTCCGAAATGATCGACGATATCCGTCGATGACCCGTTGAGGCCAACACGTCCGCATTGATGTCCGGTTAACGATGCACGCGTTCGATTCGCCTTTTCGTATCCAGGGATTTCTACGCATTTCCGAAACGGCGAGCCGACGTCCCGTAATGCCAGCCGACGTGGCGGGCGATCGACCCGATTTCGCCTCCCGTCGTCGACTTGGAGCGGAAAGTGGCGCCATTCGGGCCTGTTTCTCACGACGAGAGCGGGAATTAGGTGCATTTTAATCGGTGTCCGCCTGAATCGTCGCAACGTCGTTTCGAGCCCGAGGTCGACCGCGTGAAGTTGCGCCCGGCGTCCCTGCTGGTCCTGTCCTGGTTGGTGTGCCTCGCCGCACCGGTCCGCGCCGAGGCGCCGAGACCCCTGCGCCTCGCCGCCGTCTCGATCGAGAACCGCGACGCCACCGTGCGCGAGTTCACAGCCTTTCTCCTCCATCTGGAGAAGCTGCTCGCCGCGCCGGTCGAACACGCCCACTTCTCGCGCTACGAGGACCTGATCGAGGCCTTTCGCGAGCACCGCGTCGATCTCGCCTATCTCGGCCCGCTGCCCTACGTCCAGCTCACCGCCGCCGCCGCCCATGCCCGCCCGGTCGTCCGCTTCGCCGAGGCCGACGGCGCCGGCGCCTATCGCTGCGTCCTCGCCGCCTCCCGCGCCGATCGGGTCGACCCGAAGGAACTCGCCGGCGCGCCGCTCGGCCTGCCGCAGCCGCTCTCCACCTGCGGCCCGCTCTCCGCCACGGCCCTGCTCGCCCGCACCGCCGCCATCCCGCTCGAGGCCACCCGCTCTCGCGTGCTCGGCAACCACGAGGCCGTCGCCCTGGCCCTCGCGGCGGGCGAGATCCGGGTCGGGACGATGAAGGAATCGATCGCCCGCAAGTACGAGAGCCTCGGTCTCGAGATCCTCGCCGCCACCGATCCCATCCCCGGCTTCGTCCTCGTCGCCGCCACCGATCGTCTCGGCGCGGCCCGGGTGGACAGGCTGCGCGCCGACCTCCTCGCCACGCCCGCCTCGACCTTCGCCGCCTGGGGCGCCTCCATCCGCAACGGCATGGAGGCCGCTCTCGACGCCGACTACGACGGCGTGCGCCGCCTCGCCCGGGAGAAGCCGCGATGAGGCGCCTCTCCGGTTGGATCACGGTGGCCGCCACCGCCGTCCTCTGTGTCGTCACGCTGGGCATCATCCGCGCCCACTACGACAGGGAGTCGCGTCTGATCGCCGAGCAGAACGTCGTCTCCCTCGACGTCGCCTATCGCTCGACCATCGAGATGTACCGGCTCGACGTCGAGACCCGGCTCAGGACCCAGGTGCTGAAGCCCGAGGTGCTGACCATCCTCGCCGCCGCCGGGACCGAGGCCGATCCGGCCGAACGGGCCCTGCTGCGAGGTCGCCTCTATCGCCTGCTGCTGCCCACCTATCTCGAGATGAAGGCGGAGGGCCTGCGCCAGTTCCACTTCCACCTGCCCGACGGCCGCTCGTTCCTGCGCTTCATGCTGCCGGCCCGCTCCGACGATCCGCTCTTCGCCGCCCGCCCCTCGGTGCGCATCGCCAACACCGAGCTGCGCCCGGTCACCGGTTTCGAGGGCGGGATGTTCCTGCCCGCCTTCCGCAACGTCTTCCCGGTCCTGCGCAACGGCGACCACCTCGGCAGCGTCGAGATCTCGCTGCCGTTCGAGCGCATCCACGAGAATCTGACCCGCCTTCTGCCGGTCGGCGAATACGCCCTGCTGATGCATCGCAGCGTCACCACCGACGTCGTCTTCCCCGAGCAGCGCGATCACTTCATCGACGCGCCGCTCCACTCCGACTACCGCAAGGAGAACCCGGCCATCTCGCGGATCACCCGCGACTTCGTGCAGTCGGCCACCGTGCGCCTCCTCGATCCCATCCTCGCCGCCGATCCCGAGGTCCGTGCCGGGATGGCCGAAGGCGTCGGCTTCGCCGTGCCGATCGTGCGCGAGGGCCGGGGCTACATCGCCGCCTTCCACGCCATCCGCGACCCGCTCGGCGTCCACGCCGCCTACATCGTCGGCTACACCGAGGCCCCCGTCCTCGTCGCCCTGCTGCGGACGGTGGAGGTCCAGGCCATCGGCGCGATCACGCTGCTGCTGCTCGCCATGCTCGCCGTGCTCGCCCTGTTGCGCAACCGCGCCCGCCTCGCCCGCGAGCGCCAGCAACTGGCTCTGATCACCCGCAACATGGCCGACTGCCTCTACGTGATCGACGAGCAGGGCGTCGCCGTCTTCGTCAACGACGCGGCGTTGAAGCTGCTCGGCTATGCCGCGCACGAGCTCATCGGCGCCCGCGTCCACGATCTCATTCACAACCACGCCCGCAACGGCAACATGGCGCTCGAGGACTGCCCGATCTTCGACACCACCCGCAGCGGTGAGCCGTTCTGGGGCGAGGAGGTCTTCGTCGACAAGGCGGGCACGCCGATCGTCGTGGAAGTGCACTCGAGCCCGCTGCGCCAGAACGGCGTGGTCGGCGGATCGGTGACGGTCTTCCGCGACATCGGCGCGCGTCGGCGCGCCGAGGAGCGCACCAAGCTCGCCGCGAGCGTGTTCGAGCACGCTCACGAGGGCATCACCATCACCGATGCCGACAGCCGCATCGTCGAGGTCAACGAGGCCTTCTGCCGGATCACCGGCTACGCTCGCGACGAGGTCGTCGGCAGGACGCCCCGGCTGCTCTCCAGCGGCCTCCAGACCCCCGGCTTCTACGCCGACATGTGGCGCGAGGTCGTCGAGAACGACCATTGGCGCGGTGAGATCTGGAACCGGCGCAAGGACGGCGGCATCTATGCCGAGCTCCTGACCGTCACCGCCGTTCGCGACGCCGCCGGCACCGTCCAGCACTACGTCGGCGTCTTCTCCGACATCACCGCCGCCAAGCGCCACGAGCGCGAACTCGAGCGCATCGCCCACTACGACCCGCTGACCGGCGTCCCCAATCGTGTTCTGCTCGCCGACCGCATGCGCCAGGCCCTCGCCCAGGCCGGACGTCGCGAAACCACCACCGCGATCTGCTATCTCGACATCGACGGCTTCAAGGACGTCAACGACCGTTACGGCCACGAGGTCGGCGACGGGCTCCTGGTCGAGATCGTCGGCCGTCTCGAGGAATGCCTGCGCGCCGACGACACCCTGGCGCGTCTGGGCGGCGACGAGTTCATCCTCGTGCTCCAGGGGCTCCGGCGCGATTCCGACTGGGAGAGCGCGCTCGACCGCGTGCTCGAGCAGATCGCCGGCACGATCCTGGTCGAGGAGCACGCCATCCGCGTCTCCGCCAGTATCGGCGTCACCCTCTATCCCCGCGACGACAGCGATCCCGACACCCTGCTGCGACACGCCGATCAGGCGATGTATCTGGCCAAACAGGCCGGACGGAACCGCTGGATGCTGTTCGATCCCGACCACGAGCGCCGCGAGCGCAATCAGCGTCAGAACGCCGAACGCGTCGCACGCGCCCTCCGGGACGGCGAATTCGTGCTCTACTACCAGCCCAAGGTGAACATGCGCCGCGGCGTGGTCATCGGCGCCGAGGCGTTGATCCGCTGGCGCCATCCCTCGCGCGGCCTGCTCGCGCCGGGCGAGTTCCTGCCCGACGTCGAGAACACGCCCGTCATCGTCGACCTCGGCGACTGGGTGGTCGACACCGCCCTGACCCGGCTCTCGCAGTGGCGCGCGCACGGGCTCGACCTCACGGTCTCCGTGAACGTCGCCGCCCGCCAGTTGCAGCAGCCCGGCTTCGTGCCGCGCCTCGAGGCCCTGCTCGCCGCCCATCCCGACGTCGCGCCCGAGCACCTCGAACTGGAGGTGCTCGAGACCGCCGCCCTCGAGGATCTCGCCCAGGTGTCGCAGGTGATCGAGACCTGCCAGCGCCTCGGCGTGCGCTTCGCTCTCGACGACTTCGGCACCGGCTACTCCTCGCTCACCTACATCAAGCGTCTGCCCGCCAACATGCTGAAGATCGACCAGTCCTTCGTGCGCGACATGCTCACCGACGCCGAGGATCTCTCCATCGTCGAGGGCGTGATCGGCCTGGCCAAGTCGTTCCGTCGCGAAGTGGTCGCCGAGGGCGTCGAGAGCGTCGCTCACGGCACGCTTCTGCTCGAGCTCGATTGCGAGATCGCTCAGGGCTACGGCATCGCCCGACCGATGCCGGCCGAGCATTTCGAGGCCTGGATCGCCGGTTGGACCCCGCCGGTGGAGTGGTCGGCCGTCGCCGCGCGCGCGCTCGACCGCGCCGATCTGCCGCTGGTGGTGGCCGAGGTCGAGATTCGCCACTGGATGCGCGCGCTCGAACAGTACGTCGCCGGCGCCCAGGAGCGCCTTCCCACCTCAGACCAGCAGCTCTCGCGCTTCCTGAGTTGGTGGCGCGAGGCCGACGGCTACACCCATCTCGGCGCCTATCGTCGCGTCGAGGCGATCCGCCGCGCCGTCCAGACCCTGTCCGACGAGCTGGAGACGTTGCGCGAGCGCGGCGAGATCGAGGCCGCCCGCGCCGAACTGCCCAAGATTCACGCCCTGCAGGACGAGATGCTGGCCTGCCTGCGCACCCTCCTCGCCCACGCCGAACGCGCCGCCTGAGCCCCTGCGCTCTCGGTTCCGCGCGTCCCTCCGCGCCGCTGCGACGGTCCGCGGCGGGTCGGGATCGGGGCGGGCGAAAGAGAAATTCACCGGAGGGCTTGTCGACCCGCCGAGGCCCGTGTATAGGCACGGTCGCTCGTCGACCAGCGTGCTTTTCTTGCGGAGAGGTGCCGGAGTGGTCGATCGGGGCGGTCTCGAAAACCGTTGTACGTGCAAGCGTACCGTGGGTTCGAATCCCACCCTCTCCGCCATTCGCTCTCCGTGCGGTTTCCGCCTTCGAAGCCTCGTCCCT
>JBEOKB010000045.1:0-4399 GCA_040275425.1 Siculibacillus sp. | reverse complement strand
CTCGCGCCGCGCCGCCTCGATCGTCGCCCGCGCCGCCCGCCCCTCGGCATGCACCGACGACGGATTGCCGCCGGCCCGCGCCGCCGCGACCGCCGCCTCGAGGGCGTCGGCGAGCACCGGCGCACCGGCGTTGTGATCGAAATGGAGACGGAGAACGGTCATCGCTGGACGGTGGACCCGGATCGAGAGGGCGCAGGCCTGCTCATTGACACGAGTGCCGCGCCGCGACCAGCCCTTCGAGCGTCAGACGAAGGCGATGCCGATCTCGCGCTCGCTCGTCCACACCCGTCGCGCCCGGCGCCGCACGCCGCGTTCCACCAGACGGAACTCGAAGTCGTGGGGCAGCAGAGGCGGCCCGAAGAAGCGCAGACGGACCCCGCCCTCGCTCATGTCCCGCACCGTGCAGTCGAGCGAGGACGTGCCGTCGGCGAAGTGGACGCAACCCGACATCAGCGCCCTGCGGCGCTCCTTCGCCCGTCTGTCCGCGACGACTTCGGTCATTGGGATCTCCCTGACGCGCCGTCTCCCACCGCGTCGGAGGAATCATGCGCCGTTTCCCGGAAAAGACGAGAAATCCCTGGCATCAGAGTAAATTTTACGCGGCGCGAGACCCGAGCGGACGGAAGCTCTCCGCGTCGGCCATCGCCCAGGCCTCGCGGAAGCGCCGGTCCTCGACCCGCCCGTCGAGCAGCTCGCCCGGCACCAGCGCCGGATAGAGCTCGTCGAAGCCGATCGATTCGTGCGCCGACACCCGCCGTGTGAAGTGCACCGGCATGAACTCGTTCGGATGCGTGAGCCCCGCCGCCCCGGTCAGCTCGGCGAGCGCATTGAGGGTCGAGCGATGGAAGTTGGCGACGCGCGCCCGCTTGTCCTCCACCACGAGTGCCCGAGCCCGCGTCGGGTCCTGGGTGGCGACGCCGACCGGACAGCGGTCGGTGTGGCAGCTCTGCGACTGGATGCACCCGACCGCGAACATGAAGCCGCGCGCCGAATTGCACCAGTCCGCCCCGAGCGCCATGGCGCGGGCGATGTCGAACGCCGAGATGATCTTGCCCGAGGCGCCGAGACGAATGCGCGGGCGCAACCCCGCCCCCACCAACGCGTTGTGGACGAAGTCGAGCCCGTCGCGCAGCGGCATGCCGAGATGATCCATGAACTCGAGCGGCGCCGCGCCCGTGCCTCCCTCCTTGCCGTCGACGACGATGAAGTCCGGGGTGATGCCGGTCGCCACCATCGCCTTGACCAGCCCGAGGAACTCCCACGGATGGCCGACGCACAGCTTGAACCCGGTCGGTTTGCCGCCCGACAACTCGCGCAGCCGCGCCACGAACCCGAGCAGGCCGATCGGCGTGGAGAAGGCCGAATGCGCCGCCGGCGACACGCAGTCCTGCCCCATCGGCACGCCCCGCGTCGCCGCGATCTCGGCCGAGACCTTGGCCGCCGGCAGCACGCCGCCGTGCCCCGGTTTGGCGCCCTGGCTGAGCTTGACCTCGATCATCCGGATCTGCGGGTCGGTCGCCGTCTCGGCGAAGCGCTCGGCCGAAAAGGTGCCGTCGGTGTTGCGCGCGCCGAAATAGCCCGAGCCCAGCTCCCATACGAGATCGCCGCCCGCCTCGCGGTGATGGGGCGACACTCCGCCCTCGCCGGTGTCGTGATAGAAGCCGCCGTCGCGCGCGCCGCCGTTGAGCGCCCGGATCGCCGGGGCCGACAGCGCCCCGAAGCTCATCGCCGAGATGTTCAGGACCGAGGCGTCGTAGGGCACGCGGCAGTCCGGCCCGCCGACCGTGATCCGCATCGCCTTCGCGTCGACCGCGCGCGGCGCCAGCGAATGGCGGATCCACTCGTAGCCCTCGGCATAGACGTCGAACTGGGTGCCGAACGGCCGCTTGTCGAGATCCCTCTTGGCGCGCTGATAGACCACCGCCCGCTTGTCGCGCGAGAACGGCATGCCGTTCTTCTCGTCCTCGAAGAAGTACTGCCGCATCTCCGGCCGCATCTCCTCGAGCAGGAAGCGCAGGTGCGCCGAGATCGGGTAGTTGCGCAGCACCGCATGGCGGGTCTGGAGCACGTCCCATGTGCCGAGCGCCGTCAGACACCCCGTCAACGCCAGCGGCAGACCGATCGCCCACGGATGTTCCGGATGGAGGAGGAAGCCGAGGGCGAGGGCGACCGTCGCCGCCACCGCCAGTGTGAAGACGACGTAGCGCGGCGAAAGCGCCAACCGCAGGATCTCCATGCCCGTTCCCCCGTCGCGCGTCGGCGATTCCCTCCGACCGCGCCGTATCCTATCACCGCACCCTCCTCGCGGCCCGCCCTCGCGCGAGATGCGCGCCGCCGCGCGAGGGGGTAGTCTCGCTTCCCGCGCGTGACTCGCGCGACGACGGCCCCGAGAGGCCCCGCGAGGACGACTGCCGTGGTGACGATCCTTCACACCGCCGACTGGCACCTCGGCCAGAAGCTGATGGGCTGGAGCCGGGAGCGCGAACAGGCGCTCGCGCTCGCCGCCCTCCTCGACGTCGCCGAGGCCCGCCGCATCGACGCGCTGATCGTCGCCGGAGACGTGTTCGAGACCCAGAGCCCCTCGCCCGAGGCCGAGAAGCTGCTGTTCTCGACCCTGCTCGAGCTGCGCCGCCGCCTGCCCGCCGTCACCGTGCTGCTGCTCGCCGGCAACCACGACCCCGCCGGTCGCCTCGAGGCCCCGCGCCCGCTCCTCGCCGAACTCGGCGTCCACGTGATCGGCACCGTCGCCCGCCCGCACGGCCGCTTCGATCTCGACCGCCACCTCGTCGCGATCCCCGGCCGCGTAGGCGGCCGAACGGACGCCCCCCGCGACGGTGGCGAGGTGGTCCACGTCCTCGCCCTGCCCTATCTCGGCCCCGGCAGCCTGCCGCCGATCGATCGCCGCTCCGACGAGCCCGGCTCGCCGGTGGTGCGCGCCGTCCGCGCCCTCCACGACGAGGCCATCGCCGCCGCTCGCGCCCGCATCGGCGCCGCCCCCCTCGTCGTCACCGGCCATCTCGCCGTCGGCGGCGCCACCGAATCGGAAGGAGCCGAGCGCCGCATCCTCATCGGCGGCGAACACGCCGTGCCGACCGACCTCTTCCCCGCCGATCTCGCCTATGTCGCGCTCGGCCACCTCCACCGCCCCCAGGCGATCGGCCGCCCGACCCTGCGCTATTCCGGCTCGCTGATCCCGCTGTCGGCGACCGAGCGCGACTACGACCACGGCGTCACCCTGGTCGAGATCGACGGCGCGACGACCCGGGTCGAGCACGTATCGATCCCCCGGCCGGTGCCGTTCCTGCGCCTGCCCGCCACCGGCGCCGCCACGCTTGCCGAGATCGAGGCCGCCCTCGCCGCCCTCGACGTCGACCCCGCGACACCCGCCGATCTCCACCCCTTCGTCCAGCCGGTCGTCCGCCTCGACGGCCCCGCCCCCGGCCTCAAGGCCGAACTCGACCGCATGGCGAGCACCCGCCCCGTCCGGCTCGTCGGCCACGCCGTCGCCCGCCCCGACGCCGCGCCCGAGACGATCGCCGCCACCGCGCCCCACGTCGATCTCGCCGATCGCGATCCGGAGGACCTGTTCCGCCTCGCCTTCGCCGCCAGACACGCCTGCCCGCCCGACCCCGCCCATCTCGCCGTCTTCGCGCACCTGCGCGAGGCCGCCCACCACCGGGAGGACTGACCATGCGCATTCTCGCGGTCCGTGGCGAGAACCTCGCCTCCCTCGCCGAGCCCTTCGCGGTCGACTTCACCGTCGAGCCCCTGCTCGGCGCCGGTCTCTTCGCCATCACCGGCGAGACCGGGGCGGGCAAGTCGACCCTGCTCGACGCGGTGTGCCTCGCCCTCTACGGCGAGTTCCCCCGCATCGCCGCCGAGGGCGGCCGCGAGACCCTGCCCGACGTCGACGGCGAGACCATCGGCGTGCGCGATCCCCGATCGATCCTGCGGCGCGGCGCCGCCCACGCCTCGGCCGAGGTCGATTTCGTCGCCGTCGACGGTTCGCTCTGCCGCGCCCGCTGGTCGGTCGCCCGCGCTCGCGGCCGCGCGTCGGGGCGGCTGCAGAAGGTCTCCCGCGTGCTCGAACGCCTCGGCTCCGACGGCGTCGCCACCGAGACCCTCGCCGACAAGGTGAGCGAGGTCGCCGAACGCGTGGTCGAGCTGACCGACCTCACCTCCGAGCAGTTCCGCCGCACCGTGCTGCTCGCCCAGGGCGATTTCGACGCGTTCCTGCGCGCCGGCGACGCCGAACGCGCCGATCTCCTCGAGAAGATCACCGGCACCGCCGTCTATGCCCGCCTGTCGGTCGCCGCCTTCGAGCGCGCCAAGGCCGCCCGCGACCGGGTCGAGCGCCTGCGCGCCGCCCGCGACGCCGTCGGCCACCTCGCCCCCGACG
>JBEOKB010000044.1:0-7458 GCA_040275425.1 Siculibacillus sp. | reverse complement strand
TCTCGCTCGAGCAGGCGGCCGAGCTGCGCGCCCAGGCCAAGGCCGGCCTCACGCGTCGGCTGGCGCTGCACGGCACGGCGCCCGGCCTGAGCGAGGAGACCTATCGCGACCGGTTGGAATTCGAGCTGGGCATCATCGAGAAGATGAAGTTCCCCGGCTACTTCCTGATCGTGTCGGACTTCATCAAGTGGGCCAAGGCCCACGGCATTCCGGTCGGACCGGGACGCGGGTCCGGCGCGGGTTCGCTGGTCGCCTGGGCGTTGACCATCACCGACCTCGATCCGCTGCGCTTCGCGCTGCTGTTCGAGCGCTTCCTCAACCCCGAACGCGTGTCGATGCCCGACTTCGACATCGACTTCTGCCAGGATCGCCGCGAGGAGGTGATCCGCTACGTCCAGGAGAAGTACGGCCGCGATCAGGTCGCCCAGATCATCACCTTCGGCTCGCTCCAGGCCCGCGCCGTGCTGCGCGACGTCGGGCGCACCCTGCAGATGCCCTATGGTCAGGTCGATCGGCTGTGCAAGCTGGTGCCGCAGAACCCGGCCAACCCGGTCACGCTGAAGCAGGCGGTCGAGGGCGAGCCCAAGCTGCAGGAGGCGCGCGAGGCCGAGCCGATCGTCGGCAAGCTGATCGACATCGCCATGAAGCTCGAGGGGCTCTATCGCCACGCCTCGACTCATGCCGCCGGTGTGGTCATCGGTGATCGCCCGCTCGATCGTCTGGTGCCGCTCTACCGCGATCCGCGCTCCGACATGCCGGTCACCCAGTACAACATGAAGTGGGTGGAGAGCGCCGGGCTGGTGAAGTTCGACTTCCTCGGCCTCAAGACCCTGACCGTGCTCGACACCGCGGTGAAGCTGGTGGAGCGGCGCGGCATCCGTGTCGATCTGCCGGCGCTGGGCCTCGACGATCCCGCCACCTACGAGCTGCTGGGCAAGGGCGAGACCGTCGGCGTGTTCCAGCTGGAATCGACCGGCATGAGGAAGGCCATCGCCGACATCAAGCCCGACCGCTTCGAGGACATCATCGCGCTGGTCGCGCTCTATCGCCCCGGCCCGATGGCCAACATCCCGGTCTACGGCGCCCGCAAACAGGGGTTGGAGACGCCCGACTACATGCATCCGCTCCTCGAGCCGGTGCTGAAGGAGACCTTCGGCATCATCGTCTACCAGGAGCAGGTGATGCAGATCGCCCAGATCCTGTCGGGCTATTCGCTCGGCGAAGCCGACCTTCTGCGCCGCGCCATGGGCAAGAAGATCAAGGCGGAGATGGACACCCAGCGCGTGCGCTTCGTCGACGGCGCCCTGAAGCAGGGCCTGACCAAGGACCACGCCGACACGATCTTCGACCTGCTCGCCAAGTTCGCCGACTACGGTTTCAACAAGTCCCACGCCGCCGCCTACGCGCTGGTCGCCTACCACACCGCCTACATGAAGGCGAACTTCCCCGTCGAGTTCCTGGCCGCGACCATGACGCTCGACATGTCGAACACCGACAAGCTCGCCGATTTCCGCCGCGAGGCGATGCGTCTCGGCATCGAGGTGGTGCCACCCTCGGTCAATCGCTCGCGCGAGTACTTCGACGTCGCCGACGGCAGGATCGTCTACTCGATGGCGGCGGTGAAGGGCGTCGGCGGCCAGGCGGTCGAGCATCTGGTCGCCGCGCGCGGAGACCGGCCCTTCCGCGATCTCTCCGATTTCGCCCATCGCATCGACCCCAAGCAGATCAACAAGCGCACGCTGGAGAGCCTGGTCGCCGCCGGCGCCTTCGACGAGATCGAGCCCGATCGCGCCCGCCTCACCGAGGGGCTCGACGTGGTCGTCGCCGCCGCCGCGCGCGTGCGCGGCGATGCCGACGCCGGCCAGGGCGCGCTGTTCGGCGGCACCGCGTCGGTGGAACAGATCCGTCTGCCCGTGGTCGGCGGCTGGCTGCCGGCCGAGCGGCTCCAGCGCGAGCACGCCGCCGTCGGCTTCTATCTCTCCGCCCACCCGCTCGACGAATACCGCACCGTGCTCGAGAAGATGCGGGTGCAGATGTGGGCCGAGTTTCAGGCCTCGGTGAAGCGCGGCGCCGGGTTCGGTCGCCTTGCCGGAACCATCACCTCGCGCCAGGAGCGCAAGACCAAGACCGGCAACAAGATGGGCATCGTGCGCATCTCCGATCCGACCGGCTCCTACGAGGCGGTGATCTTCTCCGAGGGTCTGGCGCAGTACCGCGATCTGCTCGAGGCCGGTCAGTCGGTGGTGGTCTACGCCTCCGCCGAGGAACGCGCCGAGGGTGTCTCGGTGCGCATCGAGAAGGTCGAGCCGCTGGAGGCGCTGGCCCTGCGCGAGACGCAGAACCTGCGTGTCTTCCTGCGCGATCCCCGCCCGGTCGACAGCCTCGCACGCCACCTCGAGACGCAGGGGCGCGGCGAGGGCGAGGTCTCGGTCGTGCTGGTGCTCGACGAGGGTGCCCGCGAGATCGAGGTGCGCCTGCCCGGCAGGTACCGGGTGTCGCCCCAGATCGCCGGCGCGCTCAGGACCGTGCCCGGCGTCGAGGCGGTGCATCTGATCTGACCCGGTCGCGCCGGGGAGGGGTGGAATCGATCGCGCCGCTCGTCGGCGCTTCCCCCGGCTCGGGTCCGACCCGGTCGATTTCGTTCGAAACTTCTGCCGACAGCGGAGCTTCTTGCCGTCATTTTCGCCGGTTTCCGGCTTTTTTCACCCTGTTGCGCCGCCTTTCGGCCATTCGTGCCTTCACGGGCTGGCGAGGGTCGGCCGCGTCGGTTATAGCAGCGCCGGACCCGAGCGAAACGCTTTCAGGAGACTTCCATGACCGCCATCGTCGATATCGTCGGCCGCCAGATCCTCGACAGCCGCGGCAATCCCACCGTCGAAGTCGACGTCGTCCTCGAGGACGGCTCCTTCGGCCGCGCCGCCGTCCCCTCGGGCGCCTCCACCGGCGCCCACGAGGCGGTCGAACTGCGCGACGGCGACAAGTCGGTCTACCTCGGCAAGGGCGTGCTGAAGGCCGTCGAAGCCGTCAACGGTGAGATCTGGGACGCCATCGGCGGCTTCGACGCCGAGGACCAGATCCTCATCGACAACACCATGATCGCCCTCGACGGCACGCCCAACAAGGCCCGCCTCGGCGCCAACGCCATCCTCGGCGTGTCGATGGCGGTGGCCAAGGCCGCGGCCCAGGCCGCCGGTCTGCCGCTGTTCAAGTACATCGGCGGCCCCAACGCGCGCGTGCTGCCGGTCCCGATGATGAACATCATCAACGGCGGCGCCCATGCCGACAATCCGATCGACTTCCAGGAATTCATGATCATGCCGGCGGGTGCGCCGACCTTCGCCGACGGCCTGCGCGCCGGCGCGGAGATCTTCCACACCCTCAAGGGCGAGCTGAAGAAGGCCGGTCACAACACCAACGTCGGCGACGAGGGCGGCTTCGCGCCGAACCTGAAGTCGGCCGAGGCCGCGCTCGACTTCGTCATGGCCTCGATCGAGAAGGCCGGCTATTCGGCCGGCAAGGACGTGTTCCTCGCCCTCGACTGCGCCTCGACAGAGTTCTTCAAGGACGGCAAGTACGTCTACGAAGGCGAGAAGAAGGTGCGCGATCCCAAGGCCCAGGCCAAGTACCTCGCCAAGCTGGTCGATGCCTACCCGATCATCTCGATCGAGGACGGCATGGCCGAGGACGACTGGGAGGGCTGGAAGCTCGTCACCGACATGATCGGCGCGAAGTGCCAGCTGGTCGGCGACGATCTCTTCGTCACCAACTCCAAGCGCCTGGCGGAAGGTATCCGGCTCGGCACCGCCAACTCGATCCTGGTCAAGGTCAACCAGATCGGCTCGCTCACCGAGACCCTCGAGGCGGTCGAGATGGCCCACAAGGCCCGCTACACCGCCGTGATGTCGCATCGCTCGGGCGAGACCGAGGATTCGACCATCGCCGATCTCGCGGTCGCCACCAACTGCGGTCAGATCAAGACCGGCTCGCTGGCTCGTTCCGACCGGCTCGCCAAGTACAACCAGCTGCTGCGCATCGAGGAGCAGCTCGGCGACGCCGCCCGCTACGCCGGCCTGTCGATCCTCAAGGCCTGATCCTCGGGATTTGAACCGAGAACGATTGCGGACGGCGGCCTCGCGGCCGCCGTTTCGCGTTCGTGGGACCGGGCCCGCGAACGGGGAGGCGCGCCCGGTCCGGGGAACCGCGCCGCTGCTCTCCCCCTTCTCCCGCGAGGGGAGAAGGAAGAGCGCGTTCCGCGCGAGGGTATTGCTGACGCTGCCGGCCTCGCCCCCGGCATTCACGAGCCGTCTCATGGAGCGGGCGAAGCCCGCCCGCCTCACGGCATGTCGCGCTTGTAGATCTTGGCGAACAGCTCGCGCGCCCGCTGCGTCGCGTCCGCGAGATCGGGCGGCGACAGCGCCGCGTCGCAGTCGGTCGCCACGTTGTCCCGGTCGGTGCCGTCGACCTTGGGATGGCTCGACGCCAGGATCACCTTGCGCCACGCGCAGGCCTTGACGTCGTCGATCTCCTCCACCCCGTAGCAGCCGTCGACGTAGCACCACGCCATGTTGCGCTGGCTCTGATAGTCGCCGGTCATCGCCCGCGCCTCCTCGGCGCGATAGGCGGCGACCTGCTCGCTGGTCGGCGTGAGCGCGAGCCTGGGCAGATGCTCGGCCAGCGCCGGCGCGGGCAGGAACACCGTGCGCCGCCCCGGCGCCGGGGTCTGATCGCACAGCGCCGCCGCCGTCGGTGAGAAGGCGAGCACGCCCGGCCGCCCGCCGCCGCCGAACAGGAACCGCGCCTGCGCCTCGACCGGCTGTGGCAGCGTCGCCGCCGACGCGCGCACCGCCGCCACGATCTCGACGTGCACCCCCCAGCCGAACCGCCGCACCTGGGTCGAGCCCTCGTCCGACACCACCGCGCGGATCGACTTCACCGCGTCGCGATGGCGGGTGAACAGCGGCCGGCAGACGTTGCGGAATTCGTCGAGCGCCCGGTCGACCGCGGCCCGATCGACCTTGCGGGTGGACATCTCGACCTCGACCACGGTCGACGACCCGCCGCACGCCGCGAGCAGCGCCGGGCCCGCGAGGGCGAGTACGATGCGGAGGGCGACGCGCGTCATGGGCGATCCGTGATGTGGAACCGATCGGAGCATGTCAGAGGAGCATGAACGGAGCGTTTTCGCGACGGCTCGCATCGTCGGCGATTCGCAGCCGGCTGCACGCTCTTTCCGCGACGGCGCAAGGCAATGTTAACCCTGAAATGGTGCAATGGCCTTCTCCGGTGCCGACCGGAAACGTTTCGCGTACCAGTTCGGGGCGTCGCATCGCACATGTCAACTCGTCAGCGCCGCAAGTCCTATCTTCGCCCCCTGATCGTTCCCGTGATCGCCGTCGCCTTTTCCGGCTACTTCGCCTGGCATGGTTGGCACGGTTCGTTCGGCATCGAGGCCCGGCGCAATCTCGCCGTGGAGGCCGCCCGCCTCGACGCCGACCTCGCCCGCATCAAACAGGAGCGCACCCGGGTCGAACGCCGCGTGACCCTGCTGCGCTCGGCCAGCCTCGAGAGCGACATGCTCGACGAGCGCTCGCGCGAGATACTCGGTCTCGCCAATGCGAGCGAGATCGCCATCGTCGCCAGCGCGCCCCAGAACAGTCGCTTCAACCGAAATTGAGTTGAATGACCATAATCAACTCAATTCCAGTTTATCGCACTTTTATTGTTGCATAGCAGTATTTTATGTGGCGCTGCATCTGTGCGCCGCGCCGCTTGCATCCCCCCTGCGACGGATTATCCTCCCTGACACGTCACGAGGCGGAACCGCCCAGGGAGGGATGTCATGGCCACGGCCAAGTCCACGAAGTCGAAGCCACCGGTCGAGACCGGTCCCGCGCCCTTCACCACCGACGAGGATCTCGCCGCCTACCGCGACATGCTGCTGATCCGCCGCTTCGAGGAGAAGGCCGGTCAGATGTACGGCATGGGGCTGATCGGCGGCTTCTGCCACCTCTACATCGGCCAGGAGGCGGTCGTCGTCGGCATGCGCATGGCGATGGAGGACGGCGACCAGTTCATCACCTCCTACCGCGACCACGGCCACATGCTCGCCTGCGGCATGAGCGCGAACGGCGTCATGGCCGAGCTCACCGGCCGTCGCGGCGGCTATTCCAAGGGCAAGGGCGGCTCGATGCACATGTTCAGCGTCGAGAAGCACTTCTACGGCGGCCACGGCATCGTCGGCGCCCAGGTGCCGCTCGGCACCGGCCTCGGCTTCGCCAACAAGTACAAGAAGAACGGCAAGGTCGCGCTCGCCTTCTTCGGCGACGGCGCCGCCAACCAGGGCCAGGTCTACGAGAGCTTCAACATGGCCGAGCTGTGGAAGCTCCCCGTGGTCTACGTGATCGAGAACAATCGCTACGCCATGGGCACGGCGGTGGCCCGCTCCTCGTCCCAGACCGACTTCTCCAAGCGCGGCATCTCCTTCAACATCCCCGGCGAGCAGGTCGACGGAATGGACGTGCGCGCCGTGCGCGAGGCCTCGGCCCGCGCGCTCGAGTTCGCCCGCGCCGGCAACGGCCCCTACATCCTCGAGATGCAGACCTACCGATATCGCGGCCACTCCATGTCCGACCCGGCCAAGTACCGGTCGAAGGAGGAGGTCCAGAAGATGCGCAACGAGCACGACCCGATCGAGCAGGTGCGCACGCGCCTCCTCGCCGGCGGCATCGTCTCGGAGGACGATCTGAAGAAGATCGACGCCGAGGTTCGCGTCGTCGTCCAGGAGGCGGCGGAATTCGCTCAGAACGACCCGGAGCCGGACGTGACCGAGCTCTGGACCGACATCGTACGCTGAGGGAGCCGCGACCATGGCCATCGAAATTCTCATGCCCGCGCTCTCCCCGACCATGGAAGAGGGCAAGCTCGCCAAGTGGCTCAAGGCCGTCGGCGACACCGTCAAGGCCGGCGACGTCATCGCCGAGATCGAAACCGACAAGGCGACCATGGAGGTCGAGGCCGTCGACGAGGGCGTGCTCTCGGCGATCCTCGTGCCCGCCGGGACCGAGAACGTGAAGGTCAACACGCCGATTGCGCGGCTGGGTGAGGGCTCGTCCCTCGAGCCCCGGACTGGATCCGGGGCGGCTGCGCCGGCTCCTCGGGATGACGTACAGCCCGCGCCTGCCTCTGTTCGTCAGCCTGAGGAGGCCGCGCCAGCGGCCGTCTCGAAGGCCGCACCCAAGCCCCTCAACGATCCCGAGATCCCCGCCGGCGCGAAGATGGTCCGCATCACCGTCCGCGACGCCCTGCGCGACGCCATGGCCGAGGAAATGCGCCGCGACGACCGCGTCTTCCTGATGGGCGAGGAAGTCGCCCAGTATCAGGGCGCCTATAAGGTCAGCCGCGAACTGCTGCAGGAGTTCGGCGCCCGGCGCGTGGTCGACACGCCGATCACCGAGCACG
>JBEOKB010000043.1:0-1606 GCA_040275425.1 Siculibacillus sp. | reverse complement strand
CAAGGCGTGGCAGCTCTGGCTCGGCGGGGCGATCGCGGCGGCGATCTTCCTGCCGCCCCCTCGGGCGAGCGTGATCGGACCCGCGCGTTCGGAGCGTAGTGCGACGACAGCATCCCCGGCGCCAGGGGCGCCCCGCCCTCCGGCCCGATCTCCGCCGCCTGCGGCGCCGGATCGGCGAGCGCCCGCCCGATCACCGCCTCGATGTCGGCCCGCGCCACCCCGCCCGGACGCAGCAGCGTCGGCACGCCGTCGAGCACCGCGACGATGGTCGATTCCACCCCGACCGGACACGCCCCCGCGTCGACGATCTCCGCGACCGCCGCCCCCAGTTCCTCGGCGACGTCGGCCGCCGTGGTCGGGCTGATCCGCCCCGATCGATTGGCGCTCGGCGCCGCCACCGGCCGTCCGAACCGCGCCAGGATCTCGCGCGTCACTTCCGGCGCCGGCACCCGGAGGCCGACGCTGTCGAGCCCGGCGGTGGCGAGATCGGAGATCGCGCTCGTCCCCCGCTTCGGCACCACCAGCGTCAGCGGCCCCGGCCAGAACGCCTCCGCGAGCCGCCGCGCCGTCGCGTCGAAGATCCCGTGCGCCTCGGCGCTCTCGAGGTCGGCGACGTGGGCGATCAGCGGATTGAAGCTCGGTCGGCCCTTGGCGGCGTAGATCGCCGCGACCGCGCGCCCGTCGGTGGCGTCGGCGCCGAGCCCGTAGACGGTCTCGGTCGGCAGCGCCACCAGCGCGCCGGACGCCAACGCCGCCACCGCCGCCGCGATCGCCCGCTCTCGCTCCTCCGCGCTTCCGATGCCGCGCAACGCCATGTCCCGGCCGCCCCTTCGCCCGTCCGCCGACCCGTGGCCGGGATTTTCGTTGACCCGCCGAGCCGCCTTTCTAGAGTGCAGGTCGGGCGTCGGAGTCAACCGTCGCCGCATCGCGCCCGTCAGGAGCCTCCCCGTGACCGAGACCGCATCCGCCGCCGCCGCTTCGCCCCGCGTCGTCACCGAGCGCGACGGCGCCGTCGCGCTCGTCCGGTTGAACCGCCCCGACAAGAAGAACGCGCTGACCTCGGACATGTATGCGGACGTCACGCGGGCCTGGGCCGAGGCCGAGGCCGACGAGAGCGTCGCGGTGCATCTGTGGTTCGGTCTGCCCGGCGCCTTCTCCGCCGGCAACGACATCGAGGAGTTCCTCGCCGCCGCCCGCACCGGCCGTCTGTCGAGCGCCGTCGTCGATTTCCTGCGCGCCATGGCGAGCCTGGAGAAGCCGCTGGTGATCGGCGTCGACGGCCTGGCGGTCGGCGTCGGCACCACCGCGCTGTTCCATGCCGATCTGATCTTCGCCTCGACCCGCTCGACCTTCCGCGCCCCCTTCGTCGACCTCGGTCTGGTGCCGGAGGCCGCCTCCAGCCTGCTCGGCCCCCGCCTGATGGGCCATGCCGCCGCCTTCGAGCTGCTGTGCCTCGGCAATGTCTTCGACGCCGAGCGCGCCCGCCTCGCCGGCTTCGTCAATCACGTCGTCGCCCCCGAGGAGGTCGAGCCGACGGCGCGCCGCGCCGCCCGGGCGCTCGCCGCCAAGCCGCGCGGCGCCCTCCTCGCCGCCCGCCGCCTGCTGC
>JBEOKB010000042.1:0-36778 GCA_040275425.1 Siculibacillus sp. | reverse complement strand
TGCCGCTGGCGATCGGCGACGCGCTGGCGGTGGCGGCGCTCCTGGTGTGGGCGACGGTGGCGGTGCTGATCGCGCTGAAATGGGCGAAGGCGCGGCCGGCGGCGCGCGGCGAGATGCTCCATCCGGTGATGGGCGGCTTTCTCGGGCTGGCGCCGGTCGCCACCATGATCGCCGGCGTGGCGATCGGGCCGCTGGTCGGGCCGCTCGGCAGCGCGCTGACGATCGCCGGGCTCCTCGGTCAGGCGGTGTTCTCGGTGTGGTTCGTCGGGCGGCTGTGGACGGGTGGGCGCGGCGCCGAGGCGACCACGCCGGTGCTCTATCTGCCGACCGTCGGCGGCTCGTTCGTGGCGGCGATGGCGCTGGCCGGGCTCGGGCTCAAGGACGCGAGCGTGATGGCGTTCGGCGCCGGGTTCGTGTCGTGGCTGGTGTTGGAGGCGGTGATGTGGCAGCGGCTGCTGCATCAGCCGGCGCTGGCGGTGCCGCTGCGCGCGACCATGGGCATCCACATGGCCCCGCCCGCCGTCGGCCTCGTCGCCTATCTGGCGGCGACCGGGGGGACGGTCGATCTGATGGCGCTGATGCTGTTCGGCTACGCGCTTCTTCAGGCGGCGGTGACGGCGCGGCTCTTCGGCTGGCTGTCGGAACAGCCGTTCGGGGCGCCGTGGTGGGCCTATTCGTTCGCGATCTCGGCGCTGCCGACGGGGGCGATGCGACTGGCGGAGGGTGGGTCGCAGACCGCCGCGCTGCTGGCGCCGGGTCTGTTCCTGGTGGCCAATCTGATCATCGGCTGGTTCGCGCTGC
The DNA here is from genome assembly GCA_040275425.1 of Siculibacillus sp. GTDB lineage: Bacteria > Pseudomonadota > Alphaproteobacteria > Rhizobiales > Ancalomicrobiaceae > Pinisolibacter. Next base: position 35,977 of record JBEOKB010000042.1, on the reverse strand, counting down.
GCTCGGTGATGCTGATCGCGAAGGGAAAGTACGTGCCGCCGATGCAGCCGCCCGCGCCGCCGCCGCAGGCGGGGTGAGATCGGGCCGAGGAGCTCCATATCGGCACGGGGAGGCGCGGAGGCGCTTCGCCCCGAGGCGCGAGCGAAGCGTACCTCGTGAGGCACGAAGGGCCGCATGGCATCGCCCGTCTACGGCTTCGCCCTTCGAGGCCGGCGTCGCCGAGCACCTCAGGGTGAAGCCGAACAGGGCGCGGACCCGCGCGGAACGTATCGGTGTCTCGTGAGGTCGGTCCGAGGCCGAGCGGAGCGGCCCGTCTCAGTTCACCGCCTGATGGCGCACCAGGAGGCGGCCGTCGTCGGCTTCGACGAAGGTCTCCTCGATCTGGGGATGGCGCAGCGGTTCGCCGGTTTCGTCGGCGACGAGGTTCTGCTCCGAGACGTAGGCGACGTACTCGTTCTCGGCGTTCTCGGCGTAGAGATGGTAGAACGGCTGGTCCTTGGTCGGGCGGACGTCCTCGGGGATCGCCTCCCACCACTCGTCGGTGTTGGCGAAGACCGGATCGACGTCGAACACCACGCCCCGGAACGGGTAGACGCGGTGGCGGACCACCTGACCGATGCCGAACCGGGCGAACCGTACTCGCGAAACGCTCGTCAACGCGTCACTCCCACTTCTTCGACCGCCCGCCGGGGCGGTCACCGGATGCGGAATACTCTCGTCGCAAAACAGTCACCAGGCCTGCGCGCGAGTCAAGATCGCAGTGCAGCATTGGCTCGTTCGAACCGATTAGAGCGTCGACATGCGCCATTTCGTCCGCCGAAAACGCGACGACCCGCCTCGGGGGAGGCGGGTCGGGCGGTCTCGGGTCGGTGCCGCGCGATCGGCGGTGCCGGCGATCACAGGCCGTAGGCGGCGGCCAGGTCCGGGTCCTTGGAGGCGACGAGCTTGGCCAGATCGACGATGACCTTGGCCTGCTTCCAGGTGGCGTCGTCCTGCATCTTGCCGTCGATCATCACCGCGCCGGTGCCGTCGGGCATGGCGTCGAGGATCTTCTTGGCGAAGGCGACCTCGTTCGGATCGGGCGAGAACACGCGCTTGGCGATGTCGATCTGGGTCGGGTGCAGCGACCACGCACCGAGGCAGCCCATGAGGAAGGCGTTGCGGAACTGTGCCTCGCAGGCGGCGAGGTCGGAGAAGTCGCCGAACGGGCCGTAGAAGGCCTTGATGCCGGCCGACTGGCAGGCGTCGACCATCTTGGCGACGGTGTAGTGCCACAGATCCTGCTGGAAGCGGGTGCGCGGGGCGTCGCCGTCGGCATCCTGGAGCACCTGATACTCGGGATGACCGCCGCCGACGCGGGTGGTCTTCATGCCGCGCGAGGCGGCGAGGTCGGCCGGGCCGAGGCTCATGCCGTGCATGCGCGGGGAGGCGGTGGCGATCGCCTCGACGTTCTTGACGCCTTCGGCGGTCTCGAGGATGGCGTGGATGAGGATCGGCTTCTTGACGCCGTGCCTGGCCTCGAGCTGGGCCAGCAGCTGGTCGAGGAAGTGGATGTCCCAAGGGCCTTCGACCTTCGGCAGCATGACGACGTCGAGCTTGTCGCCGAGCTCGGCGACGATCTCGGTGACGTCGTCGAGCACCCAGGGTGAGTTCAGGCAGTTGATGCGGGTCCACAGGCCGGTGCCGAGGCTCGCGAAGTCGGTCGCCTTGCCCATCTCGATGAAGCCGCGGCGGGCGGCGAGCTTCTGATCGGCGGGGATGGCGTCCTCGAGGTTGCCGAGGACGACGTCGACCTTGGCGGCCAGCTCCGGCACCTTGGCGCGGACCTTCTCCATGTGGGGCGGCACGAAGTGGATCATGCGCTCGAGCGTCACGGGAAGCTCGCGGAAGGGCTCCGGCGCGCCGATGGCGAGGGGCTTGAAGAAGGCGCGGGGGGTCTTGACGGTCATGAATTCCTCCGAGGCGCGGCTCTACTGCGCTGCGCTGCAAAAGCCGAACGGCGTTTAGGCCGCCGGGCGACGGCGCACAAGCGGTCGAATAGTCGGATGCGTCGCGCGCAGGGAAGCTCTGTCCGCCGGCTGCGTTGACAGCGGAGAGCGCGGGTCGCATCGTCGCGCCATCATCCCTCTCTTCGTGGCGGAAATCACGCGGTTTCCGCCATTTCCACAAGGGAACGCATGCCTCAGGTCCTCAACCTCGCCCTGCCGTTCTTCGGGCTGATCTTCATCGGCTGGGCCTGCGGCAAATGGCGCAGGCTGCCGGCCGAGGGGCTGGCGTGGCTCAACTTCTTCATCGTCTACGTGTCGCTGCCGGCGCTGTTCTTCCAGCTCCTGTCGAAGACGCCGATCGAGCAGCTGACGCAATGGTCCTACATCGCCACCACCACGGCGGCGACGGGGGCGATGTTCGCGCTGGCGCTGGTGGTCGGGCTCGCCTTCAATCGCGGCGCCTTGCGCGAGGCGGCGATCACGGCGGTGGCGGGGGCCTATTCCAACATCGGCTACATGGGGCCGGGCGTGACGCTCGCGACCTTCGGGCCGGCGGCGACGGTGCCGACGGCGCTGGTGTTCTGCTTCGACAACGCGCTGCTGTTCACGCTGGTGCCACTGCTGATGGCGCTGTCGGGTGAGAAGCAGAGCCCGGTCTCGACCCTCCTGGTGATCGTGAAGCGCATCTTCCTGCACCCGTTCATCCTGGCGACGATCGTCGGGGTCGGCGCGGCGGCGCTGCAGGTGCGCCCGCCGGTCGTGGTCGACAAGATGCTGACCTCCCTGATGCAGGCGGCGGCGCCGTGCGCGCTGTTCGCGATGGGGGTCACGGTCGGGCTCAGGCCGGTGGAGCGGGTCACCGCCGAGATTCCGGTGGTGTTGGTGATCAAGCTGCTGCTGCACCCGCTGCTGGTCTGGGTGGCGCTCGCCTGGATCGGCGGGTTCGACCGAGTGTGGGTGATGACGGCGGTGCTGATGGCCTGTCTGCCGCCGGCGCTCAACGTCTATGTTCTCGCCCAGCAGTATCATGCACACGTGGCGCAGGCCTCGGCGATCGTGCTGATCGGCACGGCGGTGTCGGTAGCGACCGTCACGGGCGTGTTGTGGCTGATCACCAACGATCTGTTGCCGCCGATGCTGTTCGCGCCCTAACCTCGGGCGTGAAGCCGGCGCAGCCCGGCGAGCGACCCGAGGAACGCGCTCCATGTCCGTGCCGTCCATGCCCCGTCCGCTCGACGGGATCGTCGTGCTCGACTTCTCCACCCTGCTGCCGGGGCCGCTGGCGACGCTGATGCTGGCGGAAGCGGGCGCGGAGGTGATCAAGATCGAGCGACCGGAGGGCGAGGACATGCGCCGGTTCGGGCCGACGATCGGCGAGGGCGCGGCGGCGACTTCGGCATGGTTCGCCGTGCTCAATCGCGGCAAGCGCTGCATCGGGCTCGACCTCAAGGACGGCGACGCGGTCGAGCGGCTGAGGCCGCTGATCGCGCGGGCCGACGTGGTGGTCGAGCAGTTCCGCCCCGGCGTGATGGATCGGCTCGGGCTCGGCTTCGAGGCGATGCGAGCGATCAATCCGCGCCTCGTCTACTGCTCGATCTCGGGATACGGCGCGCGCGGCCCGCGGGCGGGGGCGGCCGGGCACGACATCAACTATCAGGCGACGACGGGCGCGCTCCAGCATGCGCGGGTCTCGCTCGAGGCGCCGCAGCCGCCGGGGCTGCTCGCGGCGGACATCGCCGGCGGCACGATGCCGGCGGTGATCAACATTCTGCTGGCGCTGCTCCGGCGCGAGCGCAGCGGCGTCGGCGCCCACATCGACGTGGCCATGACCGATGCGATGTTCACCTTCGCGGTGTTCGCGCAGGCGCAAGGGGCGGCGACAGGAGAGTGGGCGGCGCCGGGCGAGGCGGTGCTCTCGGGCGCGCTGCCGCGCTACGGGCTCTATCGCACCGCCGACGACCGGCTGGTGGCGGTGGGGGCGCTCGAGGAGAAGTTCTGGCGGGCGTTCTGCGATCTGATCGACCTGCCGATGCGGTTGCGTGACGACGCGGCGACGCCGAGCGAGACGCGGGCGGCGGTGGCGGAGCGGATCGCCGCGCGCAGCCACGCCGAATGGAGCGCGGCGCTCGCCGGGACCGACTTCTGCGTCACGCCGGTGGCGACGCTCGAGGAGGCTCTCGCCGATCCGCACTTCGTGGAGCGCGGTCTGTTCGGCCATGCGGTGGCGACTGCATCGGGGCGGGTGTTGCCGGCCTGCGTCGTGCCGATCGATCCGGCGTTCCGGGCCGCGCCGGGCGTGGCGGCGGTGCCGGGGATCGACGAGGCGTGAGAGCGATCTCCTCCCGTCGAGATTTCAGAAACCTCTTTGTCGTCAATCGTTTCGACATCTAGACCCGGGTGCGGAGCGGATGATCCGGGATCGATCGGACCGTGTGCGGACGCGGGTCGGATCTTCTCGATCGGCGGATAGGGTCGTTCCGAGGCGGGTGGGCGAACATTCCCCAGGGCGAATGATTCTCGTCAATTCCCTTTCTTCTTCAATCATTTCGACAAACTTCCGTGAAATCGAACTACGCAACTCTCGGGTGCGGTTCGATCCGGGCGAGGTCCAGCCCGCGCATCAGGCGCGGGGCGGAGAGGCTCGGGGTCAGGCCCTCGCGCATGACGAGGCGGCGCAGCGGGCCGATGCGCGAGGCGAGGAAGAAGCCGAACGCGCGGGCCATCTGCACCGGCAGGAGGTCGGACAGCAGGGCGCGGTTGGCGAGATCGACGCCGCGGGTGCGGGTCTCGACGTCGAGGCGGCGGGCGCGCTCGTAGGCGCGCAGCGTGGCGGCGCCGCCGATGTCCTCGCGGCGGCGGTGGGCGTCGACGACGATCTCGGCGAGACTCGCGGCGTCGCGCAGCGACAGGTTCAGGCCCTGGGCGCCGATCGGGGGGAAGGTGTGGGCGGTCTCGCCGACGAGCGCGATGCGCGAGCGGCCGTAGCTCAGGGCGACGAGGCTCGACAGCGGCCAGACCTGACGGCCGGGCTCGACCGTCATGCGGCCGAGCAGCGAATGGGCGCGGCGCTCGAGCTCGCGCGACAGCTCGGCGTCGTCCATCGCCTTCAGCCGCTCGGCCTCCTCGGGGCGCTCGATCAGCACGACGGACGAGCGGCGACCACCGGGTAACGGCACCAGCACACAGGGGCCGGTCGGGGTGTGGAACTCGGTCGAGACGTCGCCGTGGGGCAGGTCGTGGGCGAGGTTGAGCACCAGCGCCGACTGGGGGTGGGCCCAGGTGGTGGTGTTGATGCCCGCGGCGTCGCGCAGGATCGAGCGGCGGCCGTCGGCGGCGACGGCGAGGCGCGCGGTGACGGTGGCGCCGTCGTCGAGGCGCAGGACGACGCGGTCGTCGCGCAGGTCGACGGTCGCGACCGGGCGCTCGATGCGGGTCAGGCCGGGCGTGGCGGCGATGTGGGCATCGAAGACGCGGGTGATCTCGGTGTTCACGACGTTCACGCCGAAGGAGGGCAGGCCGATCTCGCGGGCGTGGAAGGTCGCCTCGGGGGCGCGGACGAGGCGGCGAGTGTCGTCGACGAGGCGCATGGTGGCGAGATCGGCGCCGGCGGCGGCGATCTCGTCCCAGACGCCGAGATGCTTCAGAAACGGCACCGAGCCGCCGAGGAGAGCGGTGGTGCGCACGTCGTCGGGCCGGGTCGGCGGAGCGACGAGGGCGGTGGAGAAGCCGAGCCTCGCGAAGAGCAGGGCCGAGGCGAGCCCGGCGGGACCGGCGCCGACCACGGCGACGTCGTAGCAGGGCGCGGTCGAGGCGGGGGCCGAGGTCATCGCCGGATCTCCATCTGGGCCGTGAGCGGGTGTCGCCGCGCGCCGACGCGGGCGGAACGATCCTCTCCCATAGCGGTTCGGGGCGATCGGCGCATCCGGTGAATTTCCTTCCTCGAGGCTGCGACACGGTTTCCACTTGCACTCATGTTCGCACTATGTTCTCTTTCGATCAAGAGGGAATTTCGCTCTTCACCGCCGATCGGGCGCGGGGGGATGCGAGGGAGCGAGAGACCTCGGTGGGCGGACGGCCGCCGCGCGCTCGACGGGGCTTGCGCGGCGCGACCGATCGGGCGATGTCGTGGGGGATGAGGACGGTGAGCGACGAGCGGAGCACGGGTGTGATCGCGCGAAAGAGCGAAGAGGACGCGGCGCGGGCGCGACGGCGCACGACGCTGGTGGTGTTCGGCTTCGTGGGGATCGGCGCGGCGCTCGGCTGGGCGTGGCTCGCGGCGATGATCGGGGCGATGCTCGCCACCAGCGACATGAGCGCGCTCGGGCCGGGGATGGGGTTGTTCAATCGGCTCAACGGGCTCGCGACGTTCTCGCCCGAGGTGCGGGCGGGGCTCGCGGTGCTGTGCGCGCCGGTGACGACGAGCTGGAGCGTCGGCGATTGGGCGAGCGTGGCGGCGATGTGGGTGGCGATGGTGGCGGCGATGATGCTGCCGACGGCGCTGCCTGTGTTCCGCGCCTACGGCGATCTCGGGGCGGAGCGAATCGCTGCGGGCGAACGGGTGGTGTCGCCGGTGGCGCTCGGGCTCGGCTATCTGACGGTGTGGCTGGTGTTCGCGGTGCTGGCGACGGCGGCGCAGGGGGCGCTGACGGCGGCGCGGCTGGTGACGCCGGCGGGGCTTCCGGCCAGCCTCGTCCTGGCCGGGACGACGATGATCGCGGCCGGACTCTATCAGTTTTCGCCGCTCAAGGGGGCCTGTCTGGCGCGGTGTCGGGCGCCGCGACCGTTCTTCGCCGACAACTGGAGCGCACGCGTCGGCGGAGTCTATCGGATGGGCCTCGCGCAGGGGCTCGACTGCATGGGTTGCTGTTGGGCGCTGATGGTGGTCATGTTCGCCGTGGGCGTCATGAACGTGGTGTGGATCGCGGTGCTCGGCGCGGTGATGACGGTGGAGAAGCTCTCGCCCTCCGCCTGGATCAGCCGCGTGATCGGCGTGGTCCTGATCGTCTGGGGCGCGGCGTTGATCGCAGGGTCGCCGATCGGAGCGGCGATCACGGCGAAGTTCTGAGGGCCGGTCCCGCATGGGCGGGAACGGCGGGTTTCAAGGAGAAGACATGTCGATCGTCGCACTGCTGTCCGATCCGGCCGCATGGGCCAGTCTGGTGACGCTCACCGCGCTCGAGATCGTGCTGGGGATCGACAACGTCGTGTTCCTGTCGGTGGCGACGAGCCATCTGCCGGCGGCCGACGCGGCACGGGCACGACGGCTCGGCATGGCGCTGGCGCTCGGGTTCCGCATCGCGCTGCTGTTCGCGATCTCCTGGATCGTCTCGCTCAAGGACCCGGTGATGGCGCCGTTCGGCCATCCCTTCAGCGTGAAGGATCTGATCCTGATCGGCGGCGGCGCGTTCCTGCTCTACAAGGCGGTCAACCACATCCACGAGGAGCTCGAGGAGCACGTGCCGGAGGAGATGGCGCGCACGGCGTCCAACGCCTTCTCGGTGGTGGTCGGGCAGATCATCCTGATCGATCTCGTGTTTTCGCTCGATTCGATCATCACGGCGGTCGGTCTCGCCCAGGAAGTGGCGGTGATGGTCACGGCGGTGATCCTGGCGGTCGGCGTCATGTACGTGGCGGCCGGACCGGTGTCGGACTTCGTCCAGAAGCATCCGACCACCAAGGTGCTGGCGCTCGCCTTCCTGATGCTGATCGGCATGTCGCTGGTCGCCGACGGCTTCGGTTTCCACATCGAGCGCGGCTACGTCTATGCGGCGATGGGCTTCGCCGGGGCGGTCGAGGCGATCAACATCACGGCGAAGAAGCGCAGGGAGCGCGCGCGCGCCGAGAAGTGAGGCGTGGCGCGGCGGCGACGGGGCCGGGTGGCCGCGACGCCGCGAGACGGGCACGACGAGGAGGTGCGTGATGGTCAAGGCGATCCGAGTTCATCGCACCGGCGGGCCGGAGGTGCTGCAGCTCGACGAGATCGAGATCGGCGCGCCCGGTCCCGGCGAGGCGCGGGTGCGGCACGCGGCGATCGGGCTCAACTTCATCGACTGCTACTTCCGCTCCGGCCTCTATCCGGCGCCGGCGGGGTTGCCGTTCGTGCCGGGCAACGAGGGCGCGGGCGTCGTGACGGCGGTCGGCGAGGGTGTGAGCGCGGTCGCCGTCGGCGACCGGGTCGCCTACGTCGGGCCGCTCGGGTCCTATGCGGGCGAGCGTCTGGTGCCGGCCGATCGGCTGGTGCGGCTGCCGGAGGGCGTGTCGGAGGAGATCGCGGCGGCGGCGATGCTCAAGGGCATGACCGCCTGCTATCTGCTGCGGCGGACGTTCCGGGTCGGGCCGGGGACGGTGCTGCTGTTCCACGCCGCGGCCGGGGGCGTCGGGCAGATCGCCGGGCAGTGGGCGAAGCATCTCGGCGCGACGGTGATCGGCACGGCGGGCGGGCCGGACAAGGTGGCGCTGGCGAAGACGCGCGGCTACGACCACGTGATCGACTATCGCGCCGACGATTTCGTGGCGGCGGTGAAGGAGATCACCGGCGGACGCGGGGTCGACGTGGTCTACGATTCGGTCGGCCGCGACACCTTCCCCAAGTCGCTCGACTGTCTGAAACCGCTCGGGATGTTCGTGTCGTTCGGCAACGCGTCGGGGCCGGTGTCGGCGTTCGATCTCGGCCTGCTGGCGCAGAAGGGATCGCTGTTCGCGACGCGGCAGACGCTGTTCACCCACATCGGGCCGCGCGCCGGGCTCGAGGCGATCGCGGGAGAACTGTTCGAGGTGATCGGTTCGGGCGCGGTGGAGATCCCGCTGTCGCGGCGGTGGCGGCTCGAGGAGGCGGAGGCGGCGCACCGGGCGCTCGAGAGCCGGGCGACGACGGGGTCGATGATCCTGCTGCCGTGACGCGATCGGGCTTCGGGTTCGTACCACCCTGGATTTTCGCGGGTTGTCCCGAGGCGGCGGGGAGAGCAGTTTCGGCGGGTCGGGTTCCGGTCCCATGGTCCGGGGTTCGGGGTGGCGGAGGACGCGAAGCGGCCGGTGCGCGCGGGGTGCGCCGGGTCGCGAAGCCGTTTCGTCCGTGCGCCGGGGGCGGTGTCGGTCGGCGCCGACACCCGGGGCGAGGAGGCGGGACATGGCCTTTTCCTTCGACGTGAGCCTTCTCGACGACGAACTCGACCATCTGACGGCATCGGCGTCGTGGGCGGACGTGGGCGCGCGGTTGGAGGCGTTCGCCGCGCGTCACGGGTTCGAGAACGTGGTGCATCTCAAGGTCAAGGCCGATCGTCGCCAGGGCGGCGGCGCGGTGTTCGTGACGACCTATTCGCACGAGTGGGTCGATCGATATCGGCGCGAGAATTATCAGGCGATCGATCCGGTGCTCGAGGCGATGCGGATCAGGTTGCAGCCGTTCGACTGGCGCGAGCTGCGCGATCGCGACGCGGCGACTCGGGCGTTCTTCGACGATGCGGTGCGGATGGGCGTCGGCCGCCAGGGGCTGACGGTGCCGGTGCGCGGGGCCGACGGCGACCGGGGCGTGTTCTCGGTGACGTCGAACGAGAGCGACGACGAGTGGGACCGGCGCGCGCGTCGGCTGATTCCGTTTCTGCAGATCCTCGGCCATGCCCTGCACCAGCGGCTCAGAGGATTCGGCGACGGCGGCGAGGAGATGCGGCTGGACGGCGGGCTGACGCCGCGCGAACGCGACGTGCTGCGGTGGGCGGCGGCGGGCAAGACCACGTGGGAGACGGCGGTGTTGCTCGGCCTGTCGGAGCAGACGGTGCAGGGCTACATGCGCGAGGCGGTGCGCCGGCTCGGGGTCGCCAACAAGACCAGCGCGGTGGCGGAGGCGGTGCGGCGCGGATTGATCTGAGCGGGCGGCGATCGGGCTCCGCGTCGCGACGGCGGTGAAGCGGCGGCGCGACCGGCGCCCCTCCGTCGGCGATCCTCGGGCCTCAGTCCACCGCGGTTCCGGCGAGATCGTAGGCGTCGGTCGTCTCGATCCTCACGGTGACGATCTCGCCGACGCGCAAGGGGCGGCGCGAGGCGACATGGACGCGGCCGTCGATCTCCGGGGCGTCCCATTTGGTGCGGCCGTAGCCGACGCTCGGGCCGACCTCGTCGATCAGCACCGGCACGCGGCGACCGACGCGGGCCTTCTGGATGCGCAGGGCGATCGGCTGTTGGTGAGCCATCAGGCGGTTCCAGCGCTCCTCCTTGACCGCTTCGGGCACCGGGTCGGCGAGCGCGTTGGCGGGGGCGCCCTTGACCGGCTCGTAGCGGAAGGCGCCGACGCGATCGAGCTTCGCTTCGCTCAGCCAGTCGAGCAGGGCGCGGAAGTCGTCCTCGGTCTCGCCGGGGAAGCCGACGATGAAGCTCGAACGGACGGCGAGATCGGGCACGGCGCGGCGCCAGGCGGCGATGCGCTCCAGCGTCTTCTCCTGGGCGGCGGGGCGTTTCATCGCCTTCAGCACCGGCGTGGCGGCGTGCTGGAGCGGGATGTCGAGGTAGGGCAGGATCCGGCCCTCGGCCATCAGCTCGATGACCTCGTCGACGTGCGGATAGGGGTAGACGTAGTGGAGGCGGACCCACACGCCCATGTCGCCGAGCTCGCGGGCGAGATCGAAGAAGCGGGCGCGGACCTCGCGGTCCTTCCACGGGCTCGTCGCGTAGCGCAGGTCCTGGCCGTAGGCGGAGGTGTCCTGGGAGACGACCAGCAGTTCCTTCACGCCCGCCTTCACCAGCTTCTCGGCCTCGCGCAGCACCTCGTTCGCCGGGCGCGAGACGAGATCGCCGCGCAGGTGCGGGATGATGCAGAAGGTGCAGCGGTTGGAGCAGCCCTCGGAGATCTTGAGATAGGCGTAGTGGCGTGGGGTGAAGCGCACGCCCTGGGGCGGGATCAGATCGAAGCGCGGATCGTGGGCGGGCGGGACGGCGTGGTGGACCGCCTCGATCACGCTCTCGTAGGCCTGCGGCCTGGTGATGGCGAGGAGGTTCGGATACTTCTCGGCGATCTCGCCGGGCTCGGCGCCCATGCAGCCGGTGACGACCACCTTGCCGTTCTCGGCCATGGCCTTGCCGATCGCCTCCAGGCTCTCGGCCTTGGCGCTGTCGAGGAAGCCGCAGGTGTTGACCACCACCACGTCTGCGCCGGCGTGGGTCTTGACCAGCTCGTAGCCCTCGGCGCGCAGGTGCGTGACGATGCGCTCGCTGTCGACGAGGGCCTTGGGGCAGCCGAGGCTGACGAAGGAGATCTTGGGGGCGGCGGTCGGTTCGGTCATGGGGCGAAGCTTGTGGCGGCTCGGGCGAGCGATTGCAAGGGCGGAGAGGGGGCCGCTCACGCCTCGGTGGGCCCGAGCAGCGGCGTCAGGGCGCGCTCGACCAGATCGGCGACGCCGGCATCGCGGCCGACCGCGTCGACGTGGTGGCGCACGCTCGGGGTGCGCGCGCACAGGGCGGCGACGTCGTCGATGGCGTGGGTGCCGGCGGAGACGAACAGGCCGACGACGACGGCGGGGGCGACCTCGGCGAACAGCGGTTCGAAGAACGGCGCCTCCTCGAGGAAGCCGAGATGGAGGTGGGCGTCGAGGCGATAGCCGAGGTCGGCGACGAGCGCCTCGGCGGCCCTACGGCTGCCGGTGTCGCCGGAGCCGGAGCCGTGGGCGACCATGGCGATGGCGAGGTCCTTCGGCTCGAGGCCGCCCTGCATCGAGGCGATCGAGCGCAGGCGATGCTCGACGAGGTCGACGAGGCCGGGATCGAGGCCGAACACCGGCAGGATCAGCGGCTCGACGAAACCGTTCTCGGCGAGGAGCTTCGGCAGCTTCACCCGGACGAAGAAGCCCGACGACATGAACAGCGGATAGACCGCGACCGGGTCGAGGCCGCCGTCGGGCCGGGCGGCGGCGAGGCGGGCGCGGGCGGCGGCGAAGGTCTCGGGGCGCTTCAGCGTCGCCCAGTCGACGGCGACGTCGAGGCGACGGGCGAGGCGCTCGGCGAGGAGGCGCACGGTCTCGTCGCGCGGATCGGTTCCGCCGTCGCCGTGGGCGACGACCAGGAGGGCGCGAGGACGGGGGCGGATCGCCGACATGGGGGTTCGGTCTCGTCGGCTTCGGCCGCAGGAGGAGGGACGTCCCGCTCGAACATGGAGCGGGACGCGCGGTCTTCAAGAGTGGGACGTCGCGCCGGAGCGGGGGAGGCGGCTCAGAGCTTCTTGTCCTTGCCCTTCTTGCCGCCGTCCTCGCCCCTCTTGCCGTTCTTCGGCTCGACGATCCCCTCCTCCTCCTCGTCCGATTCGCCGTCGACGGCGCCGAGCGGGCGGCCGTTGACGGAGACGGCGTCGTTCTCGAAGTCGATGCGCCAGACCAGGGCGCCGTTCTTCTTCTCGGCGAGGGAGATCATGCCGCGCAGCTCCTCGGCCGCCTTCTTGCCCTCGGCGCCGGCCTTGGGGTCGGAGAGGGCGGCGATCGCGGCGTCGAGGCCGGTGGCGGTGACGGTGACGGCGCCCTTGGCCCCGGCGGGACCGGCGGTCATGCGGCCGTCGAGGGCGAGCTCGTAGAGGGGGGCGCGGACGCGATTGCCGTCGAGGACGATCTCGACGTTCGAGCGCGGCAGCAGCAGCGTGGCGATGCGCGCCTCGGCCTCGGGCGAAAGCGGCTTCTCGGCGGCGAAGTCGGCCGATTCGAGGTAGGCGGCGCCGGAGGTGGCCAGATCGTAGCCCGAGACGCGGCCCTTGAGATCGAAGTCGGTGGGCACGAGCTTCGCCGCCCAGGCGGGCAGGAACAGCGAATGCATCTGGAAGCCCTTGAAGCCGATGGTGAGTTCGGCCGCGCCGTCACGGGTGACGCCGGTGGTGTCGAGCCCGTAGACGAGTTCGCTCATCGAGCCGAAGCCGAACGGCGTCTCGACCTCGAAGCCCTTGAACACCACCTTCTGGCGCATACGTTCGAACAGCGGCAGCAGGGCGGAGATGCGGGCCTTGAGGGCGCCCTGGCGGGTGGTGAAGTCCTCCTTGTCGTGATGGGCGACGAGGTGGGTCCACAGGGCGTTGAACTCGCGGGTCTTGAAGCCGCGGATGTCGGCGTCGATGCTCGAGGAGGCGATCTTGAGCGTCATCTCCATGTCGGGGACGCCCTTCTCGAGGCCCTCGCTCAGCGAGAAGGTCTCGACGACGGCGCCGCCGGTCTGGGTGACGACGGCATCGATGCCCGAACCGGAGGCGGCGGGGCCCGCCGTCATGCGCAGCTCGATGTTCTCGTCGGTCTTGCGAACGTCGAAGCGGGGGTCCTCGCCCTTCTTCGGCACGCTCTGTTCGCCGACGGCGCGGGCGATGCGCATGGTGTGGGAGAGAAAGGTCTCCAGGCGCGGATCGTAGACGCCCTCACCCGAGAACCCCTCGAAGGCGAACCTGCCGGTCTGGCCGGCGAACCCGTAGGAGATCTCCGGGAAGGACGTGCCGGTCCAGCGCCAGTTGCCGTCGGGCAGCGGGGCGATGGTGGAGGTGAGGCGACCGACCTTCAGCTCGATGCCGAGCGCGCGCACCGGCGCGAGCAGCGATTCGGCATCGAAGACCAGGTCGTAGCTCTCGCCCTTGGGGGTGACGGTGACCACCGGCGGCTTGTCGGGCGCGGAGCGGCCGACATAGGTCTCGAACAAGGCGCGCAGGCGATCGGCCTCGGCCTGCGTCGCCTCGGCGGCGAAGGCGGCCGGGGTGAGAGCGAGACAGGTGGCGAGGGCGAGGGCCGCCCGAGGCGTGATCTTCGAAACGCGCATGAATCCTCCCGATCGACGCGACGCGCGTCCATGTGCGGAAGGATAACGCGTCGCCTCGCGGTTCGCGAGGGGCGCGCGCGCCGGTTCGGCGACGTCGTGAACGGACGGTGGAGGGCGATGCGCGGGCGGGGCGGGGCCGAAACGACGAGGGGCCCGACGACGACCGTCGGACCCCTCGAAGGAAACTGGCTCCGCGAGCAGGACTCGAACCTGCGACCATTCGATTAACAGTCGAACGCTCTACCAACTGAGCTATCGCGGAACACGCCGCCGGGCAGCGCGTTGCGGGCGGGTCTATAGCAAGCTCGATCCGGCTTGCCAAGCCCTTCGACGGCATCGCAGACTCTTTCCACAGTCGGCGCGACATCGCGCGCGTCGGCGCGGGGAAGACCGCCGCGCGTTTTCGTGCGAAAAGAGCGCGGCCGCGCGCGCCGGTCGGGGCCGCGCGGATCGGACTTCGCTCGTCGGGGGAGAATGAGCCATGTCGTCGTCGTCGGCCTCACCGCGCCGGGATCTGGTGCTGGGTGGAGCGCGCTCGGGCAAGACCGGCGTGGCGCTGAAGCGCGCGGCCACGAGCGGCCTCACGCCGGTGATGGTGGCGACGGCGCAGGCGTACGACGAGGAGATGGATCGGCGAATCGCCGCCCATCGAGCCGAGCGCGGGCCGGAGTGGGATCTGATCGAGGAGCCGATCGATCTCTCCGGCGTGATCGCGCGAGCGGCGGCGCCGGATCGGGTGCTGGTGGTCGACTGCCTGACGCTGTGGCTGACCAACGTGCTGCTCGGCGATGGCGACGAGGAGGCGGCGATCGACGAACTGGTCGAGACCATCGCCGGGACCCGAGGGCCGTTGGTGCTGGTTTCGAACGAGGTGGGGCTCGGGATCGTGCCGGAGAACGCGCTGGCGCGTCGGTTCCGTGATCTGCAGGGGCGGCTCAATCGCGAGGTGGCGCAGATCGCCGACCGCGTCACGCTGGTGGTCGCCGGCCTCGAGATGAGCGTCAAGGACACCGCCCGAATCGCCGACGCCACGTAACGTCGTAGTCCCCCCGACCGGAGCGACCCGGATCGGGAAGAGACCCGATGGTGGCGGCGACCGCGACGTGGTCTCCTGTCACGGTCGTCGGGATCGGCGCGAGGGCTCGCGACGATCGATACCGTTTTCCGTTCGCCGACGCGTCGGGCGAGGGGCATCGCCATGAGACCGGGTTCCCCGGACGAGCAGCCCTTGTCTTCCCTGGTGATCGCGCGCGAGAGCGAGGCGACGAGTGCGGCCGACTGCCGTACCTGCGCGGCGCGATCGAGCTGCATCTCCTACGGATGGCGATCGCCGACCGGGCTGTGGTTCGAGGGCGCCGTGGTGCTGCGGCCGCGACCGGGCTGCCGGGGCTTCGTCGGGCGGGGCGACGACATTCGCGAGCACTTCGTCCATTCGACCGCGGTCGTGAAGGACCACTGACGCGCGTTCGCCGCGCGGGGAACGCGCGGGCGGGGATATTCGAATTTTCCGAAGGGTGGTTGGAGGCCTCGTCCGGATTCGAACCGGAGTACACGGATTTGCAGTCCGCTGCGTAACCACTCCGCCACGAGGCCATCCGAGGCGGATCACTAAACGCTCACAGAGCCTTCGGCAAGCCCCGCCGTCGGACTTTCCCGCGAAAATCGTTTCGGGCGCCCTCCGGGTCTGGGCTCGGCGCGGAGGCGTCGGGCGGCGGAAACGCGGCGCAGTTCAGCCCTCCGCGCGCACGGCGACGTTGGGGCGATCGGAGGTGAGGCGGCCGTCGACCACCTCGACGATGCGGTCGCAGCGGCGTGCCAGACGGGGGTCGTGGGTGACGATCAGGAAGGTGGTGCCGAGGCGGACGTTGATCTCGCGCATCAGATCGAAGGCCTGATCGGACGACCGGGTATCGAGATTGCCGGTGGGCTCGTCGGCCAGCACCAGGGCGGGGTTCTGGGCGAGGGCGCGGGCGATGGCGACGCGCTGCTGCTGGCCGCCGGAGAGCTGCGTGACCGGGCGGTCCTTCCAGGGGGCGAGACCGAACTGGCCGAGCAGTTCCTCGGCGCGGGCGCGCATCTCGTCGTCGGGGAAGGTGCGATCGACCAGCATCGGCATCATCACGTTCTCGACCGCGGTGAAGGCGGAGATGAGGTGATGATATTGGAACACGAAGCCGACGGCGCGGCCGCGCAGGCGGGTGAGCGCCTTGTCGTCGAGAGCGGTGGTCTCCTCGCCGTGCAGGCGCAGGCGGCCCGAGGTCGGGCGATCGAGCAGGCCGATCAGGTTCAGCATCGTGCTCTTGCCGGAGCCGGACGGGCCGATCAGGGCGACGAACTCGCCGCGATCGAGGCGCAGGTCGATGCCGTGCAGCACCTCGACCTCGACGGGCGTGCCGATGCCGAAGGATTTGGTGACCCGGTCGAGCAGGAGGACGTCGTCAGCCACGGATCGCCACCACCGGATCGAGACGGGCGGCGCGCAGCGCCGGGGTCATGGCCGCCGACACCCCCGTCAGCGTGGCGAGGGCGGCCGCATAGGCGGGAAGCTTCCAATCGAGGAACAGGGGGAAGAACTCGGTGCCGTCGGCGTTGCGCATCAGCGCGTGGAAGAGAACCAGAGAGCCGATGCCGAGGGCGGAGCCGAACAGCGAGCCGATGAGGCCGAGCACACCGCCCTGGATGAGGAAGATGCGCAGGACCTGACCGCGCGAGGTGCCCATGGCGCGCAGGATGCCGATCTCCTTGGAGCGCTGCACCACCGAGACCACCAGCACCGAGGCGATGCCGAAGGCGACCGACAGGCCGACCAGAAGGCGAATCGCGGTGTTGGAGGTGAACTGCGTCTTCATCACCGTGAAGAACTGGGCGTTGGTCTTGATCCAGCTGTCGGCCTCGACGCCGGTCGAGGTCTGGATGATGCGGGCGACGTCCTCGGCGGCGTAGACGTCCTTCAGCGTCACCTCGAGGGCGGTGGCGCCGCCGATCAGGCCGAGCAGGGCCTGACCGGTGCGCAGCGCCACGTAGACGTTGCGCATGTTCACGCCGCGATTTCCCAGATCGAAGAAGCCGGTGATGGTCTGGGTGACGCCGGCGCCGGTGGCCGAGGTGAGGCGGATCTTGTCGCCGAGGGCGATGCCGAGTTCCTTGGCGAGGTCGGTGCCGATCACCACCTCGTCGGAGGCGAGGCGGGCGTGACCCTCGGTGAGACTGCCGGGCAGATCGACGACCGAGAAGTAGGTCTCCGGCTCGCAGGCGATGACGGTGACCGAGCGCGAGGCGGTGCCGCGGGCGGCGAGCGCGGAGCCGGAGACGATCGGGGCGACGTGGGTGACGTCGGGATCGCGGGCGAGGACGTCGCGCAGCGACTGCCACTGGTCGATCGACTTCACCCGCTGGGTCGGGCGCTGGACGGTGGTCAGGGCGATGACGGGATCGCGGGCGCGCAAGGGGCGGGCGACCTCGTCGGGCGGCACCAGCTCGACGTGGGCCTGCGAATTCAGGATGCGCTTCATCATGTTGGCGGTCATGCCCTCGAGGATGGCCGACATGAAGACGATGACGCCGACGCCGATGGCGACACCGGCGACGATGAAGAGCGACTGCATCTTGCCTTCCACCAGGAAGCGGATGGCGGCGATCCATTCGAACGGCAGCCACTTGGTCACGGCTTGCCTCCCTGGCCGGCCTCCGAGGCGATCACGCGCGGGCGCAGGCGCTCCCCTTCGGCGACGGCGGCGCGGACCGGCACCACGGCGTCGTCCGGGGTCAGGCCCTCGACGATCTCGACGCGGCCGTCGCCGCGCAGGCCGACCTTGACCGCCTTTCTGACGGCGCGGCCGCCCTCGGCCACCAGCACCCAGGGGCGGGTGGTGAGGGGATCGTGCACGGCATTGGTCGGCAGAACCAGGGCGTCGGCCTTGCGGGCGACCTCGATGTCGACCGACACGGTCATGTCCTGGCGGATCCAGGCGGGCGGGTTCGGCACCCGCAGCTTGACCTGGATCGAGGCGGTCTGGGGATCGACCGAGGGGTTGATGTAGAACAGTTCCGCCGGCAGGCGCTGATCGGCATAGGCGTCGGCGGAGGCGAAGGCGGGATTGCCGACAGCCAGCAGCGCCATGCTCTTCTCGTCGATCTGGACGACGATCTGGGTCTCGCCGGCGGGCGAGAGGACCATCAGCACCTTGCCGGGCTGGACGACGTCGCCGCGCTCGACGTTGCGGGCGATGAGGACGCCGTCGGCGGGGGCGGTGATGCGGGTATAGGCGAGACGGGTGCGGGCGGAGGCGAGGGTGGCCTCGGCCTGACGCAGGGCGGCCTCGGCCATGACGCGCTCGGTGCCGCCGACGTCGTTGGTGTCGACCTGGAAGCGGGCGGAGCGCTGCTGGGCGTGGGCGACGTCGCGGGTCTTGCGGGCGTCGTCGATCTGGGCCTGGGTGGCGAAGCCGGTGGTCTTCAGCTTCTCGACGCGCTCGTAGGCGGCATCGGCGGCGGCGACGTTGGCCTCGGCCTGGGCGAGGTTCTCGCGGGCGACGGGCAGGCCGACGTCGGCGATCTGCTTCAGCTTGGCGGAGGTCTGGGCGAGAGCCGCGGTGGCGAGGGCGACGTTGGCGCGAGCCTCGGCGTCGTCGAGGCGGACGAGCGGCTGATCGTGCTGGACGGTCTGGCCCTCGGCCACCGGCACTTCGGCGACGACGCCGGTGATCTGGCTGCCGATGTCGACGCGATAGGGGGCGAGCACGCGGCCGGTGGCGACGACGGTGCGGACGACCTCGCCGCGTCGGGGATGGACCACGCCGACCTCGGGACCGCGCAGCATCGCGAAACCGGCTCCGCCGACGACGGCGAGCAGGACGAGAGCGGCGATCGGGCGCGAGAGCGACCGGCGCGGACGCGCGGCGGGGGAGGGGGTATCGGTCACGTGCATCCTCATCGTCGTGTCCTCCTCGAGCGGGACGGATGCCCGGTCGAGGATCGCAGCCAACTCGCGTCCCCCGTCGTCTCTTCCTAGCCCGGGACGGTACGGGCGACCTTGAGATTACGCAAATCGCGCGACGTGCGAAGGCGTATCCACGGGTGGTGGTACGGGTGAGACGGGCCGACCCGGCCCTCGTTCGCCGAAAGGTCCCTATTGTCTCTCACGGACATGGGGATTAAGGAAAACCGACGGCCTCGCGGGCGAGACGCGACGCCGAAACGAGAGCGGGGGAGCCGATGGCCGATTTCGCCATTCAGCGCAGGACGATGGTCGACAATCAGATCCGTACGGTCGACGTCACCGATCACGCGGTGATCGCGGCGTTCCTCACGGTCGGGCGCGAAGCCTTCGTGCCGGCGGCGATGCGGTCGCTCGCCTACATCGATCGGCCGACGGAACTGGGCGGTGGACGCGCGGTGATGCAGCCGGCGCCGCTGGCCAAGCTGATTCAGCTCGCGGCGGTGGTTCCGGGCGAGAAGGTCCTGCTGATCGGCGGCAACACCGGCTATGCGGCGGCGATCCTCGCCGAACTCGGCGCGGTGGTGACGATGGTCGAGGAGCGCGCCGATCTGGCGGAAACCGCCGCGACCGAACTCGGCGCCAAGGCGACCGTGGTGGTCGGGCCGCTCGCGGCCGGGGCGCCGGTCGGGGCGCCCTACGATCTGGTGCTGTTCGACGGCGCGATCGAGGTGCTGCCGGAGGCGATCACCGCGCAGGTCGCCGACGGCGGCCGAATCGTGGCGATCGAGGGCGCGGGGCTGTCCGGACGGGCGGTGGTGACGGTGAGGTCGTCGGGGAAGATGTCCTCGCGCGCCGCCTTCAACCTGCCGGGCCGGATTCTGCCGGGTCTCGAGCAGGTGCGCGCCTTCGCGCTCTGATCCCGAGCGAAACATCTCTTTCGAACCGCCCGTGACCCCGGCGTCGCGGGCGGTTTTCACGTCTTCGGGGCCGATCCGAGCGAATCGCGTGGGCGGGAAGCTGTTGCCGCGTTGCCGCATCTGCGGAAAATGCGCGCGGGTGCGGCGCATCGTCTGGCTGCTTCGTTTGCCTTCCGAGGGCATTACGTGTTCGTTAAGATCTTCGCTCGCGGTCGGCGTTGAGAGCGCGCCGCCGATTCGCAGGTCGAACTCGGGAGTTTCGTCGTGGTGATCAGTCGTTCGGCCGTCTTCGGCCTCGTTGCCGTTCTGGGCGCAGCCTGGAACGCGGGACCTGCGACCGCGCAGTCGCTGTCCCAGGCGCTGGCGCTGGCCTATTCGAACAATCCGCAGCTCGCGGCGGCGCGCGCGACGGCGCGGGCGACCGACGAGGGGCTCGGCATCGCCGGCGGCGCCGGTCGGGCGAAGATCAACGGCTCGGCGTCGATCGGCCGGTCCTACACCGCCTACGGCTATCCCGACGCTCAGGGCGGCGGGACCAGGGACTTCTACACCACCCCGGCGTCGATCGGCATCACGCTGGTGCAGCCGCTCTACACCGGCGGGCAGGTGACGGCGGGCGTCAATCAGGCCGAGGCGGCGGTGCGGGCGCAGCGCGAGGTGTTGCGCTCGACCGAGCAGACCGTGCTGCTGGCGGCGGCGACGGCGTTCATGAACGTCACGCGCGACACCGCGCTCGTCTCGCTGCAGGAGAGCAACGTCAAGTTCCTGACCGAGCAGGTGCGCGCGGCCAAGGACCGCTTCGGCGTCGGCGAGGGCACCCAGACCGACGTGGCGCAGGCGGAGGCGAGCTATCAGCTGGCGGTGTCGCAGCTCAACGCGGCGCGTGCCCAGCTCAACGCCAGCCGCGCCGAATTCCGGCAGGTGATCGGGCAGGATCCGGGCAAGCTCACCGGCGCCGATGCGATCGACAAGCTGCTGCCGAAGGCGCTCGACAAGGCGGTGGCGGCGGCGCAGGCGGAAAATCCGCAGATCCTCGCCGGTCAGCACAACGTCGACGTGGCGCTGCACAACGTGAAGTATCTCGAGGGCGCGCTGCTGCCGCAGCTGTCGGTCCAGGGATCGGCGGGGCGCAGCTTCGACAACCCGTCCTACAAGACGCTGAACAGCGCCGGCGTGTCGCTCAATCTGACGGTGCCGATCCATCAGGGCGGCGGCGAATACGCCAAGATCCGCCAGGCCAAGGAACAGCTCGGCGCGGCGCGGATCCAGGTCGATCTGGCGCGCGACACGGTGCGGGCGAACGTGGTGGCGGCGTGGGGCGCGCTCCAGGCGGCCAATGCCTCGATCGCGGCCTACCGGGCCCAGGTCGAGGCCTCGCAGCTCGCCCTCAACGGCGTGATCGAGGAGCAGCGGGTCGGTCAGCGCACCACGCTCGACGTGCTCAACCAGCAGACCATGCTGATCACGGCGCGATCCAATCTGGTGACGGCCGAGCGCGCGCGCGTGGTGGGCTCGTTCCAGCTGGTGGCGGCGGTGGGTCGGCTCGACGCCGATCGGCTCAAGATCGCCGTGGTTCACTACGAACCGGCGGCTCACACCGAGGCGGTGCGCGACAAGTGGTTCGGGCTCCGGACCCCCGACGGACAGTGAGGCGGCAACGTCGCCGGGGATAACTCGGCGACGGTCCCGCGACGCGCGTTTTCGGCAGAGACTCTTCCATCTATAGTGTCTTTCGACGGCTCTGGCCCCATCATGTCGATGGTGGCGAAGGCGGTTCGGTATTCGTCGGAGACAGTCATGGCCAAGGCGCAAGCTCAGGAACCCTCGATGGAGGAGATCCTGGCCTCGATCCGCAGAATCATCGCGGACGAGGAAGCGGCACCCAAGGGGAAGACCCCGCCGCTGCCCGAGCCCGAACCCGCCGCCGACGAGACCATTTCCGAAGACGACCTCGACAAGCTGTTCGCCTCCGCCGGTTCGGACGACGCCGCCCCGGCGGACGACGAGGACGAGGACGTGCTCGACCTGACCGACGATCTGGCCGTCGACGATCCGCCGCTGGTGGAGGGGATCGACGAGGCGCCGGACATCGCCTTCGCCGACGAGTTCGACATGCTCGGCGCGGAGGAGGATCCGCTGCCCGAGCCCGAGCCGGAACCCGCGCCGCCGCCACCCCCGCCGCCGCCTGTGACGGCGGCTCCGCCGCCACCGCCGCCGGAACCGAAGCCGGTCGCGCACGCGCCGCCGCCGGTCGCGGAGAGCGCGCCGCTGATCTCGATCTCGACCGAGGGGTTGGTCGCCAACGCCTTCTCCGATCTCGGGCTGGCGGTGCTCAACCGCAACGCCAGGACGCTCGAGGATCTGGTGCAGGACATGCTGCGCCCGATGCTCAAGAGCTGGCTCGATCAGAACCTGCCGACCATGGTCGAGCGGATGGTGCGCGCCGAAATCGAGCGTGTGACACGCGGGCGCTGAGGGCGGACACGGGGCCGGTTGCGGGACGAAACTGTCCCGCAACGATCGATGCAATCCTCAGGAAACGTCGGCATGGTCTAGTCCCCTTCTCGGGTGGTGAGCGGAGATGGTTCGATCTCACCGGCCCTCTCGGAAAGGTGGGCTCATGTCTCGCAAGCTGTTCGCGGAGTTTCTCGGAACCTTCTGGCTGGTGTTCGGAGGGTGTGGTTCGGCGGTGCTGGCCGCAGCGTTCCCGCAGGTCGGCATCGGTCTCACCGGTGTTTCGATCGCCTTCGGCCTCACGGTTCTGACCATGGCCTATGCGGTCGGGCCGATCTCGGGAGGCCACTTCAATCCGGCGGTCTCGGCGGGTCTGGCCGTCGCCGGGCGCTTCTCGTGGGGCGAATTCGTGCCCTACGTCGTTGCGCAGGTCGTCGGCGCCGTCGCCGCCGCGGCGGTGCTCTACGTCGTCGCCTCGGGCAAGGCGGGATTCGATCTCGCCGGCGGCTTCGCCTCCAACGGTTACGGCGAGCATTCGCCGGGCGGCTATGGGCTCGTCTCGGCGCTGGTGATCGAGGTGGTGCTGACCGCCTTCTTCCTGCTGATCATCCTGGGGTCGACCGAGCCGCGGGTGCCGGCCGGGTTCGCGCCGATCGCCATCGGTCTCGCCTTGACGTTGATCCATCTGATCTCGATCCCGGTCACCAACACTTCGGTCAATCCGGCGCGCTCGACCGGTCAGGCGCTGTTCGTCGGCGGCTGGGCGATCCAACAGCTGTGGCTGTTCTGGGTTGCGCCGATCGTCGGTGGCGTGGCCGGTGGCGTGATCCACCGGACGCTGTTCGCGGCCAAGGACTGACGCGGGACGTTCCGGCGGGCGGCGAGGTTGACACCGGCCGTCCGGCGAGGTTCAACGGGCGCACTCGTTCCTTGCGGTCGTCCCCGGGCGGGGCGACCGCTCTCGCTTTCGCTCGCCCCACCGGAACCATCATGCTCGAGAAGACCTACGAGGCCGCCGCGGTCGAACCGCGTATTTCCGCCGATTGGGAGAAGACCGGAGCCTTCCGGGCCGGTGCCGGGGCGGTACCGGGCGCGAGCGCCTATTCGATCGTGATCCCGCCGCCGAACGTCACCGGCAGCCTGCACATGGGCCATGCGCTCAACAACACGCTGCAGGACGTGCTGGTGCGGTTCGAGCGCATGCGCGGCAAGGACGTGCTGTGGCAGCCGGGCACCGACCATGCCGGCATCGCCACGCAGATGGTGGTCGAGCGGCAGATGGCGGCGCGGGGCGAGCCGGGGCGGCGCGAGATCGGCCGCGAGGCGTTCCTCGAGAAGGTATGGGCGTGGAAGGCCGAATCGGGCGGCACCATCGTCAATCAGTTGAAGCGGCTCGGCGCGTCGTGCGACTGGTCGCGCGAGCGCTTCACCATGGACGCCGGGCTGTCCGAGGCGGTGCTCAAGGTGTTCGTCGAGCTGCACGCCCAAGGGCTGATCTATCGCGACAAGCGGCTGGTCAACTGGGATCCGCACTTCGAGACCGCGATCTCGGATCTCGAGGTGGTGCAGGTCGAGGTGAAGGGCCACTTCTGGCACTTCAAGTATCCGATCGAGGGGATGCCGGGCCGGTTCATCACCGTCGCCACGACGCGTCCGGAGACGATGCTGGGCGACACGGCGGTGGCGGTCCACCCGGACGACGAGCGCTACGCCGATCTGATCGGCAAGTACGCGATCCTGCCGCTGGTCGGCCGGCGCATCAAAATCGTCGCCGACGAATATTCCGATCCCGAGAAGGGCACCGGCGCGGTCAAGATCACCCCGGCGCACGACTTCAACGACTTCGAGGTCGGCAAGCGGCACGGCCTCGCCATGATCAACATCCTCGATCGCAAGGCGCACATCGCGCTGCGCGACAACGAGGCGTTCTGGGCCGATACCGGCCACGGCGCCGATCTCTCCGGCGCGCCGGAGCCGGCGGAGGGCGAGGACGCGCTCACGCCGGTCGCCTATGCGTTCGGGCACGAGGTGCTCGAGGCGCTGCTCAACGGCAAGGAGCGGTCGCACGCGCGCAAGATCGTCGTCGAGGCGATGGAGCGGCGCGGCCTGCTCGACAAGGTCGAGCCGAACACCCACACGGTGCCGCACGGCGATCGCTCCAACGTGGTGATCGAGCCGTTCCTGACCGACCAGTGGTACGTCAACGCCGGGGAACTGGCCAAGGAGGCGCTCGCGGCGGTCCGTGACGGGCGCACCACCTTCGTGCCGAAGAACTGGGAGAACACCTATTACCAGTGGATGGAGAACATCCAGCCGTGGTGCGTGTCGCGCCAGCTGTGGTGGGGCCATCAGATCCCGGCGTGGTACGGGCCGGACGGCGCGGTGTTCGTCGCCCACGACGAGGCGGAGGCCTCGGCGGCGGCCGCGAAGCACTATGGCGAGCCGGTGGCGCTGACGCGCGACGAGGACGTGCTCGACACCTGGTTCTCCTCGGCGCTGTGGCCGTTCTCGACGCTGGGCTGGCCGGAGAAGACGGCGGAACTCGCGCGCTACTACCCGACCTCGGTGCTGGTGACCGGCTTCGACATCATCTTCTTCTGGGTCGCCCGGATGATGATGATGGGCCTGCACTTCATGAAGGACGGCGACGGCAAGCCCGTCATCCCGTTCAAGGACGTCTACATCCATGCCCTCGTCCGTGACGAGAAGGGGCAGAAGATGTCGAAGTCGAAGGGCAACGTCATCGATCCGCTGGAGCTGTGCGACGAGTTCGGCGCCGACGCGCTGCGCTTCACCCTCGCCGCCATGGCGGCGCAGGGACGCGACATCAAGCTCGCCAAGGCGCGGGTCGCGGGCTATCGCAACTTCGCGACCAAGCTGTGGAACGCCGCCCGCTTCGCCGAGATGAACGGCTGCGTCACGGTCGGCGACTTCGAGCCGGCGGCGGCGACGAGCACGCTCAACCGCTGGATCGCCACCGAGCTGTCGCGCGCGGTGAAGGGCGTCACGGAGGCGCTCGAGGCCTATCGCTTCAACGACGCGGCGGCGGCGGCCTATCGCTTCGTGTGGAACTCGTTCTGCGACTGGTATCTGGAACTCGCCAAGCCGATCTTCCTCGGCGAGGATCAGCGGCTCAAGGACGAGACGCGGGCGACCTGCGCCTATGTGCTCGACGAGATCCTGAAGCTGCTGCACCCGTTCATGCCCTTCATCACCGAGGAGCTGTGGGCGCAGACGGCGGCGGAGGCCGGGATCGCGCGGCCCGACATGCTGGTGGTCACGCGGTGGCCGCTCGCGGGCTCGACCGAGAACGCCGCCGCCGACGAGATCGACTGGCTGGTCGGCCTGATCACCGAGATCCGCTCGGTGCGTTCGGAGATGAACGTGCCGGCGGCGGCGCAGATCCCGCTGGTGCTGGTGGGCGCGGGCGAGACGACGCGCGCGCGCGCCGCCACCCACGAGGCGGCGATCCTGCGGCTCGCGCGCATCTCGCAGATCGGCTTCTCCGACGTCGCGCCGCCGGCCTCGGCGCAGATCGTGATCGGCGAGACCACCGCCTGTCTGCCGCTCGAGGGCGTGATCGACGTCGGCGCCGAGCGGACGCGGCTGTCGAAGGAAGTGGCCAAGCTCGAGGGCGAGATCGGCCGCATCGACAAGATGTTCTCCAATCCGCAGTTCATGGCCAAGGCCAAGGAAGAGGTGGTGGAGGAGAACCGCGAGAAGCGCGAGGAGTACGTCGCGCGCATGGCCAAGGTGCGCGAGGCGCTGGCGCGGCTGGGCTGAGCGGGGCGACCTCGGGCTCGAGGGAATTCGGGGAAGGCCGGGGCGAGAGTTCCGGCCTTCGTCGTTTCGCCCGGCGTGTCGCGACGGGGCACTCGGGAGGGGGCGGACGGGGCGGTCGCGCGACTCATGTGTCTGAGGTGCAACACCGTTTTTCAATGATTTGGCGGCATGTTCACGCGTGGCGATTTGCCCCCGTTCGGTCACAAATGGAGCCGAGCGTGGGATCGAGACGAGGATCGAGAGCGTTCCGAGGTGCGGCGTGCGTGGTGTCGGTGTGGACGGTGGTGAGGCGGAGGTTCTCTCGAGGGGCCTCGAGGCGGTGAAAGCCGCCGGGCGGCCCGCTTCCGGCCCATTTGTCGCCGAAAACGGGGTGCACGGTCGCTCGAGAAGGCCGGGGAGGAGATCCCGGTGCGCATTCGACGGTGGGGCCTCGGCCTTCCTCCGTCGCGAAGATGGTGGAACGAATTTCGCCGATGTCCGGCTTTGCGGTCGTCTCGACCGGATCGGGCATCGTGGCGGCGACTTCGGTGGAAACGCGGTCTCGTCGGGATCGTCGGACCGGTCCGGCGAGAGAGAGCGCACGTCGAGCCGAGGCGTGGTGACGTCGTGAGAAGATCGATGATGGTGAGTGTTCGACTTCTTGGGTTCGGCTGCGCGATCGCCCTCTACGGGGCGACGGTGACGGGGGCGTTCGCCTTCGATCCGAACGCGGAGGGGGGCGTCGCCGACGCGTCGCTGCCGAACGTGCATACGCTGGCGCCGCTGCCGGGCCGTCCGGGCTCGCCGGATCTGGCGCCGATGCCCTCGACCGCCTCGGTGCCGCCGGGGATCTCCACCAAGCTCCTGTCGGGGCCGCTGCCGACGCCGACCGCTCAGGCGAGCGCCGAAGAGGCGTTCCGCGCGGGCACCCGGCTCTACTACGCCGGCGACCGCAAGGCGGCGCTGGACCAGCTCAAGAGGGCGGCCGAGCGCGGTCATCCGATCGCGCAGTGGAAGCTCGGCCGGATCTATCAGACCGGCGACGGCGTCGCCGCCAACGACACCAAGGCGTTCGACTTCTATCGTCAGGTGATCGACAATCATTCCGACGACGCGCGCGACACGCCGCAGGCGGCGTTCGTGGCCTCGGCCTTCGTGGCGCTCGGCGGCTACTATCTCAAGGGCATCGAGAATTCGGCGGTGAAGCCGAACGTGGAGCGCGCGCGCGAGCTCTACACCTATGCCGCCTCGATCTTCGGCGACACCGAGGCGCAGTACAGTCTCGGCCGCCTCTATCTCGAGCCGGAGACCTCGGTGCGCGATCCGCGTCAGGCGGCGCGGTGGCTGACGGTGGCGGCGAAGAAGGGCCACTCCGGCGCGCAGGCGATGCTCGGACAGCTGCTGTTCGTCGGCGACGACGACCTGCCGCGCCGTCCGGTGCAGGGACTGATGTGGCTGACGGTGGCGCGCTCGGCCGCCAACGGCAGCGGCGACGACTGGATCCGCGACGTGCAGGAACAGGCGTTCTCGGTGGCGAGCGAGCAGGAGCGTCGGCGCGGCGTGGCCGAGGCGCAGCAGTGGATCGCCAAGGCCGGTAATCCCTGATCCCTTCGCCCCCCAAGGGCGCAAGCGAATTTCCGAGGGCGTGGAACCGGACGGTTCCGCGCCCTCAATCGTTCGCGGCGCGCGGCGGGTCGCCGACGTTCGCCCGACGTCTCGAGTACCTCATGCGATGGGCGAGAGGGGGCGGCGCGGACGCGAAAGTGGCGTCGAGCGGATCTCTGGATTCGGCAATTCATTCAAATGAATGGAGTGATTTCTTCGAGTTCATGTATAACTCGAAGTCGTTCAACCGATCTCTCGAGGAGCGGGTCGATGGAGGCGAGGAAGCCGAAGCGACGCAGAGTCACCTCTCGCGAGCGGTGAGAGACTCGCAAATCATGGTTAATCAAAGATTAATACCGATTCGCGGCGACGAAGGTCTGAGATCGCGGTGTTCGTGACCCTGGGTCAGTCGGCCTTCGTGCCTTCGTCGAGGTGATCGGGAAGGTCGCGATCGAAGCCGTGCAGGAAGGCGCGGCGGGTGCCGACCCAGATGTTGCGGGTGGGGCGAACGGCGTCGGGCGCGTCGAGCGAGGCGACGGTGACGTCGATCTCGGCGGCGGCGTGTGGGGCGAGATCGGGCCGGGTCGCGTTCGCCTCGGCATCGAAGGCGAAGAACAGCGAGGTGCCGCAGGTCGGGCAGAAACCGCGCCGGGCGGCGGGAGAGGAGCGGTGCCACGCGGGCTCGGCGGCGGTCAATTCGAACGCGGCGCGTGGAACCGTCGCCCAGGTGAGCATGGCGGCGCCGCTGGAGCGCTGGCACAGGCGGCAGTGGCAGTGGGCGACGTCGGTCGGCACCCGGGCGAGGCGGTAGCGCACCGCGCCGCACAGGCAGCCGCCGGTGAGGCGGGTATCGTCCGTCGCGGGCGGGAGGAGGTCGGGCATCGGGGCCTTCGTGCTCAGTCGCCGACGTCGAGGTCGACCCAGACCGGCACGTGGTCGGAGGGCTTGTCCCAGCCGCGCACGTGTCTGTCGACGCCGACGGCGCGCAGGCGGTCGGCGGCCTGGGGGCTCGCCAGGACGTGGTCGATGCGGATGCCCTCGTTGCGCTGCCAGCAACCGGCCTGATAGTCCCAGAAGGTGAAGACCTGGGCGTCGGTCGAGGCGCGCAGGCAGTCGGTCAGGCCGAGGCCGAGCAGGCGGCGGTACGCCTCGCGGCTCTCGGGCTGGAACAGGGCGTCGCCGAGCCAGTTCGCCGGCGTGCGGGCGTCGACGGGCTCGGGAATGACGTTGTAGTCGCCCATCAGCAGGAACGGCTCCTCCAGTTCGAGTCGAGCCTTCGCGTGGGCCTCCAGGCGCCTCATCCAGGCGAGCTTGTAGGGGAACTTCTCCGAGCCGAGCGGGTTGCCGTTGGGCAGGTAGAGGCCGCCGACGCGCACGACCCCCGAGGGCACCGAGATCACCGCCTCGACGTAGCGGCTCTGGACGTCGTCCGGGTCGCCGGGCAGGCCGCGCGTCACGTCCTCCAGCCGGTGCTTCGACAGGATGGCGACGCCGTTGAAGCCCTTCTGGCCGTGGGTGGCGACGTGGTAGCCGAGCCGCTCGAACGGGGCGAGGGGGAACCCCTCGTCGACGCTCTTGATCTCCTGCAGGCAGACGAGGTCCGGCCGCCGCTCCTCGAGCCAGGCGAGAAGCGTGTCGATACGGGCCTTGATGCCGTTGATGTTCCAGGTGACGAACTTCATGCGCGGTCTCGAGCGGGAGGGCGTGGGCGTCGAGCATAGCCGGGCGACGGGCAGGGGTCACGCGGGCGGGGCGCGAAATCCACGGGAGCCGGCGAGGCCGAAACGGCGACGGCGGCCCTGGGGGCCGCCGCGGTCGCGTTCGGGGCGCCGTGCGCCCGGTGGGGTCGGTGTCAGTTGCTGTCGCCGCCGTGGTCGTTGCGGTCGATGACCGCCTGTTCCGCCTCGGTGGTGGTCGACCACGCGGAGAGCGGCGCCGACTGGCGGCCTTCCACGATCATCGGCCGGGACTGCGGCGTCATCGTGCGGTGGTCCATCGCCCGGCCGGGCTCGACCGAACGGCGGTAGACGTTGACCGGTGCGCCGGCGTTGTCGGCATCCTCGGCCGTGGCGGGGGTCAGGGCGGCGCCCAGCGCGAGGGCGGCGAGGAAGAACATCTTGGTCGTCATGGATAGACTCCTCTCGTTCTTCGATCCGGCGTCGCCTCGGCGCGCCGGAAGGGTTCGGGTCGGATACGCACGGCCCGAACGCGTCTGTTCAACTCGATCCGTTCGTACTCGGAACGCGGCGATATCCGGCCGCAATTGCGTCTTAATTGCGACTAATCGATACCGATCGCGACAATGTGAGGCGGCGGCGGTCCGGATCGCGCCGAGGTGACGGCGATCGAGCGAACGTGATCGCGTCTCGGTCGAAGGCGCGAAGGACCAAGTCGCGCGGTTCGCCGCAGGCCATTGAAGAGGAACGTGATTTCTCGCCTGCGGTAGGCGGGTGCGGCGAGGGGCTCGGTTTGCGTCGCGGAGGGAACGGGCTCATCCTGACGGGGATGTTCAATCGGTGTTCGAGGGACGCCCCATGCGGTGGGCCGCGCGGCGACGACATCTGCGCCGGACGATCCGTCTGACGCTCGACCGGCTGGTGGCGGCACCGGTGCGGGGGGTGACGCTCGGCCTGATCGGCTGCGCAGGGCTGGCACTGGCGCACGCGGGCACGGCGCAGGCGCGGGAGCGGCGGGTGGTTGTCGGTCAGGACGGGCGGATCGATCTGGCGCGGGCGGCGAGCCTGCTCGGGCGCGACGTCAAGGCGGTGGCGGCGCGGTTCGCGGCGAGCGGGCGGATCGAATGCGGCGGGGTGCGCGGGGTCGGCCAGCTGACCGGGCGCGGCGACAGGGTCACCTCGGCGGCGCACGTGTTCTTCGACGAGGCCGGGCGGCCGCGCGCCGATCACGGGCGCTGCGTGTTCATCGTCGAGGGGGCGGGGCGGCGCGACGAGGTGGCGCTGGTGCCCGATCCGGCGGCGAGCGGGTCGACCAGGCCCTACGACGGGCCGGGACGGCACGACTGGGGCACGGCGCGGCTGGTGCGGCCGATCGAGGGGGTGGCACCCTACGAGATCGGCAACCCGGTGCGGGTGGGCGAGAAGATCGCGGTCGTGGCCTTCGAGGCGGGGCGGCCGACGGTCGACTTCTGCCGGGTACGCGACGTGATCGTGGCGCCGGACGGCACGCGCGAGCTGCGCACCGACTGTGTCGGCTTCGACGGCATGTCGGGGGCGGCCTATCTCAGCCTCGACGAGCGGCCGAAGTTTCTCGGCCTGCACGTCGGGTTCCGTTCGGTCGACCCGGACCGGGTCGACGACTATTCCGAGCTCCACCACACCTTCGGCGCGGCGCCGGGGGGCCTGCTCAAGAAGCCGACGAAATCGGCGTCGCGGTGAGGGGCGTAGGGTGCAAGGAGCAGGGCGAATTGCACCGGCGGGTGTCGAGCGGAGCTCCCTGCTTCGTCGTGAGGTCGTTCGGTGCAATTCGCTGCGCTCATCGCACCCTACGAGATCCTCTTCACATCGCGAAGCTGGTGCCGCAGCCGCAGGTGGCGGTGGCGTGGGGGTTCTTCATCTTGAAGGCCTGACCCATCAGGTCGTCGACGAAGTCCAGCTCCGAACCCGCCAGATATTCGGCCGAGACCGGGTCGATCAGGACGGTGGCGCCGTCCTTCTCGATGACGACGTCGTCGTCCTCGCGGGTGGTGGTCAGCTCGAAGCCGTAGGAGAAGCCCGAGCAGCCGCCGCCCTTGACCGAGATGCGCATCACCGTGCCCTCCGGCTCGTCCGACACGACGAAGCGGATGCGGGCGGCGGCGGCGGAGGTGACGGTGACGGGGGTGATTTCGCTCATCGAGATTCCTCATCTGCGGGTCGTCGCGCGGGGGAGAAGCCTCGGCCTCGGTCGTCACGCGCTTGAAACGGGATCGTGCCCTCGATCAAATGCGACCTCGGGGGCGGGAATCAAGCCCACACGGTGGGCGTCGCGCCGAAACGAGGAGCAAAGCGTTGTCGCAGATCGCACATCGGATCGGTCTGGGCGGGGAGGCGCGGGCGCCGTGGGCGGTCGATCGGGCCGCCTCGCGCGGGCGCCTCGTCGCCGAGCCGACCTCGCCGACGCGCACGCCGTTCCAGCGCGATCGCGACCGCATCGTCCATTCGACCGCCTTCCGCCGCCTCGCCCACAAGACGCAGGTGTTCCTGCATCACGAGGGCGACCACTTCCGCTCGCGTCTGACCCACACCATCGAGGTGGCGCAGATCGCCCGCGCGCTCGCCCGCGCCTTCCGCCTCGACGAGGATCTGGCCGAGGCGCTGGCGCTCGGGCACGATCTCGGCCACACGCCGTTCGGCCACGCGGGCGAGCGGGCGATGGAGCGGGCGATGGCGCCTTTCGGCGGGTTCGACCACAATGCGCAGACGCTGCGCATCGTCACCGATCTGGAGCGGCGCTACGCCGGGTTCGACGGGCTCAATCTGTCGTGGGAGACGCTCGAGGGGCTGGTCAAGCACAACGGGCCGCTGATCGATCGGCTGGGGCGGCCGCTCGCGCCGGCGCACGGTCAGCACGGGGCGCCGGCGGAGCTGCCGTGGGCGATCCGCGCCTACGCCGGCGGCCACGATCTGTGGCTGTGGTCGTGGCCGAGCCTCGAGGCGCAGTGCGCGGCGATCGCCGACGACATCGCCTACGACGCCCACGACATCGACGACGGGCTCCGGGCGCGGCTGATCGAGATGGAGGATCTGGCCGAGCTGCCGCTGGTGGGGGCGATCATCGCCGAGGTCGGCGCGCGCCATCCGGGGCTGGAGCGGCCGCGCTTCAAGCAGGAGGTGATCCGGCGGATCATCACGGTGATGGTCGAGGACGTGATCGCCGAGACGGTGCGCCGCCTCGAGGATCTGCTGCCGGGCTCGGCCGACGACGTGCGCAACGCCGGGCGGGCGATCGTCGCCTTCTCGGCACCGACGGCGGCGGCGGACGTGGCGATCAAGCGGTTCCTGTTCGCGCGGGTCTATCGCTCCGAGGCGGTGATGGTGAAAATGCGGGCGGCGGAGCGGGTGGTGGAGGATCTCTTCGCCGCGTTCCTGGCCGCGCCGGAGAAGCTGCCGCCCGAATGGAGGGCGGACGAGGCGACGGGCGATCGCGAGCGTTCGGCGCGGCGGATCTGCGACTACATCGCCGGCATGACCGATCGCTTCGCCGTGCTCGAACATCGGCGGCTGTTTGACGATACACCGGATTTGGTCTAGCTCGGCGCATCGGTTCGGTTCCTCGCGGGACGCGTCGGACGACGCGCGCGAGTGCCGTGTTCCCCGCATCGCGCGGGAGGACGGCGACACAACACGAGAACGGCTCGACGGACATGGACATCTTCGCGGACTTCGGCGAGCGCGTGCGCGCCACCATCACGCGGCTCGGTTGGACGGCGGCGGACGGCTCCGCCCTCGATCTCTCCCGCATCGTCGTGGAGCCGCCGCGCGAGGCGGCGCACGGGGATCTGGCGGTCAACGCGGCGATGGTGCTGGCGAAGCCGATGGCGAAGAACCCGCGCGCGCTGGCGATCGAGCTGATGGGTGAACTCGCCGCCGACCCGGACGTCATCGAAACGGAGGTGGCCGGGCCCGGCTTCCTCAATCTCAGGCTCGAGCCCGCCTATTGGGCCGGGTTCCTGGCGCGGGTGGTGACGAGCGGCGACGCGTTCGGGCGCGGGGCGATCGCGCGCGGCCGGGTCAACGTCGAATACGTCTCGGCCAATCCGACCGGTCCGATGCACGTCGGCCATTGTCGCGGCGCGGTGGTCGGCGACGCGCTGGCCAACCTGCTCGCCTACGCCGGATGGGACGTCACCAAGGAGTACTACATCAACGACGCGGGCGCGCAGGTCGACGTGCTGGCGCGCTCGGTGTTCCTGCGCTACCGCGAGGCGCTGGGCGAGGCGATCGGCGAGATCCCGGAAGGGCTCTATCCGGGCGACTATCTGATGCCGGTCGGGGCGGCGCTGGCGGTGGAGTTCGGCCGGGGCCTGCTCGACAAGCCGGAGGCGGAGTGGCTGGCGCCGGTGCGCGAGACCGCGATCGACGCGATGATGGAGATGATCCGCGAGGATCTGGCCGCGCTCAACGTCGTGCACGACGTCTTCTTCTCCGAGCGCAGCCTGCAGACGGGTGAAAAGGGCGACCGGGTCAAGGCGGCGATCGACACGCTCACCGCCAAGGGGCTGATGTACCAGGGACGTCTGGAGCCGCCCAAGGGCCAACTGCCCGAGGACTGGGAGGATCGCGAGCAGACGCTGTTCCGCTCGACCGCGTTCGGCGACGACGTCGATCGGCCGCTGCAGAAGTCGGACGGGTCCTACACCTACTTCGCCTCGGACATCGCCTATCACCTCGACAAGTACGAGCGCGGCTTCAAGAGCCAGATCGACATCTGGGGCGCGGACCACGGCGGCTACGTCAAGCGGATGCAGGCGGCGGTCAAGGCGATCTCTGGCGGGGAGGCGGCGCTCGACGTCAAGCTGTGCCAGCTCGTCAAGCTGTACCGCGCCGGCGAGCCGGTGAAGATGTCGAAGCGGTCCGGCTCGTTCGTGACGCTGCGCGACGTGGTCGAGGAGGTCGGCGTCGACGCGGTGCGCTTCATGATGCTGTTCCGCAAGTCCGACGCGCCGCTCGACTTCGACTTCCAGAAGGTGACCGAACAGTCCAAGGACAACCCGGTCTTCTACGTGCAGTACGCGCATGCGCGGGTGCATTCGGTGTTCGCCCAGGCGCGCGAGGGCCTGCCGGGGCTCGACCTTTCGACCGAAGGACTGGCGGCGGCGGATCTGACGTTGCTGCAGGACGTCGGCGAGATCGGGCTGATGAAGAGGATCGCCCAATGGCCGCGTGTGGTCGAGGCGGCGGCGGAAGCACACGAGCCGCACCGGATCGCCTTCTATCTGCATGATCTGGCGAGCGATCTGCACGCTCATTGGAACAGGGGCAAGGATCTGCCACAATTACGCTTTGTTAACGTTGACGATCCAATGTCGTCCCATGCCCGACTGGCGATGGTGCGTGCCGTTGCCTCGGTCCTGGCGTCCGGGCTCGCAGTTCTCGGAGTGACCGCGCCGGAAGCGATGCGGTGAGAGAACGGCAGACGGGACGAAGGCACACGCCGACGGTGACGTCGCGCGTCGAGTGAAGGTGATCCCGTCGATGTCCCAGTCCCATCGCCACGACCCGAACGCGACCTCGGCGCCCGCCGAGGGCGGTCAGCGCGTGCAGTCCAGAACGCAGGGCGAAGATCCGCTGGAGGAGCTCGCGCGCATTCTCGGCGAGGGCGCGGCAAATCCGGTCAAACCCGAGCACGTGGTCGAGGTCGGGCGGCGGGCCAATCCGTCGCGCCCGCCGCCGCAGCAGATCACCGATCTCGAGGCCCAGCTGTTCGAGGAGCTGCGCTCCTCGGTCGCTCCGGCCGAGCGGGTGCGCGGCGACTTCGAGCGCGAGATGCCGCCGGTGTTCCCGCATCATCCGGTCGACGATCACGACATCGCCCGGCTCAGCGGACAGGATCCGACGCCTCCGGCGCCGCAGGCTCCGCCGATGGCGGCGGGGCGCGACGAGCCGCGCTGGAGCGACTACTACGCCTACGACGAGGACGCCGCCCCGGCGACGGCCCACGGTGGCGCTCCGCGGGAGCCCGCGCGCGTCGAACCGGCCTTCTCGGCCTACGGCACGACCGAGCGTCCGCCCGCCGCCGCTCCGGCGATCGGGGCCTACTACGACGCGGACACCCCGGCGTCGGACTACGGCGACGTTCCGGCGGCGCGCGCGGCCCGGCCGCCGGCGCAGGAGCCGGTCGCGGCGCAGAACTGGGATCGCGGCGGCTACGACGAGGGCATCGCGGCGGGGTCCTACGACCCGGCATTCGACCACGGCGAGGCGACGGCGCCGCAGGTGCGGCCGATCGACTTCGACGAGGCCTTCGCGGCCGAGATCCAGCGCTCGCGCATCATTCCGAGCCCGCCGCGTCCGACCTTCGAGGACTTCGACAGCGACGCGATCGCCCAGGCGGCGCGCGAGTCGAGCCCCTATGCGTCGGAGGAGGCGAACATTCCGCCCCATTCCGAGCGCGAGACCTACGAGGCGAGCCGGCATCTGCCGCACGAATCCCGTGGCTCGAGCTTCAAGATCGCGCTGGCGCTGGTCGGCGTCGCCATGGCGGCGGGCGGGGCGTGGGCGGGGTGGAAGGCGTTCGGCGACAAGTCGTCGAGTGGACCGATCACCATCCAGGCCGACGGAAAGCCGTTCAAGGTCAAGCCCGATCCGACCAAGGCGCCGCCGAGCGACGGCGAGCCGACCCTCAATCGCGACGCGTCGGTGGCGGGTTCGAAGATCGTCAGCCTGCAGGAAGAGCCGGTCGATCAGGTCAGCGGACGCACGCCGGAAGGTCGCGAGGTTCGGGTGATCAATCCGGGCGCGCAGCGCTCGCCGACGTCCGATCAGCCGCATCAGGTCAAGACCGTGGTGGTGCGCCCCGACGGCTCGATCGTCTCCGACGGCACCACCGTC
>JBEOKB010000041.1:0-59062 GCA_040275425.1 Siculibacillus sp. | reverse complement strand
CTCTTCCGATCTCGACGCGACGCCGGAGCAGGCGCCGACGGCGAGCGAGGCGACGGGGCGGCGGAGCCCGCGACCGAAGCGCAAGGGCGGCGAGCCGCCGCCGACCCAGGGCAGCCTGTTCTGAGACGGGCGGCGGGGCGGACGGTTCGTCGGGGGTGGTATTCGGGAACGTTCTGACGGTTGCGTTCGATCAAAGTCACGGTGCGTCGTTTCGTGCGAAGGTGTGGCGGTTCGCCCGCGCGGGTCCCGCACCGGGACGTCAGGCGCGGACAGCCTCGACAGGAGGAGGCCCGTCATGGCGATCAAGGACATGCTGGTGCTGCTCGACAACGGGCGGCCGTCGAGTTCGCCGGGAACGGCGGCCTCCGGTTCCGCGTCCCTCGGCCCCGCGCCCACGGCGGCGCTCGATCTGGCGGCCCGCCTCGGCGCCCACGTCACCGGCGTGGCGCTGGCGGTCGATCCGATCGTACCGGGATTCGTGGTGGCGCCGCTGCCGGTCGAGGTGATCGAGCAGGCGCGCGCGCAGGCGCTCGCGGTCGCCGACGCGGCGGTCGCGGCCTTCGACGCGGAGGCGACCCGGCTCGAGGTGGCGCACGAGACGCGGACATCGGAGATCCTGATGGGCGGCGCGCCCGAGGGCTTCGCGGTCGCGTGCCGCATCACCGATCTGGTGGTGATCGGCCAGGACGACCCCGATCGACCCGAGCCGATGCGCGAGACGCTGATCGAGACGGCGCTGTTCGAGGGCGTCGCGCCGACGCTGCTCGTGCCCTACATCTCCAAGGGCAAACCGAGTTTCGACCGGGTGATGATCGCCTGGGACGGCGGCCGGACGGCGGCGCGGGCGGTGCAGGCGGCGATGCCGATCCTGGCGATGGCCGAGAAGATCACGGTGGTGATGGTCGATCGGGCGGGGTCCGATCCCGGACAGCCGGGCGCGGATCTGGCGACGTGGCTGGCGCGGCACGGGCTCGACGTCGACGTCGAGCAGGTCGAGGCGCCGGACATCTCGATCGCCGACGCACTTCTCGACCTGGCGGCCGACAAGTCGTTCGACCTTCTCGTCATGGGCGGGTATGGTCACAGTCGGGTGCGCGAGTTCCTGCTCGGTGGAGCGACTCGCGGCATCCTCGCGTCCATGACCCTGCCGGTCCTGATGGCGCACTAGAGTTTCGCGCGGGCCGACGCCCGCCGTAGCCCGCGTTCGACGCCTCGGGAGGGCGTCGCGGCGCGGGATTCGTCGCGACAGAAGGCGGAACGATCCGCCCGGCGACGACGGGAGACGGGGGAGACGTTCGGGAGAGGCCGGTCCTCACCCTCGAGGGCGCGTGGCCGGTCTTCGGACGGACGGTCGAACGCGCCCCACCGCACACGCGGGGAGCCACATGGCCATTCGCAATCTCGATGCTCTCTTTCAACCGCGCTCGATTCTGATCATCGGTCCCGAACAGATCGGCGCGGCGGCACTCGAACAGTTCTTCACTCACTTCCAGCGCAGCGGCTACAAGGGCCGGGCGACGCTCGCCGGCATCACTCCGCCGGAGGGTTGGAGCGGGGGCGTGGTCGCCTCGCTCGAGGCGTTCGAGGGCACGGTCGATCTGGCGGTCGTGCTGTCGGGGGCGAATTCGGCCGGGGCGGTGCTGGAGGCGCTGGGCGAACGCGGCATCAAGGCCGCGCTGCTGATCTCGCGCGGCTTCGACGAGTGGCCGTTCTTCACCACCCGGCAGGTGCTGGCGACGGCGCGCAGGTACGGCATCCGTCTGATCGGGCCGGGCTCGCTCGGGGTGATCTCGCCCCACGTCGGACTCGACCTGTCGCTGGCGGGACGAGGGGTCAAGAAGGGCGATCTGGCGCTGGTGTCGCGGTCGTCGGCGGTGATCAACTCGACGCTCGCCTGGGCGGAGAAGAACGGCGTCGGGTTCTCGTCGGTGGTGTCGCTCGGACAGAAGGTCGACGTCGACATCGGCGACCTGCTCGACCACTTCTGCGCCGACTATCGCACCCGCGCCGTGCTGGTCCATCTCGAGAGCATCTGGGCGCCGTCGAAATTCCTGTCGGCGGCGCGGGCGTGCGCGCGCACCAAGCCGGTGGTCGTCATCCGCTCGGGCATCAGCCGCGACGACCGCATGGCCGGCAACACCCATTCGAGTCGCCTGGCCACCACGGACTGGGTCTACGACGCCGCCTTCCGGCGCGCCGGTCTGGTGCGCGTCGACAGTATCGACGAGCTGTTCGACGCGGCCGAGACGATCATCCGCGTCAAGCCGACGCCGTGTCGGCGGGTGGCGGTGATCGCCAACGGGCGCAGCCTCGCCACCATCGCCATCGACCATCTCGAGGCGGCGGGCGGGCGGCCGGCGACCTTCTCGGCCGAGACCGTCGAGGCGCTGGCGCCGCTGGTGCGCTCGGGGCGCGATGCCGCCAATCCGCTGACGCTGGCCGACGACGCCGACGCGGCGACCTTCGGCAAGGCGATCGAGGCGGTGCTGACCGACCCCGCCGTCGAGGCGGTGATGGTGCTGCACGCGCCGTCGGCCTTCGTCGAGGCCAAGGAGGTGGCACGCACGATCGCGGCGATCGCCCAGGTCCAGGCCAAGAAGATGGGGCGCAAGCGGCCGATCATGGCCTCGTTCCTCGATCTCGACGACGAGACGGACACGATCCTGCACACCGCGGGCGTGCCGTGCCATCCGACGCCGGAGGAGGCGGTGCGCTCGTTCGGCCATCTGGTGCGCTACATCGCGGCGCAGGAACGACTGATGGCGATCCCGGAGCCGCTGCCGGCGGAGTTCCAGCCGCGGCCGGAGGCGGCCCGCGCGATCGTGCGGCGGGCGTTGGAGGAGGGCCGCGAGTGGCTCGATCCGGTGGCGGTGCGCGACCTGCTCGAGGCCTACGACATTCCGGTGCTGCCGACCATTCTGGCGGTGGACGGAGCGGCGGCGGCGGCGGCGGCGCGTCCCTTCCTGCGCGACAATCAGCGGGTGGTTCTGAAGATCGCCTCGCGCGAGATCGCCTTCAAGTCGGACGTGGACGGGGTCAAGCTCGGGCTGGAGAGCGAGGAGGAGGTGGCCAACGCCACCTGCGAGATGCTCGACCGCATCCGGGCGCGCTTCCCCGACAAGGTCATCGACGGCGTCATCGTCATGCCGATGGTGGAGAAGCGCTTCGGCATCGAACTGCTCGCCGGCATCGCCGACGACTTCGTGTTCGGGCCGGTGGTGGTGTTCGGTCAGGGCGGCACGTCGGTCGAGGTGGTGCGCGACAGCGCGCTCGATCTGGTGCCGCTGGACATGAACCTCGCCCATTCGCTGATCGCCGAGACCCGGGTGTCCAAGTTGATGGCGGGCTACCGCAATCGACCGCCGGTCGACGAGGACGCGGTGGCGCTGACGCTGTGCAAGCTCAGTCAGCTCGCCTGCGACGTGCCGGAGATCCGCGAACTCGATCTCAATCCGATCGTCGCCGACCACCAGGGCGTGATCGTGCTCGACGCGCGGGTGCGGATCGAGCCGATCACCGCGCGCACCGGCAAGCTCGGCCATCCGCGGCTGGCGATCCGCCCCTATCCGAAGGACTGGGAGCGCGAGACCATGCTCAAGGACGGACGCGAGGTGCTGATGCGGCCGATCCGTCCGGAGGACGAGGCGCTCTATCCGGACTTCTTCACCGAGGTGACGCCGGAGGATCTGCGTCTGCGCTTCTTCGCGCCGATCAAGGACTTCACCCACGCGTTCCTGGCCAAGCTGACCCAGCTCGACTACGAGCGGGCGATCGCCTTCGCGGCGATCGAGAAGGCGAGCGGCAAGCTGCTCGGCGCGGTGCGTCTGCACGCCGACCCCGACCACATCAGCGGCGAATACGCCATCCTGCTGCGTTCCAACCTCAAGGGGCAGGGGCTGGGCTGGAAACTGATGAAGCTGATGATCGAATGGGCCAAGGCCGACGGTCTGAAGGTGGTCAAGGGCGAGATCCTGCGCGAGAACCGCACGATGATCTCGATGTGCGAGGCGCTGGGCTTCTCGGTGAAGTCCTCGCCCGACGACGAGTCGATCGCGGTGGTGACGCTGCCGGTGGAGACGGTCGAGGATCCGGCGGGTCTGCCCGGTCAGTGAACCGTGGCGGTGAGGCGGGCATCCGAACGGGGCGCGGCGGTTCTCTCCGCCGCGCCCTCGTCGTTTCGCGGGCTCGGCATCAGCGCTCGGGCGGCGGCGAGGGTCTCGGCCGGGGGGCCGGAGGCGTCGATGCGCGGCCAGTCGATCGCGCCGGGGTCGAGGCCGGCCTGGAAGGCGACGACGCGGGCGTCGGCATCGGAGGCGTCGCCGGTGCGGGCGGCGACGCGGGCGGCGGCGACCTCGGGGGCGACGTCGAGCCACAGGCCGGTGAAGTCGGCCTCCGAGGCGCGGGCGATGGCGGCGAAGCGGTCGCGTTCCTCCGGGTGGAGCGAGACGGCGTCGGTCACCACCGAGCGGCCGGCGGCGAGGGCGGCGGCGGCGGCAGCCAGGAGCAGGCGATAGACCCGATCGGAGGCGTCGCGGGTGTAGTGCTCGGCGCCGAGGCGCACGGTGTCGCCGACACCGGCGACCAATTTACGGATCTCGTCGGAGCGCAGCACCATCGCGCCGGGGGCGGGAGCGAGGTCGGCGGCGAGGGCGCGGGCGAGAGTCGACTTGCCCGAGCCGGACAGACCGCCGACGGCGACCAGACGCGGGCGGGCGGGCTCGACGTAGTCGAGCGCTGCGGCGAAGAAGCGGCGGGCGTTGGCCTCGGCGAAGGGGCGGTGATCGGCGTCGAGATGACGGGCGGTGGCGGCGGAGATCTTGGCGCGCAGGGCGGCGCGGACCGCGAGGTAGAGCGGCAGCGCGGCGAGGCCGTCGATCTCGGTCAGGAACAGTTCCTCCACGTCGACCAACCTGGGCCCGCGGCTCTCCAGGCGCACGGTCTCGAGCAGGAAGCGATCGAGCAGGCGGCGCGCGCCCTCGCGATCACCGCGGGCGCAGACGTCCATGATCAGGAAGCCGACGTCGTAGAGCACGTCGCCGGTGGCGATGCGGTCGTCGAACTCGATCGCGTCGAACAGCAGCGGGCGACCGTCGATGACCGCGACGTTGGCGCAGTGCATGTCGCCGTGGGCGAGACGGATACGACCGAGGCGGCCGCGATCCTCGATCAGATCGGCGAGGTCGGCGAGGCGCTCGCGACAGGCGCGGGCGAAGCGTTCGGCCCGGTGGGGCGGGAAGAGATCGGGCCGATCGACGAAGGCGTCGGCGTTCTGCTCGACGTAGGAGGCGAGGTCGGCCGCCCACTCGCCGGCGTCGCGCACACGGGCGCGGGCCTGGGCGCGGGCGATGGTGGCGGCGAGGTCGTCGACGAAGGCCGGATCGAGCGGGCCGGTCTCGAGACGGCGATCGAGCGTGGCGTTCTCGTCGAAACGGTTCATCTCGACCGCCCATTCGACCGGCGTGCCGGCGCCGCCGATGGCGAGCGAGCCGTCGGCCTCGCGGGTGATCGGCACGGCGCGGCGGTAGATCTCCGGGGCGATCGGGCGATCGACGGCGATCTCGCGGCGGCAGGCGGTCTCTCGCGCGGCGGGGCTCGAGAAGTCGAGGAAGGGGAAGCGGACCGGGCGCTTGATCTTGTAGGCGAGGTGACCCGCGAGGAAGACCACGGCGATGTGGGTGTCGATGCGCACCACCGGCTCGGTGAGGCCGTGGGTCTCGGGCCGGGCGAGAAAGGCCACGACGTCGTCCCACCCGACGATCGGCTCGTCGCGGGCGTTCGGGGCGGGGGCAGAGGCGAGGTCTTCGTGCATGCCGTCTCGTTCCTCCGGTGGCCGGGCGCGACGGTCGAGATCATAGTGCGCTCGAGACAGG
Organism: Siculibacillus sp.; assembly: GCA_040275425.1. Lineage (GTDB taxonomy): Bacteria > Pseudomonadota > Alphaproteobacteria > Rhizobiales > Ancalomicrobiaceae > Pinisolibacter. The sequence continues at coordinate 53,192 of JBEOKB010000041.1, read as the reverse complement.
AGCGCGACGTTGACCGAGGTCAATGTCACGGTGCCCCGCGAGCGCGATAGATTGAAGCGGCAGAACGGGAGATCCATCATGCCCGCCACGGGACTGAAGAAGATTCGCCTCAACCTGGCTCGCACCAAGGAGTTCCCGAACGGCTCGGCGCGGCACGGCTACGAATTCACCGCTCCGCTCGACGCCGAAGGCCGCATCGACGCCGACGCCTGGAAGAAGCTGCGCGACAAGTGCCGCGTGCGCCGGTTCTGGGGGGCGGAGATGGAGGACATCGGCCATCTCGTTCATCGCCCCGGCGGCAGCTGGGCGTTCCGCTACGACATCGCCGGCGACGAGGACGACGAGGCGGGCTATCGCTTCGGTGCCCATCCGTTCGTGGTCGGCGAATACGTGTCGATCAAGGACGAGGACGGCGACATGCACACGTTCCAGGTCGCCACCGTCACCACGCCGTGATCGCCGATCTCGACCGACGACGACGCCCCGCGCGCGGCCCGCGCGGGGCGATTTCGCGTGTCGGCGCCGATCGGCGGCGACGCTGCATGGCGGCATCGCGCCACCCCCCTTTTTTCACCGCTCCAGGCGTGAGATGACCGATCGTCCATCGAGAGGAGATCGTTCATGACGCGGGTCCCGGAGAAGCGCAGCGCGGCACGGTTGCTGGTCGACACGCTGGAGGCCAACGGCGTCGAGCGGGTGTTCCTGGTGCCGGGCGAGAGCTATCTGGCGGTGATCGACGCGCTCGGCGACAGCTCGATCGCCACCGTGACCGCGCGCCAGGAATCGGGCGCGGCGTTCATGGCCGAGGCCTCGGCCAAGCTCACCGGCAGACCGGGCATCTGCATGGTCACGCGCGCGCCGGGCGCCACCAACGCGGCGGCCGGGCTGCACGTCGCCGAGCACGATTCCACGCCGATGATCCTGTTCATCGGCCAGATCGAGCGCTCCTTCCGCGAGCGCGGCGCGTTCCAGGAGATGGACTTCCGCAAGGTGTTCGGCTCGATCGCCAAGTGGGTGGCCGAGGTCGAGGACGCGAGCCGGATGGTGGAGATGGTCAACCGCGCCTTCGCGGTGGCGACGTCGGGGCGGCCGGGACCGGTGGTGCTGGTGCTGCCCGAGGACGTGCTGCCGGAGGAGGTCGAGGCGCCGACGGAGATCCGCCCCGCGCCGATCGTCGACACCCATCCCGGGCCGCACCTGATGTGGGATCTGCAGAAGCGGCTGTGGGCGGCGGAGCGGCCGATCGCCATTCTCGGCGGCTCGCGCTGGAGCGAGAAGGCTCGTCGCCAGTTCGCGCGCTTCGCCGAGAAGTTCGATCTGCCGGTCGCCTGTTCGTTCCGGCGGCAGATGCTGTTCGACCACACCGACGGCCACTACGCCGGCGACGTCGGCATCGGCATCAATCCGGCGCTGGAGGCGCGGATCAAGGCGTCCGACCTCGTGCTGCTGATCGGCGGGCGGATGGCAGAGATGCCGAGCCAGAGCTACACGCTCCTCGACATTCCGTTCCCGGCGCAGAGCCTCGTCCACGTCCATGCCCAGGCCGAGGAGCTGGGGCGGGTCTATCGCCCGGATCTGGCGATCCATGCGAGCCCGGCCGCCTTCGCCGCCGCGGCCGAGAGCCTGGAGCCGCCCCCGGCCGGGGTGGCGTGGGAGGCGTGGCGCGCGGCCGCGCGGGCGGACTATCTCGCGTGGTCGGAGGTGATCCCGCCCAATCCCGGCGCTGTGCAGATGGCCGAGGTGTGGGGCCACCTGCGCGCGGTGCTGCCGGACGACGCGATCATGACCACCGGCGCGGGCAACTATTCGATCTGGCTGCATCGGTTCTGGCGGTTCCGCCGCTGGGCGACCCAGGCCTCGCCGATCTCCGGCACCATGGGCTACGGCCTGCCGGCGGCGATCGCCGCCAAGCTCACCTTCCCCGAACGGGTGGTGGTGGCGCTGGTCGGCGACGGTTGTTTCCAGATGACCAGCCAAGAGTTCGCCACCGCCTGCCAGTTCGGCGCGGCGGTGGTGGTGGTGCTGTTCGACAACGGCATCTGGGGGACCATCCGCATGCACCAGGAGCGCGAGTTCCCGGCGCGGGTCCATGCGACCCGGCTCGACAACCCGGACTTCGCGGCGATCGCCCGCGCGCACGGAGCGTTCGCGGCGACGGTCACCACGAGCGAGGAATTCGGACCGGCGTTCGACGCGGCGGTGGCGTGCGGCGGACCGGCGCTGATCCACGTCCTCACCGACCCGGAGGCGATCACCCCGCGCACGACGCTGGCCAAACTGCGCGAGGGCGCGTTGGCGAAGAAGGGGTGACCCGTAGCAACTATGAAAGCGCCGCGTTCTTCACCCACGGGGTGTCTCTTCCGACGACGGCGTTGGCGTAGGTGAGGAGCTTGCGGGCGCAGGCGACCAGGGCGACGTGGAAGGGTTTGCCGCGCTCTCGGAGCCGGGCGTAGAGGGCGATCAGGGCGTCGTTCCAGTGGAAGGCGGCGGCGAAGAGGGATTTCCGCACGCGTGCGCGGCCGCCGGCGATGTGGCGGGCGCCGCTGTCGTCGTCGAACGGCGCCAGACCGGCCAGCGAGGCGATCTGTTCACGGTCGAGCCGGCCGAGCTCCGGCATGCGGACGATCAGGGTGATCGCGGTGCGGTCACCGATCCCGGGCACCGAGGCGACCAGCTCGAGCCGACGGGCGAGATCGGCCCGGGTCCGCAGCGCCGCCGCGAGACGGGCGAGCTCCTGCTTCCGCCGTCGCTTCAGGTCGAGGATGTCGGCCCGCACCTGTGCGACGAGGCGCGGATCGCGAAGATGTTCGAGGCGGATCTTCAGTCGAGCGATGTCTTCCTCGACCTGTTCGACACAGGTGAGATGGTCCGCACATTCGGTGAGGAACGGATCGGGTTCGATCGGGTTCGATCGCGTTCGGCTCGATCAACTCCGCTGCCCGAGCGATCGTCTCGGCATCGAGGCGATCGTTCTTGGCGCGGCGGAGTTTCATGCGGGCGAAGAACTCGACCTGCGCCGGTTGAAGGAGGCGCACGTCGAAGCCCTCGGCGCGCAGGGCGTCGATCACGCCGCGCTCGTAGCCGCCCGACGCCTCGATGCCGACGCGCGCGACGGCGATCTCGCGCGCGCGACGGCGATCTCGGCGAGACGGCGGGCCAGCGCGGCCCGGCCTTCGATGGTATCGGCGACGGTCCAGGCCAGTCCGGCATCGGGAACGGCGATGTCGAGCTTGGCTTTGGACGCATCGATTCCTGCGGTGAGCGTGGTACTGTTCGTCATCTTCGTCGACCCGACCTCGTGAAGCGAACCAGGTTGTTCAGTCAACCGATCCGGGTCCGATGAAGAAGCTGGTGCGATCACGCTACGGGGCAGCCACGAGGCGGCTCAGGGTGCAAGCGATCCGATCGCCAGCCGCCCTGCCGGGAACGGTCATTCACGGTAGGGCATTCCTCTCGGAACGAAGCCATCATAGCCGAGGTCGTTCTTACAAGGGTGCAATGAGCGGAGCCGTATCGCACCGAAACGGAAGCCGATGGGGCGAGGCGCGAGTGTCGTCGGACACGACGTCTCGCCGAAATGGTGCAATTCGCTTCGCTCCTTGCACCCCACGACGTCGCCCTCAGCCGAGCAGATCGCCGAGCGCCAGGGCCACCGCCACGGTCGCCTTCCTCAGATCCTCGAGCGGCAGGCGCTCGTCGGCGCGGTGGGCGTTGGCCTCGGTGATGGTGCGAGGACCGGCGCCGTAGAGGACGATCGGCACCCCGGCGTCGGAATAGTGGCGGGCGTCGGTGTAGAGCGGCACGCCCTTGACGCCGATCGCCTCGCCGAAGACCTCGCTCGCGCGCCTGGTCAGCGCCGCCGACAGCTTCTCCGAGCCTTCGAGCGGGGTGAGCGGGCGGGCGAGCAGAATGCGTTCGACACGCACACGCGCGGCCGGGTAGGCGCGCATCGCGCCCTCGATCACGCCGCGCAGCTCGGCTTCGACCGCTTCCGGGCTCTCCTCCGGGATCATGCGGCGATCGAGGCGGAGCGTCACCTTGTCGGGGACGACGTTGGTGTTGATGCCGCCCGAGATCAGGCCGACGGTGAGTTGGGGGCTGCCGATGCCCGGCGTCGCCGAGACGGTGGCGGCGAGCGACTTGCGGAAGGCGTAGAGCGCGGCGAGCACGCCGGTGGCGGCTTCCAGCGCGTCGACGCCGGTGAAGGGAATGGCGGCATGGGCCGACTTGCCCTCGACGGTGATCTCGAGGTGGAGGCAGCCGTTGTGGGCGTCGACCACCGCATAGGAGAAGCCGGCGGCGATCGCATGGGTCGGCTTGACGACTCCCTCGTCGAGCAGCCACTTCGGGCCGATCTCGCCGCCCGCCTCCTCGTCCCAGGTGCCGTGGATCTCCAGCGTGCCGTTCAGGGGCACTCCGGCCTGCTCCAGCGCGAGAATGGCGAAGGCGTAGGTGGCGAAGTCGCACTTCGACACGGCGACGCCGCGACCGTACATCCAGCCGTCGCGGATCTCGGCGCCGTAGGGGTCGGCGGTCCAGCCCTCGCCGGGGGGGACGACGTCGCCGTGGGCGTTGAGGGCGATCACCGGGCCGCCCTCACCGAAGGCGCGGCGGGCGACGATGTTGGTGGCGGAGATCATGCCGTTGGCGCGCACCAGCGCCTCGGGCACCGGGTGGCGCTCGACGACGAAGCCGAGACGCTCGAGCGCGGCGGCGGTCACTTCGGCATGGCGGGCGCAGTCGCCGGGCGGGTTGTCGGACGGGCACTTCACCAGTTCGGCGACGAGGGCGACCTCCTCGGCGAAACGGGCGTCGACCAGGGCGGAGATGCGAGCGGCGTCGAGGGTCATGGGCGGCCTTGGGTCGGGGTTCGGCGGTGAAGTTCGCGTCCGGCGACGAAGGTGGCGGCGATCGCCCGTTCGTCGCCGAGGATCGCCAGGGCGAACAGGCGGTCCTCGAGGGTTTCGGAGAGGTCGTCGCGCGCGGCCAGTACGGGCGTGGCGCGCGGATCGATCAGGATCATGTCGGCGAAGCGGCCGGGGGCGAGCGAGCCGAGCTCGGCGTCGAGGCCGAGGGCGCGGGCGCCGCCGCGAGTGGCGAGATACATGGCGCGGGTGGCGGTGAGGTCGGCGCCGCGCAGGCGGGCGATCTCGACGGCGCGACCCTGGGTCGCCAGCATCGAGAAGGAGGTGCCGCCGCCGACGTCGGTGGCGAGCGCGACGCGGATCGGACGATCGGGCTCGTCCATCGCGGCGAGATCGAACAGGCCCGAGCCGAGGAAGAGATTGGAGGTCGGGCAGTGGACGGCGACCGAACCGCTCTGCGACAGGAGGCGCAGCTCGGTCGCGTCGAGATGGATCGCATGGCCGAACAGCGAGCGCGGGCCGGTGAGGCCGAAGCGGTCGTAGACGTCGGTGTAGCTCGCCGCCCAGGGGAAGAGGGCGCGGACGGTTTCGATCTCGCGGGCGCTCTCCGAGAGGTGGGTCTGCATCAGGCAGGTGGGCTCGGCGGCGAGCAGCTCGCCGGCGAGGCGGAGCTGGGTCTCGGTCGAGGTGATCGCGAAACGCGGCGTGACGGCGTAGAGGGCGCGGCCGCGACCGTGCCAGCGTGCGATCAGGGCGGCGCTCTCCTCGATGCCGCGCTCGGGATGATCGGCGACGGCGTCGGGACAGGCGCGGTCCATCAGCGTCTTGCCGGTGGCGATGGCCATGCCGCGCCGTTCGGCCTCGGCGAAGAGGGCATCGGCGGCGACCGCATGGGACGACGAATAGGCGGCGACGCAGGTGGTGCCGTTCTCGATCAGGCGATCGAGGAAGACCTCGGCGGCGTGGGCGGCGTGGGCATGGACGGCGTAGCGCGCCTCCTCGGCGAAGGTGAAGCGCTCCAGCCATTCGAGCAGGTCGCGGCCGGGGGCGGCGAGCATGCGCCACTGCGGGAAGTGGGCATGGGTGTCGACGAAGCCGGGGGCGAGGATCAGATCGCCGTGGTCGCGGCGCTCGGCGCGGGCGTGGGCGGTGGGCAGAGCGGCAGCGGGACCGGAGAAGAGGATGCGGCCGTCGTCGCCGACCACCACCGCGCCCTTCCGGTGGAACTCCACGGCATCGGCGGCGCGGGCCGGGTCGTCGCGGAACGAGAGGGTGGCGGCGAGGTGGACGACGGTCATCGCCCCTCCTCCTCGGCGAGGAGGACGATCGCGCGGATCAGCGCCTCGACGCCGAGGCCGATGTCGAGCGGCTCCGACCATTCGGCCGGATTGTGACTGATGCCGCCCTGGGAGCGCACGAACAGCATGGCGGCGGGCATGACGCGGGCCATGGCCATGGCGTCGTGACCGGCGCCGGAGGGCAGACGGCGAACGTCGAGATCGAGCGAGGCGACGGCGCGGGCGAAGGCGTTCTGGAGGCGGTCGTCCATCGGGCAGGTCGGCACGTCGACGTGACGTTCGAGCGTGAAGGCGAGACCGCGCCGCTCGGCGATGCGGGCGGCCTCGTGGGCGATGCGGTCGAGGGCGACGAGGCGGGGGGTGTCGGCGCCGGCGCGCACGTCGAGGCTCGCCTCGACCCGGCCGGGCACGGTGTTGCCGGCGCCGGGGAAGACGGCGACGCGGCCGACGGTGGCGACCAGCCCGCCGGTGCCCTGGCGGCCGACGCGCTCGACGGTGAGGGCGATCTCGGCGAGCCCGGCCAGCGCATCGCGGCGCAGGTCCATCGGCACGGTGCCGGCGTGGCCGGCACGGCCCTCGAGGGTCATGCCCATGCGGGTCTGGCCGGCGATCGAGGTGACGACGCCGAGGGGCACGTCCCAGTGCTCGAGCTGCGGGCCCTGCTCGATGTGCAGCTCCAGCCAGCCGAGCGCGCGGGCGGGGTCGATGCGGGCGGATTCGATGTCGTCGGGATCGCAGCCGAAGGCGACGAGCGCGTCGCGCAGCCGGATGCCGTCGGTGCTCACCACGTCGAGCCAGTCGCGCCGATAGGTGCCGGTGGCGGCGGAAGAGGCGGAGAGCGCGGTGGGGAAGCGCACACCCTCCTCGTCACCGAAGGCGAGGATCTCGAGGGCGAAGGGCAGCCTCACGCCGCGCCGGGCGATCTCCTCCACCGCGAGGATGCCGGCGACGACGCCGAGGCAACCGTCGAGCCTGCCGGCGTCGATCACCGTGTCGATGTGACTGCCGAGATAGAGGGTGCGGGCGTGACCGGGGGCGACGTCGGCCTCGCGGCGACCGCGCAGGGTGGCGACGGCATCGACCGAGGTGGCGAGGCCGCGCGCGCGCATCCAGCCGCCGACGTGGTCGATGGCGCGGGCGTGAGCGGGCGAGAGATAGGTGCGGGTGACGCGACCGGGCTCGTCGGTGATCGAGCCGAGATCGTCGAGCAGCGCCTGGGCGAGGCGGCCGAGATCGTCGGGGGCGCGTCCCCTCGAGGGATGGGCGGCGGGGGCTTGGGTCACGGGGCGACGCGATCCTCGAGGCGGAAGCGGAAGATGCGCGAGACCTGAGCGATCGCGGTTTCGAACTCGGCCGCGAGCGTGTCGGGCAGGCGGGCTTCGAAGGCGTCGAGGATCATGGTCTTGGTCGCGCCCTTGACGGCGAAGATGAAGGGGAAGCCGAACTTGGCGCGGTAGGCGTCGTTCAGACGTTCAAATCGGGCGAATTCCTCGTCCGTCAAGGTGTCGAGACCGACCCCGGCCTGTTCGCGCTTCGAATCCTCGGCCATGGCGCCGGCGCGCGCGGCCTTGCCGGCGAGATCGGGGTGGGCGCGGACGAGGGCGAGGCGGGCCTCCTCGGGCGCGACGCGGACGGCTTCGGCGAAGGCCTCGATCATCGCCTCGCGCGAGGCGTGGGGGCGGGCGCGGGCGGCGACCTCGGCCACCCAGGGCGAGTGCTCGGCGACGTCGCCGAAGCGGGCGACGTAGTCGGCGGCCGAGAGGGCGTTCACCTCGGCGAGGGTCAGGGCGACGACGGACGACACGGGGCTCTGCCCTCCCCTCAGTGCGCGGCGAGCCAGGCGGCGAGCGTGGCGCGGTCGGCGTCGGTGAAGCCGGTCTCGTTGCCGAGCGGCATGGCGTCGGTGTCGACGGCCTGGACCCTGATCAACGGGGCGAAGCGGACGAGATCGTCGACCGAGGCCAGCGTCACGCCCTTGGGCGCCTCGGTGAAGCTCTCGTGGGTCGGCTTCACCGCATGGCACATGGTGCAGTGTTTCGCGGTCAGCGTCAGGATCTCGGTGTCGGAGACGGCGCGTCCGGAGGTGATCGCGGCCTTCGGGGCGGTGAGGATCAGGGCGGTGACGAGGCCGAGCGTGGCGATCGCCGGAGCCCACAGGATCTTGCCCAACGAATCACCCGCCTCGTGGCGGACGATGAAGTGGCGGGTCGGGCCGCCGATCACCAGGATCAGGGCCACCAGCAGCCACGACTGCGGATGATTGGTCAGCGTCGGATAGTGGTTCGACACCATCATCAGGAGGACCGGCAGGGTCAGATAGGTGTTGTGGACCGAGCGCTGCTTGGCGATCGCGCCGAGGCGGCCGTCGGGGGTCTCGCCGGCGATGAGCTGGTCGACCATCTTGCGCTGGTTGGGGATGATCACGCGGAAGACGTTGGCGGCCATGATGGTGCCGACGAAGGCTCCGACGTGGATCAGCGCGCCGCGGCCGGAATAGACGTGGGTGTAGCCCCAGGCGGCGCCGACGATGAGCGCGAAGACCACGGCGGCGAGCGCCAGGGTGTGGCGGCCGAGCGGCGAGCGGCACAGACCGTCGTAGACGAGCCAGCCGGCGGTGAGCGAGCCGATCGACAGCGAGATCGCGGCCCAGGGCTCCATCACCAGGATCTTGGGGTCGATCAGGTAGGCGCGCGCGCTCAGCCAGTACTGCACCGCCATCAGCACGATGCCGCTGACGAAGGTGAGATAGGCGTCCCACTTGTACCACTTGAGGTCCTCGGGCAGGCGCGGCGGGGCGACGGTGTACTTGTCGACGTGATAGAAGCCGCCGCCGTGAACGAGCCAGGCGGTGCCGTGGACGTCGGCCGGGGTGGCGGGACCCTTCCGGAACGAGACGTCGAGGGCGATGAAGTAGAACGAGGTGCCGATCCAGCCGATGCCGACGATCAGGTGGAACCATCTGGTGAGGATGTTCATCCAGTCGGCGGCGTAGGCGAGCATCGGCGATCCCTCCGGCAGTGCGGTGACGGGGCCGCGGGGCGGTCCCGTCTCGTCTTCTCGCGGGCACGGGGACGGGCAAGGCCCCTCCCCGCTCCGCTCACCGGCGCATCACTGCGGCAGCTTGTCGTCGATGCCCTTGACGTACCAGTTCATCGACAGGATCGCGCCGTCGTCGAGGTTCTCGACCACGGAGCCGTCCTGCTTGGTGATCTTGCCGCCGAAGGGCTTGAGCGCGCCGGACTTGATGTCGGCGGCGGTCTTCTCGGCCATGGCCTTGACGTCGGCGGGCACGTTGGCGATCGGCGGAAGCACGACCGCCTCCTCCTTCATGCCGTCCCAGGTGTCGACGGCCTTCCACGAGCCGTCGAGGGCGGCCTTCACGCGGGCGATGTAGTAGTGCGACCAGTCGTCGACGATCGAGGTGATCTGGGCCTTGGGCGCGAACTTGGCCATGTCGGAGGACTGACCGAAGCCGAGGATGCCCTTCTCGCTCGCCACCTGGAGGGGGGCGGTGGAGTCGGTGTGCTGGGTGAGGACGTCGGCGCCCTGGCCGATCAGCACCTTGGCGGCGTCGGCCTCCTTGCCCGGATCGTACCAGGAGTTCACCCACACGATCTTGACCTTGACGTTCGGGTTGACCGACTGGGCGCCGAGCATGAAGGCGTTGATGCCGGAGACGACCTCCGGGATCGGGAAGGAGACGATGTAGCCGATGGTGTTCGACTTGGTCATCTTGCCGGCGATCTGGCCGATGACGTAACGGCCTTCGTAGAAGCGGGCCGAATAGGTGGCGACGTTGTCGGCGCGCTTGTAGCCGGTGGCGTGCTCGAACTTCACGTTCGGGAACTTCTTGGCGACCTTGAGGGTCGGGTCCATGAAGCCGAAGGAGGTGGTGAAGATCATCTGGTTGCCCTCACGGGCGAGGCGCTCGATGACGCGCTCGGCGTCGGGGCCTTCGGGCACGTTCTCGACGAAGGTGGTCTGAACCTTGTCGCCCAGCGCCTTCTCGACGGCGATGCGGCCCTGGTCGTGCTGATAGGAATAGCCGAAGTCACCGACCGGGCCGACGTAGACCCAGGCCGCCTTGAGCTTCTCGGCGGCGCCGACGGGCGAGGCGAACGGCGCGGCGACGACGAGAGCGGCGGCACCGAGAAGGGCGCCCTTCATCGCGTCGCGACGGGTGAGCGCGGACCATTTCTTCATGGGAACTTCCTCCATACGCAGGCGGCGGTAGACCAGAGAGGCAGGGTGCCCGACCGCGAACGGGCGACCCGGCGAAGGGACGGCGAGATCATCGATCCGGCACGAAGGGCTGACCGAGGCAGGCGGGGGTATCGGCGCGGGCCGAGCCGCGACGCCGGGAGATCACCACCAGGGCGACGACGGTGACGAGGTAGGGCAGCGACGACAGCAACTGCGCGGGCACGCCGATGCCGAGGCCCTGGACGTAGAAGCCGAGGATGGTGACGGCGCCGAACAGATAGGCGCCGATCACCAGCCGACCCGGCAGCCAGGAGGAGAACACCACCAGCGCCAGCGCGATCCAGCCGCGACCGGCGGTCATGTTCTCGACCCACTGCGGGGTGTAGGCGAGCGAGAGATAGCCGCCGCCGAGGCCGCACATGGCGCCGCCGAACAAGACCGCCGCCCAGCGCACCCGGATCACCGAGAAGCCGAGGGCATGGGCGGAGGCGTGGTTGTCGCCGACGGCGCGCAGGATCAGGCCGATGCGGGTGCGGAAGATCACGAAGGACACCACGGCGGCGGCGGCGAGCGACAGATAGACCAGCAGGTCCTGGCCGAACAGCAGCGGCCCGACGAAGGGGATGTCGCCGAGGACGGGCAGGTGCAGCTTCTCCAGGCGCACGCCCGGTTGGCCGACGAAGCGTTCGCCGGCGAGGCCGGACAGACCGAGGCCGAGCAGGGTCAGCGCGAGGCCGGTGGCGACCTGATTGGCGACGAGATTGAGCGTCAGCACGCCGAAGGGCACGGCCAGGGCCATGCCGGCGGCGGCGGAGGCGAGGATGCCGTAGAGCGGCGAGCCGGTCGACAGCGCCACGCCGAAGCCGGCGACGGCGCCGACCACCATCATGCCCTCGACGCCGAGGTTGAGCACCCCGGCGCGCTCGGTGACCAGTTCGCCGATGGCGGCGAGGAGCAGCGGCGTCGAGGCGGTGACGATGGTCAGCAGCACGGCCTCGAGGGCGGAGGAAGCGATCATCGGGCGGCCTCCGCGGTGGTCGCGGTCCGCACGACGCGGATGCGATAGAGGATCAGGGTGTCGCAGGCGAGCACCCAGAACAGCAGCACGCCCTGGAACACGCGCGCCGCCTTGTCGGACAGGCCGAGGGCGATCTGGGCCGCCTCGCCGCCGAGGTAGCTCACCGCCAGCATCAGCGCGGCGACGACGACGCCGATCGGATCGAGACGGCCGAGGAAGGCGACGATGATGGCGGTGAAACCGTAGCCGGGCGAGATGTTGGGCTGGAGCTGGCCGACGGTGCCTGCCAGCTCGACCACCCCGGCGAGACCGGCGAGGCCGCCCGACACCATGAAGGCGAACAGCACCATGCGGTCGGAGGAGAAGCCGGCGAAGCGACCGGCGCGCGGCGCCTCGCCGAGCACGCGGATCTCGAAGCCCTTGAGGGTGTGGCGCAGCAGGACCGCCAGGGCGATCGCCAGCAGGATCGCCAGCACGATGCCGAGATTGAGGCGCCCGTCGCCGATGGTGGGCAGGGTCTGCCAGCCCTCGAACGACACCGACTTGGGGAAGTTGTAGCCCTTGGGATCGCGCCAGGGGCCGCGCACCACCCAATCGAGCAGGAGCTGGGCGACGTAGACCAGCATCAGCGACACCAGAATCTCGTTGGCGCCGGTGCGGATCTTCAAGAACGCCGGGATCAGGGCCCACAGCATGCCGCCGATCACGCCGAGGGCGAGCATGGCGACCAGCGTCAGCGGCGACTGCCAGGAGTTGAACAGGATCGGCACGGTGGCGCCGAGCAGGGCGCCGGCGGTCAACTGGCCCTCGGCGCCGATGTTCCAGACGTTGGCGCGATAGGCGAGCGAAAGGCCGATGCCGATCAGAATCAGCGGCGTCGCCTTGACCACCAGTTCCTCGAGGCTCCACAGGGTGGAGAAGGGCTCGAGGAAGAACACGGTGAGGCCCTTGATCGGCGGGATGCCGATGGCGGCGAAGATCGCCGCGCCGGTCAGCAGCGTCGCCACCACGGCGACGACGGGCGAGGCCCAGGCCATCACCCTGGAGCGTTCGGCGCGCTTTTCCAGTTCAATGCGCATGGCCGTCGGCCTCCCGCAGTCTGAGCGCGTCCTCGATGCGGTCGGAGCCGCCGTGGGCGCCGCCCATGAGAAGGCCGATCTTCTCGAGGGTCATGAGGTGAGCGTCGTAGGCGGGCGACAGGCGCCCGCGCGAGATCACGGCGATGCGGTCGGCGATCTCGAAGATCTCGTCGAGATCCTGGGAGATCACCAGAACCGCCGAGCCGTCGCCGGCGAGATCGATCAGAGCCTGACGGATCAGCGCGGCGGCGCCGGCGTCGACGCCCCAGGTCGGCTGATTGACCACCAGCAGGGTCGGCCTGCGGTCGAGCTCGCGGCCGACCACGAACTTCTGCAGATTGCCGCCGGAGAGCGAGCGGGCCTCGGGGTCGGGCTTGCCCTTGCGCACGTCGTAGGCGTCGGAGACGCGGGCGGCGGTCGATCCGGCGCGGCGGGTGTCGATGAAGCCGCCGCGCATGCCGACGTCCTCGCAGGTGGCGTGGCGGGTGAGGATGACGTTCTCCGACAGGCGGAAGGCGGGCACGGCGCCGTGGCCGAGGCGTTCCTCCGGCACGAAGGCGGCGCCGAGGGCGCGGCGCTCGGTGACGCCGAGGTGGCCGCAGGGGGCGCCGTCGATCACCACCGCCTCGGGGCGGGCGGCGGTGCGCTCGCCGGAGATCGCGTCGAACAGTTCGGACTGGCCGTTGCCTGCGACCCCGGCGACGGCGAGAATCTCGCCGGCGCGCAGCTCCATCGTCACCCGGTCGAGGGCGACGGCGAAGGGGCCGGAGGCGGGCAGATCGAGGGCGTCGAGGTGGAGGCGGGTCGGTCCGGCGACGCGGGCGTGGCGCGGGCGGACGGCGTGGACCTCGGCGCCGACCATCAGGCGGGCGAGGCTCGCCGCGGTCTCGGTCTTCGGGTCGACGCGGGCGACGACCTTGCCGTGACGCAGGATGGTGGCGGCGGTGCAGAGCCGCTTCACCTCCTCGAGGCGGTGGGAGATGTAGAGCACCGCGCAGCCCTCGGAGGCGAGCCGTTCCAGGGTGAGGAACAGCTGATCGGCCTCCTGCGGGGTGAGCACGGCGGTGGGCTCGTCCATGATCAGGAGCTTCGGCTCCTGGAGCAGGCAGCGGACGATCTCGATGCGCTGGCGCTCGCCGACCGACAGATCGGCGACGGTGGCGCGCGGCTCGAGCGGCAGGCCGTAGTCGCGCGAGACGCGGGCGACGCGTTGGGCCAGTTCCCTCATGTCGAAGCGGCCGGGCATGGCGAGGGCGATGTTCTCGGTGACGGTCAGCGCCTCGAACAGCGAGAAGTGCTGGAACACCATGCCGACGCCGAGACGGCGGGCGGTGCCGGGATCGGCGATCACCACCGGTTCGCCCTTCCAGAAGAAGCGCCCGGCGGTGGGCTGGAGCGAGCCGTAGATCATCTTGACCAGGGTCGACTTGCCGGCGCCGTTCTCGCCGAGAAGGGCGTGAATCTCACCGGGACGCACGGCGAGATCGACGTGGTCGTTGGCGACGAAGGAGCCGAACTTCTTGACGATGCCGCGCGCCTCGACGAGGTACTCGGGCGCCCGCTCCGCCGTCCCGGCGGGATCTGCCGCTGCGGTGGCGGTCATGGCTTCTCCTCTCGCACGCACGCGTCTCCGTCTCGAACCTCGCCCGACCCGCGCGTCGCCTCGTCGGCGACGAGGAGTTCCACGGCCACGGCGGCGGCGATGACGGCCGGATGCTTCGACCGTATCCCCATGCTCCCGATCGGACAAACCATACGACGGATCTCGCGCTCGTCATGCCCTATTTGCGAAAGTCTGCTCACGAAACGAGCACGCTTGGTTAGCGAGCCGACGACACCGATCCAGGGCAGATCGGGGCGGGAGAGCGCGGCGTCGACCAGGGCGAAGTCGCGGGCGTGATCGTGGGTGGCGACCAGCACGAAGGCCCCGGCGGGAGCGGCGGCCAGCGCGGTCGGCGGTTCGGCCGGGGCGAGGGAACGGACATTGGCGGGCATCGCCGCCGGAAAGGCGTCGGGGCGCTCGTCGACCCAGTCGAGGCGAAAGGGCAGCGGCGCCAGCGCCAGGACGACGGCGCGGCCGAGGTGTCCGGCGCCGAACAGGACGAGCGGGCGGCGGTCGTCGCCGAATCGCTCGATCAGGGTGCGGTCGGGGTGCAGACCGAGCGGGGCGCGGTCGGCGGCTGTGACGATGCGGCGATCGAGGCGACCGGCGCCGACGGTGGCGCGGGTGCGGAACGGCCCGGCGGCCTCGGCGGCGGCGAGGGCGCGGGCCTCGGCGAGGGCGGTGCGATCGAGGATCTCGACGCCGAAGGTGACGTGGCCGCCGCAGCACTGGCCGAGATCGGGGCCGAGCACGACCTCGCGCAGCAGAACATCGGGATCGCGGGCGGCGAGCGCGGCGCGGGCGAGATCGAGGGCGCGCCACTCGAGAGCGCCGCCGCCGATGGTGCCGTGAAAGCCGCCGTCCGGGCGCAGGATCAGCTCGGCGCCGACCTCGCGCGGGGCGGAGCCGGCGACGGCGACCACCGAAACCCGAGCGAGGCGCCCGTGGGTCTCGAGCAGATCGACGACGCGGGCCCAGGTTCCCGTCACGATCGGCCTCCGCCGAGGGGATGGCGCATCGCCTGGACCGCCCGCAGGATCGCCTCGGGGGTGGCGGGCAGATCGAGCGGCGGCAGACGGCCGGGGGCGAGCGAGCCGACCGCGCGCAGGATCGCCGAATGGACCGACAGCGCCAGCATCAACGGCGGCTCGCCGACGGCCTTGGAGCGATGGACGGTCTCGACGCTGTTGCCCTCGCTCGCCCACAGGGCGACGCGGAAGTCCTCGGGCACGTCGAAGGCGGTGGGGATCTTGTAGGTCGAGGGCGAACGGGTGCGCAGGCGGCCGTCGTCGTCGTGGACCAGTTCCTCGGTGGTGACCCAGCCGAGGCCCTGGACGAAGCCGCCCTCGATCTGGCCGACGTCGATGGCCGGATTGAGCGAGCGGCCGACGTCGTGGAGGAGGTCGACGCGGGCGACGCGCATCTCGCCGGTGATGGTGTCGACCACCACCTCCGAACAGGCGGCGCCGCAGGCGAAGTAGAAGAACGGGCGGCCGTGGGCGCGCAGGCGGTCCCAGGCGAGATCGGGCGTGGCCCAGAAGCCGGTCGCCGACAGCGGCACGCGGGCGAGATGGGCCTGACGGGCGAGGTCGGCGAAGGGCATGGTCCGCTCGCCGGCACCGACGCGACCGCCGGCGAAGCGCACCGTCTCGGCCGGCACGGCGAGGAGGGCGGCGGCGACCTCGGCGAGGCGGGCGCGGATGGTCTCGGCGGCGCGCTTCACGGCCATGCCGTTGAGATCGGTGCCGGACGAGGCGGCGGTCGGGGCGGTGTTGGGCACCTTGGCGGTCGAGGTCGCGGCGATGCGAACGCGGTCGAGGCCGAGACCGAACACGTCGGCGGCGATCTGCAGCACCTTGGTGTGGAGCCCCTGGCCCATCTCGGTGCCGCCGTGGTTCACCGCGACCGAGCCGTCGGCGTAGAGGTGCACCAGCGCCGCGCCCTGATTGAGATGGGTCAGGGTGAAGGAGATGCCGAACTTGACCGGGGTGAGGGCGATGCCGCGGCGGAGCACCGGGCTCGACAGGTTGAAGGCGTCGATCTCGGCGACACGGGCGCGATAGTCCGAGGTGCGCTCCAGCTCGCCGACCAGGACCTGGAGGCAGCCGTCGTCGACCACCTGGCCGTAGGGGGTGACGCCGTGATCGGGCGAGGCGGCGTCGGGGTAGAGGTTGGCGAGGCGGACGTCGAGCGGGTCGATCTCGAGATCGACGGCGATCGCGTCCATCATGCGCTCGGCGAAGGCCATACCCTGGGGGCCGCCGAAGCCGCGGAACGCCGTGTTCGAGACGGTGTCGGTGAGGAGGCGGCGGGTGCGGATGCGGGCGGCGGGGTAGTCGTAGGCGTTGTCGGCGTGGAACATGGTGCGGTCGACTACGCCCTGCGACAGATCGGCGGAGTAGCCGCAGCGGGCGAGGAACGACACGTCGACGGCGTGGACGCGGCCGCGCTCGTCGTAGCCGACCGACCAGTCGGCGCGGAAGTCGTGGCGCTTGCCGGTCATGACCATGTCGTCGTCGCGGTCGAGACGCAGCTTGGCGGGGCGGCCGGTGACGCGCGCGGCGAGGGCGGCGATCACCGCCCACTGGGTCGCCTGGCTCTCCTTGCCGCCGAAGCCGCCGCCCATGCGCCGGCATTCGCACACCACCGCCGCCTCGGGCAGGCCGAGGACGCGGGCGGCGACGTGGGAGACCTCGGTCGGGTGCTGGGTCGAGGCGAGGATCAGGATCTCGCCGCCCTCCCTCGGTTGGGCGAAGGCGGTCTGGGTCTCGAGGTAGAAGTGTTCCTGGCCGCCGATGAAGAAGGTGCCGTCGAGGCCGCGCGGGCTGGCGGCGAGCGCCGCGGCGACGTCGGCCTTGCGGAACTCGTAGGGCGGCAGCACGTCTGAGCCGCGATCGACGGCGTCGGCGATGGAGACGGCAGGGCGCTCGGCCTCGACCTCGAAGCGGGCGAGGCGGGCGGCGGCGCGGGCGGCGGCGCGGGTGCGGGCGACGACCGCGAAGGCGACCTGACCGTGGAACAGGATCTCGCCCTCGGCGAAGACGGGATCGCCGCCGATCGAGGGCGAACAATCGTTGGGGCCGGGCACGTCGGCGGCGGTGAGCACGGCGACGACGCCGGGGGCGGTCCGCACCGCGTCGAGATCGATCGCGATCAGGCGGCCACGCGCGGCCTCGCGACACCAGCCGGGGGCGACGTGGAGGGTGCCGGCGGGCTCGGGCAGATCGTCGACGTAGGGCGCGGTGCCGGTGACGTGGCGCACGGCGCCGTCGTGGGGCACCGACCGGCCGACGAGGCGGGCGGTGGGATCAGAGGTTGCGGGCATGGGTCCCCTCCCCGCGACGTTCGAACACTCTCGTCTTGACCGACGGCGTCCCGGCGATCTCGGCGAGTGCCTTGCCGAGCAGGCCGACGGCGACCTCGGTGCGGTAGTCGGCCGAGGCGCGATGGTCGGAGAGCGGCGTGAAGTCGGCGCGCAGGGCGTCGAGGGCGGGGCGCCAGCTGGCGGCCTCGGCGAGCGAGGCACCGATCAGCGCCGCTTCCGCCGCGGCGGCGCGCTTCGGCGTTCCGGCCATGCCGCCGAAGGCGAGGCGGGCGTCGACGATCGAGCTGCCGTCGAGGGTCAGGCGCAGGGCCATCAGCAGGGCGGAGATGTCCTGATCGTGGCGCTTGGAGATCTTGTAGGCGCGGAAGACCTCGTCGTCGGCCAGACGCGGCACGAAGACGCGGGTGAGGATCTCGCCGGGGGCGCGGTCCTGGCGGCCGTAGGCGAGGAAGAACTCCTCGAGCGGCAGGGTGCGCGAGGCGTCGCCGCGCCGCAGCTCGATCACCGCGCCGAGGGCGATCAGGAGCGGCGGGGTATCGCCGATCGGCGAGCCGTTGGCGATGTTGCCGCCGAGGGTGCCGGAGGCGCGCACCTGGGCGGCGCCGATGCGGCGGAAGATCGCGGCGACGTCGGGGTCGATGCGGCCGAGCACCTCGCCGGCGCGCTCGAGCGAGACGGCGGCGCCGATCTCCAGCGCGTCGGCGGCCTCGGTGACGGTAGTGAGATCGTCGACCCGGCCGAGGTGGATCACGCGCGGCAGGTGCTGTCCGTCCTTGGTCACCCACAGGCCGACGTCGGTGGCGCCGGCGACGAGCGTCGCCTCGGGGAAGGCCTCGATCAGGCCGAGCACGGTGTCGAGGCGGCGGGGCGAGGCGAAGAAGACCCGCTCGTCGCCGACGAAGAGATCGGAGCCGTCGTCGAGGGCGGCGAGCGCGCGGGCGGTCTCGGCGGCGCGGGCGCGGAAGGTCTCGGGCGGGCGGTGATCGAGGCGGGCGGCGCAGGCGTCGAGCCCGGCGTCGACGATCGGGCGATAGCCGGTGCAGCGGCACAGATTGCCGGCGAGGCGGTCGAGCACGGCGGCGCGGTCGACCTCGCGGTCCTCGCTCCACAGCGTGAACAGGCTCATGACGATGCCGGGGGTGCAGAAGCCGCACTGGGAGCCGTGGTGGCGCACCAGCGCCTCCTGGACGGGGTGCAGACGGCCCTCGGCGGCGAGATCCTCGACGGTGACCAGCTCGCAGCCGTCGATCGAGCCGAGCAGGCGGATGCAGGCGGCGATCGGCTCGTAGACGAGGCGGCCGTCGACGAGGCGGCCGAGCGCGACGGTGCAGGCACCGCAATCGCCCTCGGCGCAGCCCTCCTTCGAGCCGGTGAGACCGCGCGCGAGACGCAGGTGATCGAGCACGGTCGTCGCCGGCTCGAAGTCCGCCACCTCGATCACGCGGCCACGGGAGAGGTAGCGGAGGGTTCCGCGCATGAGGGGTCAGCTCCCGCGGTAGGTGGAGTATCCGTAGGGGGACACCAGCAGCGGCACGTGGAGGTGGCGATCGGTGTCGGCGACGCCGAAACGGATCGGAACTTCGTCGAGGAAGGCCGGGTCCGGCAGGACGTGGCCGGCGGCCCAGAGATAGGCGCCGACGCCGAACACCAGCTCGTAGACGCCCGGCACGAAGGTCCCGCCCTCGAGCAGAGGGGCGTCGACGCGGCCGTCGTGGTTGGTGCGGGCCTCGACCAGACGGCGGCGATCGCCCTCGGGCGAGATCGCCCACAGCGTGACCTGCAGACCGGAGGCGGGCATGCCGGACACGGTATCGAGTACGTGAGTCGTCAGCCGGCCCATACGTCTCTCCAGGGGTGGGAACGGGCGCGACCGGCCGAATCGTCCCGACTTCGCCCGCCCGAACACGTCAGGGGCGAAGAATGCGCGAATTCGATCGTTCGAAACAGCGGAGAATTTCGAGCGGTCCACTCTCTTTTCGGCAGCAATGGAACCCATGCGCGAATCTCGAGCATCAC
Source organism: Siculibacillus sp. (assembly GCA_040275425.1). Taxonomy (GTDB): domain Bacteria; phylum Pseudomonadota; class Alphaproteobacteria; order Rhizobiales; family Ancalomicrobiaceae; genus Pinisolibacter. The sequence goes on along the minus strand of JBEOKB010000041.1, from coordinate 33,785 downwards.
GGGGCGGAACTGCGCGCGGGGCGATCACCCGTTCCCCAGAGCTCCTCGACCAGATCGGTGAAGGCGGCGACCGCGAGACTCGGAATCGTGCCGATGCGGGCGACGACCATGCACCGGTCGGTGGCGAGGTCGGTATCCTCGATGGGGAGCCACTTCAGGGTTCCGGCGCGGGTCTCGGCCTCGATGCCGATGCGGGTCTGGAAGCCGACGGCCCGCGAGCACTCGACCAGCTTGGCCATGAGGCGCAGCGAATTGCACTCGGCGCGCAAGGTCAGGCGGCGGCGGTGGCGCTGGAGGAACGGCTCGAGCGCCACCCGCAGCGACATGCCGCGCGCGGGCAGGATCAGCGGCTCGCCGACCAGGTCGGCGAAGGCGAGACCGGGTCGATCGGCGAGGGGGTGGTCGGGCGCGAGCACGGCGCCGAGGGCGTGCGGCTCCTGATGGACGATGCGCAGGCCTTCGAGATCGTGGGTGGAGAAGGTGAAACCGACGTCGGCGAGGCCCTCGTCGACGAGGCGCGTCACCTCCTCGGCGCCGGCCATGGTCAGCACCACCTCGATGCCGGGCCAGCGGCGCCAGTATTCGGCCAGAAGCAGCGGCAGGCGCTCGACCGAGGTGCTCTCGACGGTGGCGATGCGGATGCGGCCCCGGCGCAGGCCGCGCAGGGTGTCGAGCTCGGCGACGGTGTCGTCGTAGCGGTCGAGGGTCTCTCGCACCTGACGGGCGAGAATGGTGCCCGCCTCCGACAGGCGCAGGCCACGGCCGACGCGGTCGAACAGGCGGATGCCGAGGCTCTCCTCGAGCAGGAGGATCTGCCGGTTGACCGCCGAGGAGACGATGTTGAGTTCGCGCGCGGCGGCGCGGATCGAGCCGGCGTCGGCGACGGCGAGGAAATAGCGGAACGAGGTCGAGAGGATCGCGCCGTCGCTTCTCACGAGAACCCCCTTTCGCTTCCCGCCGGGCCGACCGTCCGACGCGCGGATCGTGCGCCGGACCAGTTGCAGGTGCAAGATGGGTCATCGACCGAGGAGGTCGGGGTTCAGGCGGCGGGCGGAGAGGCGTTTCGGCGGCGATCGAGGATCACCAGCAGGCCGAGGTTGACCCAGGCGCCGACCGAGGTGGCGAGGGCGAGGCCGGCGACGTCCCACGGGCCGGTGAGCACGAACTTGAGGGCGACGTTCACGCCGATGGCGACGAAGGCGACCCACATCGGGGTGCGGGTGTCGCCGCGCGCGTGATAGCCGGGCACGACCGAGCGCAGCAGCACCACGGCGAGGAGGCCGAAGCCGTAGGCCTGGAGGGTGGCGGCGGCGCGGGCGGTGGCGGCGGCGTCGAAGGCGCCGCGGGCGAAGGCGATCTTCACCAGCAGGTCCGGGAAGATCAGGAAGGCGGCGACGAAGGGGGCGGTGAGCACGGTCGACCACAGGATCGCCCGGCGCTGGGCACGGCGGGCCCCGTCGGCGTCCTCGGCGGCGAAGCGGCGGGAGAGCTCGGGCAGCAGCACCGTGCCGATGGCGATGGCGATGACGCCGATCGGCAGCTGATAGAGCCGGTCGGCGTAGTACATGGCCGAGACCGCGCCGAGCGGCAGGGCGGCGGCGAGGATGGTGTCGACGAACATGGCGATCTGCGAGGCGCCCGAGCCGATGGTGGCCGGGCCGAGGCGCTTCAGGAAGGTCACGACCTCGACGTCGAGGACGGGCCGGGCGGGCGCGAGCGCGAAGCCGAGCGGGCGCATCGCCCACACCACCAGAAGCAGCTCGGCGACACCGGCGAGCGCGACGCCGATCGCGGCGGCATGGACCGGCACCTCGGGCCGTCCGACCGCGAAGGGGGCGGCGGCGAGGACGCAGGCGACGATGGAGACGTTGAACAACACCGAGGCCCCGGCCGCCGCCGCATAGCGATGATGGGCGTTGAGAACGGCCGACCACAGCGTCACCAGGGTGACGAAGGCGAGATAGGGGAAGGTGATGCGGGTGAGGCGCACGGTCAGATCGCCGAGCACCGGGTCCTTCTCGAAGCCGGGGGCGATCAGGCCGAGGAGGCCGGGCGTCCACACTTCGGCGGCGACGAGGATGACGATCTGCACCGCCAGGAGCGCGCCGAGGACGCGGGCGGCGAACAGCAGCGCCCGCTCGGCGCCGTCGCGTTCCAGGGTTCCGGCGTAGGTCGGCACGAAGGCGGCGTTGAAGGCGCCCTCGGCGAACAGGGCGCGGAAGTGATTGGGGATGCGCAGGGCGATGAAGAAGGCGTCGGCCAGAGGGCCCGCGCCGATGATCCAGGCGAGGACGACGTCGCGGACGAGGCCGGTGACGCGGCTCAGCATGGTGAAACCGGACACGGTCCCCACCCGCTTCAGGAACACGGCGGCGGCGCCGCCCGGCCGAAGGCTCACCATCTTCCCTCTCGAACACACCGGCGATCCCACCCCGGATCACCTCGGTCGACGCCCCTTGTGCCACAGGTCGCGCCGGGGCGCGACGACAAGTCGCGCGAGACGAGGCGCGGTCGAAACGGCGGCGCGGCGACGTCAGGCGGCCATGCCGCCGCCGGAGGGGGGAGCGCCGGGCTTGGCCTGCCAGATCTTCTGGCGGTTGCGGATGGCGCGCGGGGCGGGGCCGAAATAGGACGGGGTCTTCACGAATTCGCGCGGGTGCATGATCACGCTGGCGATGCGCTGATAGAGCGCCTTGGCGGAGATCGGCTTGCACAGCAACTCGTGGATGCCGAGCTTGCGCGCCTCGAGGATGCGCGAGCGCTCGGTGTGGGCGGTGACCATGATCACCGGCACGTAGGCGAAGGGATTCTGCGGGTTTCTGATCATCCGCACCATGTCGGCGCCGTCGAGGATCGGCATGACCCAGTCGAGAATGAGGATGTCCGGATTGGAGCGGTCCATGGCCTCGAGGCCGGAGGCGCCGTCCTCGGCCTCGACGATGCGGCGCGCGCCGAAGCCCTGCAGCATGGTGCGCAGGATCGTCCGCATGTAGGCACTGTCTTCGACGACCAGGAAGGTCAGGGACGAAAGATCGAGGTTCACCGGGTTTCCCCCTCCGTGAGGGGAGAATCGCCCAGAAAGGTGAACGAGCCGTTGCCGTGGCGCCTGCGACGACCGGCCACGGCGAAGGTAGGCCCCGCCGACTGAAATGTGTCCACCTTGATCATGGTCAAAGTGCCTGGAAATCTAGTAAGTCTAATAATGGAGGAGCAGGCGGGCGGTGGTCGAGGCGTCTCGACGGTCGACCGCTCGTGCGGCAGACGCCACGATGGCGGATCGACGTTCGATACGAGGGGCTCCCGCGAGACCTCGGCGCGACGGCGCCGAAAGACCGGGAACGAACGAACGTCGCGCGCTCGTGGACGAGTGAGAAGGGCTCGAGGACGGACATGGATTATCAGTCGATTTTCGAGGGCGCGATCGACCAGCTCAAGGCCGAGAAGCGCTACCGGGTGTTCGCAGACCTCGAGCGCATCGTCGGTCGGTTCCCGCACGCCATCTGGCGCAAGGAGGAGCAGGCGCGCGAGATCGTCGTGTGGTGTTCCAACGACTATCTCGGCATGGGTCAGCACCAGAGCGTGCTCGGCGCGATGATCGAGACGGCGTCGGGCATGGGCGCGGGCGCCGGCGGCACGCGCAACATCTCCGGCACCAACCATCCGCTGGTCGAGCTCGAGGCCGAACTCGCCGACCTGCACGGCAAGGAGGCGGGCCTGGTCTTCACCTCCGGCTTCGTCTCGAACGAGGCGGCGATCTCGACGATCGCGCGGCTCCTGCCGGACTGCCTGATCCTGTCTGACGAACTCAACCATGCCTCGATGATCGAGGGCATCCGCCGCTCGGGCTGCGAGAAGAAGCTGTGGCGGCACAACGACGTCGCCCATCTCGAGGAGCTCCTGGCCGCGTCCGAGCCGGGCCGGGCCAAACTGATCGTGTTCGAGAGCGTCTATTCGATGGACGGCGACATCTCGCCGATCAAGGAGATCTGCGACGTCGCGGAGAAGTACGGCGCGCTGACCTACATCGACGAGGTCCATGCCGTCGGCATGTACGGACCGCGCGGCGGCGGCATCGCCGACCGCGAGGGCGTCATGCACCGCATCGACGTGATCGAGGGGACGCTGGCCAAGGCGTTCGGCACGCTCGGCGGCTACATCACCGCGACCAAGGCGATCTGCGACGCGGTGCGCTCCTATGCGCCGGGCTTCATCTTCACCACGGCGCTGCCGCCGGCGATCGCCGCCGCCGCCGCCGCCTCGATCCGCCATCTCAAGCGCTCACCCGCCGAGCGCGACATGCAGCAGCGCCAGGCGCAGCGCACCAAGGACGTGCTGGGCGCGGTCGGGCTGCCGGTCATGCCGACCGCCACGCACATCGTGCCGGTGTTCGTCGGCGATCCGGACCTGTGCAAGAAGGCCTCGGACATGCTGCTCGAGGTGCACGGCATCTACATCCAGCCGATCAACTATCCGACCGTGCCGCGCGGAACCGAGCGGCTGCGCATCACGCCGACGCCGTTCCACGACGACGCGCTGATCGAGAAGCTGAAGAACGCGCTGGTCGACGTGTGGCAGACCCTCGGGCTGCCGCTGAGCGGGCCGGTCGACCTCGCCGAGGGTGTGCCGCCGGCGCCGGTGGCGCGGGTCGCGGTGCCGCGTTCGGGCGGCTGAGCGGATCGGCGAAGGGAATGCGAGAAAGGGCCTCGGTGGCGACACCGGGGCCCTTTCTCGTTTCGGCGAATTCACGCGGGCGCGAGCCGCCGCGCCGTCGGCGTCAGTTGCCGAGGCTCGGGCGCGGCCGGGCGCGGACGAAGTCGTAGACGTGGGTGACGCCCTCGAAGGCCCGTCGAGTGGTGCCGCTCGGACCGGCGATCGACTCCCATTGTTCCGACACGCCGGCCAGGGCCAGGGGATCGCGACTGCGATCGTCGTTCCAGCCGATCACCATCGGCGCACCGTCGGGGACGAGCGAGCGCAGGGCGCCGAGGGCGGCGAGGATCGGTTCGGGTTCGTCGACGCCCCAGCCTATCACGCCGTTGAAGACGACGGCATCGAAGGGTTCGGGGAAGTCCGCCGGAACGAGCGCGCAGACGTCACGGGTCAGATGGTCGGCCGCGCCCCACCGCGCGGCGTCGGGATCGATGTCGACCGTCCAGACGTGCATGCCGCGCTCGGCGAGCAGACGCGGGTAGTGCTCGGTATAGGCACGGACGCCGACGAAGAGCACGCGTCGCGGCTTCTGGGCTTCGAGCCAGGGAAAGATCCGGCTCTCCATGAAGACGCGATCGGGAAGACGGCGCACCACGGCGGCGTGGTAGCGCGCATGGATGCCCTGGCGGACGGCCTTGGGCAGAACGGCGCGCGCCATGGTCCGAATGAAACTCATGATACCTCCCCGGGGTCAGATCGGGGCGAGCTTGCCCCTGGGGAAGTTAAGAACGCCTTCAGGCCGAAACGGCACCGAGGCGCAGGGTAAACGAGGGGTGGCCGAAGTCGCTCCGATGCGGTCAATCACGCTCGGAGGGCGGCGCGGGGGCGGCGGGCGGGGCGGCGGGAAGATCGTCGTCGGTGAGGATGCGCCACTTGGCGCCCTCGAGATCTTCGTACTGGCCGTTCCTCAGCGTCCACAGGAAGGCGAACAGGCCGAGCAGACCGAGACCGATGGCGACGGGGATGAGGAAGATCAGGACGTCCATGACTTCTGCCTCGCGCGGCGGGAACACGGCCCGCGTCTTCGACGGGCGGCGCCTTCGAGTGCGCCGAACGCGGCGCCGCGTCAACGGAAAAGGTGACGCGGGCGCTCAGCGCCCGCTGCCGAACCTCAGGCGCAGCGCATTGAGGGTGACGATCACCGAGGAGCCGGACATGGCGATCGCGGCGATCAGCGGCGTGACGAGGCCGGCGACGGCGATCGGCACGGCGACGAAGTTGTAGATCACCGACAGCCACAGGTTCTGCACCATGGCGCGGCGGGCGCGGCGCGACTGGGCGAGCGCGGCGACGACCGGGGCGAGGCGATCGCCGAGGAAGACGGCGTCGGCGGCGGCCTGGGAGAGATGCACCGCGGTGACCGGCGACAGCGAGACGTTCGCCGCCGCCAGGGCGGGGGCGTCGTTGAGGCCGTCGCCGACCATCAGCACGTTCAGGCCCTCGGCCTTCATCGCCTCGATGCGGGCGATCTTGTCGGCCGGTTTCAAGCCCGCCGACCAACGGTCGACGCCGAGGGTGGCGGCGACGCCGGCGACCGCTACTTCGCGATCGCCGGACAGGATCTCGACGGCGTATCCGGCGCCATGGAGGGCACGCACCGCTTCGACGGCGTCGGGGCGCAGGCCCTGGAGCAGGGCGCAGACCACCACTTCGCCCTTGCCGTCGCGATGGGCGACGAGGGAGGCGGTGGGCCAGCGCTCGTGCAGCGCGGCGACGGCCGCGGGATCGGCGCCGCAGAAGTCCGGGGCGCCGAGGCGTTCGACCACGCCGTCGACGGTGGCCTCGATGCCGCGTCCGGGCACCTCGCGCACCTCGATCGGCGGGGCGACGGCGCGGGTGGCCTCGGCCAGGGCGACGCCGAGCGGGTGGCGGCTGGCGCGAGCGAGGCGACCGGCGGCCATCAGGCGCTCGGTGGTGAAGTCGGCGGCGTTGAGCAGGTGAGCCTCGGCCAGGGTCAGCGTGCCGGTCTTGTCGAAGACGACGGTGTCGACGGCGGCGAGGCGCTCGATGACGTCGCCGGAATGGAGCAGCACGCCGGCGCGGAACAGGATGCCCGAGGCGACCACCTGGACGGTGGGGATGGCGAGCGCCAGGGCGCAGGGGCAGGTGATGATCAGCACCGAGACGGCGACGATCAGCGAGTCGGCGACCGGCTTGCCGAAGAGCCACCAGCCGAGGAAGGTGAGCACGGCGGCGGTATGGACGACGGGCGCATAGGTCGAGGCGGCGCGATCGGCCAGCCGCATGTACTTGGACTTGGCCTGAGCGGCGCTCTCGAGCAGGCGGTTGACCTCGTCGAGCAGGGTTCCGGCGGTGGCGGCGGTGACGCGGATGCGCAGGGCGCCGCCGACGTTGAGGGTGCCGGCGTAGACGCGGGCGCCGCTGCCGACCGCGACCAGATCGGTCTCGCCGGTGATCAGGCTCTGATCGATGTCGGAGGTGCCGTCCTCGACGACGCCGTCGACCGAAACGCGCTCGCCGGGGCGCACGAGGACGAGGCTGCCCGGCTCGACCTTCGACAGCGGCACGTCGCGCACGGTGCCGTCGTCCTCGATCAGACCGGCGGATTCGACCCTGAGGGCGGCGATGTTCTCGGCGACGGAACGGGTGCGGCGACGCATGTCGTGATCGAGCCAGCGGCCGACCAGCAGAAAGAACAGCAGCATCACCACCGAGTCGAAGAAGGCGTGATGCGCGGAGTGCAGCGTCTCCCAGATCGACAGGCCGAGGGTGAGCACCACGCCGATCGAGATCGGCACGTCCATGTTGGTGCGCAGCACCCTGAGCGCGCGCAGGGCCGAACGGAAGAAGGGACGGGCCGAATAGGCGACGACCGGAATGGCGATCAGGGCCGAGACCCAGTGGAACAGATCGCGGGTCGGGGCGTCGATGTCGGTGACGTTGCCGGCCCACACCGAGACCGACAGAAGCATGATGTTCATGGCGCCGAAGCCGGCGACGCCCATGCAGCGCATCAGCTCGCGCGATTCGGCCTCCTCCTCGGCGCCGCGGCGGGCCGGGTCGAAGGGATGAGCACGGTAGCCGAGCCGTTCCAGGCGGCGGACGATGTCGCCGGCGCCGACTTCGCCCGGCTTCCAGTCGAGGGCGAGGCGGTGGGTGGTCAGGTTGAGACGGGCGGTGGTGACACCGGGCATGGCACCGAGGCCGCGTTCGATGGTCGACATGCAGGCGGCGCAGGTGATGCCCTCGACCGCGAGGTCCATGTGGGCACCGTCGGCGCCGGCCGGGGTGGCGAAGGCGTTCCAGTCGCGATCACGCGGAGTGTCTTCGACGGTCATGGGAAGGTCACGTCCTCGATCGAAGGGTGACGACGCGGCGCCGATCCTCGCACGGCGACGCGGCGCCGGGCGACGTTCGGGGACCCCTCACTTGAAGAACAGGGTGTTCTGGGAGGCGAAGGCGCGGCCCTCGGCGGTGTCGCCGGTGATGGCGAGGCCCCACTTGCCCTGGCCGACGTCGGCGACGCGGCCGGTGAAGACGCCGTCGGCGCCGGCGAGCGGCGCGAGATCGACCGATTTGTCGTGGGCGGTGGCGGCCGGATGCTGGAGGCGGGCGCGGAAGGCCACGCCGGAGACGGGACGACCCTCCGAGGTCCGGGCCTCGACCCGGATGGAGACGACGCCGTCGTCGGCGCGCTCGGCATGGGCGCTCACCTGCCAAGCGCGCTCGGCCTGAGCCTGCGCGGCGGCGATCTCCTTGTTGAAGCCCTGGCTCACCCGATAGGAGGAATCGGTCACCGTTCCGGAGAAGGTGCCGACGGCCTTGTAGAGCATGTAGCCGTTGACGCCGAAGACGACGCCGAACACGACCACGAAGATGATCAGAACGCGCGTGCCGGTGAGCCGGAACCCGCCCTGATCCACGCTGTTCGTCCCGTTCAAGTCGGTCGGCATCGGTCCCTCCTGGGCATGGGTCACGGACGCGCGGCGTCCTCTCGTTCCTTCTCCGCCCGTCCGTCCCGGGTGAAGATGCGGGCGGCGCGGACGCCGCTCGCCGTCGCCGGCCCTCACGGGGCCTTGAAGAAGTCCTTGGCGACCGCCGTCTCGCCGGTGGCGTCGCGCAGCGTGAACTCGAGGCCGCTCGAGCTCGCGACGGTGGCCGTCGGCGGCGCCGTCACGAGGACGCGGATCTCTCGGGTCTGGTCGGGCTCGACGGTGAAGACGAGCGTGCCGTCGCGGCGCTCGGCCGGACTGCTGGTCTCCAACGCCGCCCCCTTGGGCGCACCGACGACCGCCAGAGCCAGTTCGCGCTTCGCGGCCGCCTTGTTGAGGAGGCGGACGGTGTAGCCGTTGCGGATCGAGCCGTCGGAATTGACCACGAACTGGGGATTGCGGTCGTGGAGGACGTTGACGCCGAGGGTCGCGCGGGTCGACAGACGCCAGCCCATCACCGCGCTGACCAGGACGATCAGAACGACGTAGATCAGCGTGCGCGGCCGGACGAACTTGTAGATCGGCGCCTCGCCGCGCTCGCGCCGTTCGATGTTGATGTCGGTGTCGTAGCCGATCAGGCGAGGCTTCTGGCCGGTCTTGGCCATGACCGCGTCGCAGGCGTCGATGCACAGGCCGCACTGGATGCAGCCCATCTGCAGGCCGTCGCGGATGTCGACGCCGGTCGGGCAGGCCTGGACGCACTGACCGCAGTCGACGCAGTCGCCGGCCGACTGCCCGGCGGCGCGCAGCTTCTTGTTCTGCTTGAGCGAACCGCGCGGTTCGCCGCGATCGACGCGATAGGAGACGTTGAGCGCCCATTCGTCGGTCAGAGCTGCCTGAATGCGCGGCCAGGGACACATGTAGAGGCAGACCTGCTCGCGAGCGAAGCCGGCGAGGAGATAGGTGGTCGTGGTGAGGATGGCGATCCAGACGTAGGCGACGCCGTCGGCGCGGAAGGTCAGGATCTCCCACAGCAGCGTCGGTGCGTCGGCGAAGTAGAGCACCCAGGCACCGCCGGTGGCCACCGCCACGAAGACCCAGACCACGTGGGTGATCGCCTTGCGCCAGAGCTTGTCGAAGGTCCACGGGCCGGCGTCGCGCTTCATCTGCTCGCGCCGCTCGCCCTGGAAGACGCGTTCGACCATGAAATAGAGGTCGGTCCACACCGTCTGCGGGCAGAGATAGCCGCACCACAGACGACCGGCCAACGCATTGGTGAGGAACAGCACGAAGGCGGCCACCACCATCAGGCCGGTGACGTAGTAGATCTCCTGGGGCCAGATCTCGATGCCGAAGAAGAAGAAGCGGCGACCGGCGAGGTCGAGCAGAATGGCCTGATCGGGGCGGTCGAGACCGCGGTCCCAACGCAGGAACGGCAGCAGATAGTAGATCGCCAGACCACCGATCAGAATGCCCCACTTGATGCGACGGAAGGTGCCGCGCACGGTCAGCGGATAGATCTTCTTGTGATCCGCGTAGAGCTTGCCGCTGTCGTCGTTGTTGCCGGTGTCGACGCTCATCGCGTTCGTGTTCCTTCCATCGTGGGGTGGGCCCCCGAAGCCCGGCGCCGGGAAGGGGCGCGTCCGTTCTCGCTCCATAAGGCGCGGCGGCCTCCGCGACAAGGGCGGATCGCAGCGATCGGACGATCGTGTACCCCACTTCACACGACGAAGGGGGCCTCGAGCCCCCTTCCGACGCGCCGAGACCGATCGACGAGCGAACGATCCCGAAAAGAAGAAGGAGGCGGTCGCCCGCCTCCTTCGTATCGGATCCTCATCGGATCACTTGCCGCCACCCAGCGAGTGGATGTAGACGGCCAGCGACTTGATGGTGACCGGGTCGAGACGGCCTTCCCAGGCCGGCATGACGCCGAGCGCGGGTTCGGAGATCTGAGCCGCGACCTTGTCGACGCTGGCGCCGTAGAGCCAGATCTTGTCGGTCAGGTTCGGGGCGCCCATCTCCATGTTGCCCTTGCCGTCGTCGGCATGGCACGAGGCACAGTTGTCGGCATAGATCTTCTTGCCGTCATCGGTGGCCTTCACGGAGGCGTCGGAGAGCGACACCACGTAGGAAGCGACCGCAGCGATCTCTTCCTTCTTCAGCAGGCCGTCCTTGCCGAAGGCCGGCATCGCCATGTCGCGCTGCTTGGCGTGACCCGAACGGATGCCGTACTGCAGCGTCTGGTAGATGTCGGCGAGCTTGCCGCCCCACAGCCAGTCGTCGTCCTGCAGGCTCGGGAAGCCCGGGCCGCCGGTCGCACCCGAGCCGTGGCACGGGGCGCAGTTGTCACCGAAGGCCGCCTTGCCGTTCGCCATGGCGAACTCGAGGAAGGCCGGGGTCGACTTGATCTTCTCGAGCGGAGCCTCGGCGAGACCGGCGGCGTTGGCGAGACGAGCCGCCTTGCCGTTCTCGTAGTCGGCGATCGAGTTGACGCGGATCTGGGCACCGAACACACCCTTGGTGTAGTCCGTGATCAGCGGCCACGCCGGATAGAAGAACGTGTAGCCGATCGCCCAGACGATGCAGGCGTAGAACACGTAGAGCCACCACTTCGGCAGCGGCGTGTTCAACTCCTTCAGACCGTCCCACTCGTGGCCGGTCGTGCTCTGACCCGACAGATGGTCGAGTTCCTGTTGTGCCATGGATCAATCCTCCCGCAGGGGGATACGCGAGGCCTCGTCGAATGGCCGCTTGTTTTTCGGCCACAATGCATAGACGAGGACGCCCGCGAAGATGACGAAGAAGTAGACCAGTCCCCACGTCTGGGCGAACTGAGCGAGAGAAGCATAGGTAGACATGAAGTCACCTCCACTCAGCGCACGTTCGCCTTGTCGTCGTAGAGATTGAAGTCCACGAGGGTTCCGAGGACCTGAAGGTACGCGACCATCGCGTCCATCTCGGTGACCTTGGCGGCATTGCCGTCGAAGTCACGCGCGACCGACTTGGGGTAGCGCTTCAGCATCGCCGCGACATTCTTGTCATCGGGGTTGGCCTGAGCCGCGACGTCCGCCGCCACGTTGGCGACCTGGTCGTCGGAGTAGGGCACGCCCACCAGACGGTGCGTCTTGACCATTTCGGTCAGATGCTTGGTGTCGAGCTCGGTCTTCGCCAGGAAGGGATATCCGGGCATGATGCTGTCGGGAACCACGGCGCGCGGGTTGACGAGATGCTCGACCTGCCACTTGTCGGAATACTTGTTGCCGACGCGGGCCAGATCGGGACCGTTGCGCTTGGAGCCCCACTGGAACGGATGGTCGTACATCGATTCCGCGGCAAGGCTGAAGTGGCCGTAGCGTTCGATCTCGTCGCGCATCGGACGGATCATCTGGCTGTGGCAGTTGTAGCAGCCTTCACGGACGTAGATGTTGCGACCGGCGAGTTCGAGGGGGGTGTAGGGACGCATCCCCTCGACCTTTTCGATCGTGCTCTTCAGGTAGAAGAGGGGCACGATTTCGACCAGACCGCCGATGGCGACCATGATCAGGATGCCGACGAGCAGAACGATCGAGTTCTTCTCGAAAATGGCGTGCTTTTCGATCAGCGACATGGATCGTATCTCCTCACTCGGCCGGGGCCAGAGCCGGGGAACCGGCGGTGACGCCTTCGACGTCCTCACCACGAGCCACGGTCATCCACAGGTTGTAGCACATGATCAGCGCGCCGACGAGGAACAGGCCGCCGCCGAGAGCACGGATCACGTAGTAGGGATGCATGGCCGAGACGGTCTCGATGAACGAGTACTCGAGGAAGCCGAGCTTGTCGTAGGCACGCCACATCAGACCCTGCATGATGCCCGACACCCACATGGCGGAGATGTAGAACACGATGCCGATGGTGGCGGTCCAGAAGTGCCAGCTGACGAGCTTCAGCGAGTAGACGCCCTTCTTGTTCCACAGCCAGGGGAACAGGCAGTAGAGCGCGCCGAAGGACACGAAGCCGACCCAGCCGAGAGCGCCGGAGTGCACGTGACCGACGGTCCAGTCGGTGTAGTGCGACAGACCGTTGACGGCCTTGATCGACATCAGCGGGCCTTCGAAGGTCGACATGCCGTAGAAGGCGACGGAGACGACGAGCATGCGCAGAACCGGATCGGTGCGCAGCTTGTCCCAGGCACCGGACAGCGTCATGAGGCCGTTGATCATGCCGCCCCAGGAGGGCATCCACAGGATCACCGAGAGCACCATGCCGAGGGTCGAGGCCCATTCGGGAAGAGCGGTGTAGTGGAGGTGGTGCGGACCGGCCCAGATGTAGGTGAAGATCAGGGCCCAGAAGTGCACGATCGACAGACGGTACGAGTAGACCGGGCGATCGGCGCGCTTCGGCACGAAGTAGTACATGATGGCGAGGAACGCCGCGGTCAGGAAGAAGCCCACCGCGTTGTGACCGTACCACCACTGGACCATCGCGTTCTGCACACCCGAGAACACCTGGACGGAGTTCATCGAGAAGGGCGAGACCGGCACGCGCACGTTGTTGCCGAGATGCAGCATCGCGACGGTGACGATGAAGGCCAGATAGAACCAGTTCGCCACGTAGATGTGAGCTTCCCTGCGCCGCCAGAGAGTGCCGAGGAAGGCGAACAGGTAGACGACCCAGACGATGGTCAGCCACAGGTCGGCGTACCACTCGGGTTCGGCGTATTCCTGGCTCTGGGTCACGCCGAGCAGGTAGCCCGTGCCGGCAATGACGATGAAGGCGTTGTAGCCGAGCACGATGAACCACGGCGTCACGATGCCGGGCATGCGCGCCTGACAGGTGCGCTGAACGACATAGAACGACGTCGCCAGCAGCACGTTGCCGCCGAAGGCGAAGATCACCGCCGAGGTGTGCAACGGACGCAGACGACCGAAGGCAATCCACGGCAGGTCGAAGTTGAGAACCGGGAAGGCCAGCTCGGAGGCGATGTAGACGCCGACGAGGAAGCCGGCGACGCCCCAGAACATGGACGCGATCGCCGCGAACTTGACCGGACCCATGTTGTAGTTGGGCTTGCCGTCGACCACATGAGCCGGCTGGCTCGAGCGGTCGTTGTAGCCCTTGACGATCAGGAAGATGCCGGCCGCCGCGAAGATCGCGCCGACGACGGCGTGGAACGCCAGCTGCGGTTCCCATGCCTTACCGGCAAGGATCACGCAGGCGACGGCGAGAAGCGCGAGGAAGAGGGCGTATGCCATCTCCTCGAGCGTGAATGCCTTTGTCTCGACTGGTCGAGCCATCGTTCGCCCCGTTTGTTCTAGTCGATACGCCCCCGGACGGCCCGTTCCCCCGCCTCGCCGCGCGATTTCTCGCCGCCGAGGTGGACGATCGGCCGTCCGCCTTGATTTTCGACATCCCGACGACGTTCACCGAGGAGTATCGGTGAGCGGCGTCGAGGCGCCGACGGGTATCGGTCCGACCCTAGGTCCGGCCTCCTCCCGAGACTTTGATTCAGGTCAACGCGACCTCAATCGAGTCGTTCGTGGATTCCGATCCGGTTTGCCCGAGGGGCAGACGCGGTGGCGGAGAATAGCCGCGACCGCGTTCCATCAGCAGACGGTCGAAATACCTACACCCGAACGCCAATCCCTTAACCCTCATCGGCCCACGCGGCAATCGCGCCGTTCGATCCGCTCGTTCGACGGCGGCGTGACCACGACCGGAGAACCCCGTGGTTTTCAAAGCGATGCCGCCGTTGTAGGGTGGAGACCGATCGAAGGATCGGACGACCCGAGACGGACGCTTCGACGTGCAGAAGGCTCGCCTTCTTCGCGACGGAGGGTGGGTTCGCGCCGAAAACTCGAGAATCGGAGGGACGGAGGGCGGACCCGCGCAACGGTTCGCGACCTCGCGGAGCGGCGTTCACGACGCACGGCGCACGACTCGTCCGAACAACGGGAACGAACGACGACCGCCCCCGCGGGCGGTGCGACGATAGGTCTCCGGTCACGAGGAGATCCCCCGCGCCTTCGACGACGAGATCGGGCGGGAGATCGACGACGGGCGAACGTTCGCCCTTTTTGATCGGGGTCAAGGCCGAACGAGGACGCAATCCCCATGGTGACGCCCATGTCCAACGCCATCGATCTCAAGTACGCCACGCGCAGCGTGCCGCGCTACACCAGCTACCCGACCGCGCCGCACTTCGACGACGGCGTCGACGGCGCCCGCTACGGCGGCTGGCTCGCGGGCCTTTCGGCCGATCGGCCGATCTCGGTCTATCTCCACGTCCCCTATTGCCGGGCGATCTGTCACTACTGCGGCTGCCACACCAAGGCGGCGCTGAAGGACGATCCGGTGATCGACTACGCGCTCGGGCTGATCGAGGAGATCACCCTGGTGGCTAAGGCGGCGGGCAGGCGGCTGCCGGTCGGGCACATCCACTGGGGCGGCGGCACGCCGAGCCTGTTGCCGATCCCCTCGTTCGAGGCGGTGGTGGCGAAGCTGCGCGAGGTGTTCGACATCCTGCCGAGCGCCGAGCACGCGATGGAACTCGACCCGCGCACGGTGACGCCGGAGCTGGCGGCGGCGCTGGCGCGCGCCGGAGTGACCCGCGCCAGCCTCGGGGTCCAGGACTTCGACGAGACGGTACAGAAGGCGATCGGGCGCATTCAGCCGATCGAGACGGTGACGGCGGCGGTCGAGGCGCTGCGCGGCGCGGGAATCGCGGCGATCAACTTCGACCTGATGTACGGCCTGCCACACCAGAGCGCGGCGACGATCCGCAACACCATCGAGCTGGCGCACGGGTTCGGGCCGAGCCGGATCGCGCTGTTCGGCTATGCCCACGTGCCGTGGTTCAAGAAGCATCAGCGCCTGATCGACGAGGCGGCGCTGCCGGGCGCCTCGGAGCGATTCGCGCTGGAGCGGACGGCGCGCGCGGCGCTGGCGGAGTTCGGCTACGAGGCGATCGGGCTCGATCACTTCGCCCTGCCCTCCGACGAGATGGCGGTGGCGGCCAAGAGCGGCGATCTGCATCGCAACTTCCAGGGCTACACCACCGACAGCTGCGACACGCTGATCGGCCTCGGCGCCTCCTCGATCGGCCAGACCGAGCACGGGTTCGCCCAGAACGACCCCGACATCGGCCGCTGGCGCAAGGCGGTGGAGGCGGGGCGGCTGCCGATCGCCAAGGGCAAGGCGCTCGACGCCGACGACCGGCTCCGGGCGGCGATCATCGAGCGGATCATGTGCGACTACGCGGTCGATCTCGACGCGGTGTGCGCCGCGCACGGGGTGACGACGGCGGCGGTGGCGGACGCGTTCGAACGGCTCGACGAACCGGCCCGGGACGGGCTGGTGACGGTCGAGGGGCACCGGCTCACGATCACCGAGGCCGGGCGACCGCTGGTGCGCATCGTCGCGGCGGCGTTCGACGTCTATCTGGCGCGCGCGGCGGCCCGGCATTCGGTCGCGGTGTGATCGAAAACAGCGCGCGACGCGGACGGCGCGAAGGGGAGAGGCCGGTGCATCGCGCGGGCTCCTCGCCATCGTGTCTCCACGATCACGGGCGATGATGGCCGACGTCCTCTCACCGATGGTGACGCCATGATGTGTCGAACCGCGCTCGCGGTCCTCTTTCTTTCTCTTCCGCTCGCCGCGCACTCGGCGCGGGCCGACGGGGCGCGGGCGTTCCGCGAGGCCGTGACGCGAGAGGCGCCCGCGTTGCCCGCCTGCACCACGTTGGACTGCCGCCGCGACGGCGGCACACCGGTCGCGACGATGCGCGACGAGAGCGCCGCGGTGGTCCGTCCCGGGACGGGCGGACGCGAGCCGCGTGCGTTCGAGGACGAGAAGCCGGCGCGGCCGAGTTCGTTCGGCGCGGCGGGCGGCGGACACCGCAAGCCGTGGTGGGAGTGAGCGGCGGCGCCGGCTCGCGCCGTCCTCAATCGACGGCGATCGCCGCGACCACCGCGTCGAGGGCGGCGATCAGGTCGGCCGGGGGGACGCGGATCTCCAGGCCGCGCCGACCGCCGGAGACGTGAACGAGATCGGGCAGTTCGATCTCCTCGTCGACCACCACGGGAAGCGTCTTCTTGGTGCCGAAGGGCGAGATGCCGCCCAGGACGTAGCCGGTGAGGCGCTGGGCGTCGGTCCTGTCGGCCATGTCGGCGCGTTTCCACCCGAGCGCGCGGGCGGCGGCGGGCAGGCCCAGTTTGCGAGCGACCGGCACCAGCGCGAGGGCGTGGGCCTTGGCGCCGTCGGTGATCACCAGAGTCTTGAACACGCTCGCCGGATCGAGGCCGAGCTTCTCCGCCGCCTCGAGGCCGTAGCCTTCCGCGCGGGGATCGTGGGCGTATTCGAGGAGATCGAAGGCGATCGCCTTCGCCTTCAGAAAGGTGGTGGCGGGGGTGGCGGCCACGGACGGCTCCCGGTCGTGTCGAACCGGCGGAACCTAGCGCAGACGCGGGCATGACGAAACCGACGCGCGGATGCGACCGCGATCGGCGCCTCGGGGGCGTCGGTCGCGGTGCGGTGCGGCCGGTGAGCTCAGTGGGCGCCGGTCAGGTGACAGATGCCGCAGACGTCGGTGATGCGGATGCGGTCCTGCTTCTCGATGGCGATCAGGCCGCGGCGCTTCAGGTCGGAGATCACGCGGGAGACCGTCTCGATGGTCAGACCGAGATAGTCGGCGATCTCCTGACGCGTCATGGTCAGCTCGATCGTGCGCTCGTCCTTCTCGCCCTTCTCGCCCTTGGGGCCGACGCAGCCGGGCTGGCCGCGATCGGGGACGAAGCGCATCAGGAAGGTGGCGACGCGCTCGAAGGCCGACTTGCGGCCGAGAAGCACGGCGTGATCGTGAAGCCGCTCGATCTGCTGGCGCAGGCAGGCGGCGACGTGGCCCTGAAAGCGGCTCGACGATTCGAGATCGCGCCGATCGAGGATGCGCACGACGCAGGGCGTCAGCGTCTCGGCGTTGCAGTCGTAGATCGCGCCGCCGACCACGCCGAACAGCGCGGTGGGGGCGACCACCTCGACCACCTGGCGGCGGCCGTCGGGCAGGAGCTTGAACAGCATCACCGCGCCTTCGATCAGCTCGTAGACGCGATCGGCGGGATCGCCCTCGTAGAAGACGGCGTCGTGCTCGGCGAGACGCTGAGTCTTGACGCGCTGGGAGCGGGCGAATTCCAGCCAGCCGCCGTCGGGATCGTCCCGGTCGGTTCGGGGTGGAGCGCCGGCATTGCCGAAGGCTCGATCGGTGTAGGCCATTGGATTTCCTCCTCGCCTGTCGCACCCCCGTCCGTCGTGTCGGCCACGGCGGTCGTCCTCGGTTGCGCGACGGTCGATCGCGCCCGGCGCGACCGTGTCCGAACAGCTCTCGTCCTCGTCTCTCACGCGGCGACGTCGGCCCGTCTTCCGGACGTCGCGCAGAGGCGAGGATGATGCTCCTTCGATGAGCGGAAGGCTAGAAACAAGGCGGCACCTTCACAATTTCGTTGGCCTACTTACGCCGAAGTACCTAACGAACCGACGAAACGGGGCGAAAACGCCTCGCGAGGGCGTTCACAGCAGCGAAACCAGGACGTCGCCGGAGAGCGGCTTGCGCAGGACGCTGACGACGGGAAGGCCGCGCAGCTCGTCCTCGATCACCTTCTGCGGCTGGCCGGTGATGGCGATGATGCGCGGGCGCGGGTTCATCTGCTGGAGCCAGCGGATGACGTGGGCGCCGCCGATGCCGGGCAGGCCGAGATCGACGATGACGACGTCCTCCCCGCCCGGAGGGGCGCTCTCGAAGAAGCTCTCGGCATCGGGATGCGACACGACGTCGTGACCGAGCGCCTGCAGCAGAAACCGCAGGCTGTCGGAGACACCGGGATCGTCTTCGACGATGTGAATGGTCCCGTAATACGCCTTGGGCGTATCGGGCGGAGAAACGTTCATCGGGGTCACTCGGCCGTGTGCGCGGTTCACACTGTGGTCCGAATCTCGCCCCGGGGGCATCCGTATTCCTGCGCAGAGATGATCAACTGCGCGTCATTTCCCGGATGCCGGCGCGCGCTCAGCCGTGCTCGCCGGTGAGCACGATGCGCACCAGATCGGCGGCGTTGCGGGCGCCGAGCTTCTCCATGATGCGGGCGCGATGCACCTCGATGGTGCGCGGGGAGATGCCGAGATGGCGGCCCGCCTCCTTGTTCGAGGCGCCGGCGGTGATCTGGCCGAGCACTTCGATCTCGCGCGGGGTGAGCATCTCGCGGCCGGGGAAGTCGTGGGAGACCGAGTTGGCCCTGTGCTCGTCGGTGCCGCGTCGGGCCTGGGCGTCGAGCGCCTCGCGGACGCGACCGACAATGACGTCGGCGTCGAAGGGCTTCTCGATGAAGTCGAAGGCGCCGTACTTGATCGCCGTCACGGCCATGGGGATGTCGCCCTGGCCGGAGATGATGAAGATCGGGGCGGGATAGTGATCGGCGTTGAGGGCCTTGAGGATGTCGAGGCCGGAGCGACCGGGCATGTGGACGTCGAGGAAGACACAGGCCGGCGGATGGTTCTTGGCGGCCTCGAGGAAGGCGTCGCCGGACTCGTATCCGGTGACGGCGTAGCCCTCCATCTCGAACAGAACCGCGAGGGCGTCGCGCACGGCCGGTTCGTCGTCGACCACGTAGATCGTCTGCTCGGTCTTCTGCATGCGGCCAACCATGTCTCACCTCGGTCCATCGATCGCGCGGGGATCGTTTCGGAGGGCGCCGCGCCCCCGCGCTCTTCCGTCTGACGTTGCGTACCCGCTCACGGCGTCCGCGTCGTGTGGGACACCTCGAGGGGAAGCGACACCACGAAGGTCGCTCCTCGACCGGCACCGCCGGGCTCGACGAGCAGATCGCCTCCGTGGTTCTGAGCGATCGAGCGGGAAATCGCAAGTCCGAGACCCAGCCCGGTCTTCTTCGAGGTCGAAAACGCCTTGAAGAGATCGCGCAGGCGGTCGCGCGGGATGCCGGGGCCGCTGTCCTCGACCTCGATCAGAAGATCGTGCTCGTCGGTGCGCACGGCGATGCGGATCCAACGCTCGTCGCGCTCGCGCACCGCCTCGATGCCGTTGCGGATCAGGTTGATGAGGATCTGCTGGATCTGGACCGGATCGACGTCCATCGGCGGCAGGCCGGGGGCCTCGTCGCGCACCACCTCGATGCCGGCGCCGTCGTGGCCGAGCAGGGTCAGTTCCAGCGCCTCGTCGATCAGCTTGACCACGTCGACGGCCTGGCGGTCGGGTTCGCGCTTCTCGACGAAATGGCGCATCTTCTGGATGATCGAGCCGGCGCGCTCGGCCTCGCGCTGGGTCTTGGAGACGATCTCGAGCAGGGCGGCGTCGGCGGCGCCCTCGCCGTCGCCGGTGCGCAGCTTGCGAGAGAGGGCCTGGAGATAGAGCATCACCGCCGTCAGCGGCTGATTGAGCTCGTGGGCGATGGCCGCGCCCATCTCGTCCATGGCGTTGACGCGGGCCATCTGCACCAGCTGCGCCTGAAGCTGATTGAGGCGCTGCTCGACCGCCTTGCGCGGGCGCAGATCGCGGATGATGCCGATGAACTGGGGGCCGTCGGGGGTGTGGGCCTCGCCGACCGAGAGTTCGATCGGAAAGACGGTGCCGTCGACGTGGCGGCCGCGCACCTCGCGGCCGATGCCGATGATGCGCTTGACGCCGGTGCGGACGTAGCTCGACACCTGGGCGTCGTGCTCGGCGGCGAACTCGGGCGGCATCAGCATGGCGATGTTGCGGCCGATCACCTCGCTCGAGGCGAAGCCGAACAGCTGCTCGCACGCCTTGTTGAAGACGAGGATGCGCGCGCGATCGTCGATGACGACGATGCCGTCGACCGCGGTATCGAGAACGGAGAGGAGACGCGCCTCCGATACGGTCGGCGACTCTGCGGACAAACGGCTTTCCCCCACGCTCGCACCGGAGGCGGCCCGATCCGTCTCCGTCTCCGAAATCTCCGGAGAGCTTGCAATATCAGACGAGTCCGGTTCGATTCTCAACCCCGTCCGCGACGATTCCCGAGCCAGTCGACCAGACGGCGGACCGCCTCGCGGACGTCGTCGGGACCGCGCGCGAAGCACAGGCGCAGGAATCCGGCGCCCGCCGCGCCGAAGGCGGTGCCCGGCGCGAGGCCGATCAGCGCCTCGTCGACGAGGCGCAGGCCGAGGCGCGAGGTGTCGACTTCGCCCTCGATGCCGAAGAAGGCGTAGAAGGCGCCGGGCGGGGGCGCGAAGCGGACGTCGGGGCGACGCCCGAGCGCCTCGCACAGGAGAGCGCGGCTCTCGGCGATGCGGGCGATCTGGAGGGCGAGAAACGCGTCGCCTTCCTCGAGGGCGGCGATCGCGGCGCGCTGGACGAAGACGGCGACGCCGGAGGTCGAGTACTGGATCAGGTTCTCGATCAGGGCGCCGAGCGCCGGCGGGGCCTCGATCCAGCCGATGCGCCAGCCGGTCATGGCCCAGTTCTTGGAGAAGGTGTCGACGAAGATCACGCGGTCGTCGGGCGCGGCGACGTCGTGGAACGAGGGCGCGCGCTTCGAGCCGTCCCAGACGAAGCGGGTGTAGACCTCGTCGGCGACGATCCACAGATCGTGGGCGCGGGCGAGGGCGAGGAGGTCGGCGAGTTCGTCGCGGGTCGCCGTCCAGCCGGTCGGATTGGACGGGCTGTTGACGAAGATCGCGCGGGTGGCGGGCGTGATCGCGGCGGCGAGACGATCGAGATCGAGGCGCCAGCCGTCGGCGGCGAACTCCATCGCCACCTCGACCGCGCGGGCGCCGCGCACGCCGACGGCGGCGGCGAAGTTGGGCCAGGACGGGGTCGGCACGATCACCTCGTCGCCGGGTCCGGCCAGCGCGGTCAGGGCGATCTGGATCGCCTGCATGCCGGAGGCGGTGACGAAGAAGCGGTCGGCCTCGAAGGGGCGGCCGTAGAGGCGCTCGCGGTCGCGGGCGAGGGCGGCGCGCAGTTCGGGGATGCCGCGCTGCCACGTATAGAAGGTCTCGCCGGCGGCGAGGGAGCGGGCGGCGGCGTCGCAGATCACCGCCGGCGTCGGCAGGTCGCCCTCCCCGGCCCACAGCGGGATCATGCCCTGACGACCGCGGCCGTAGTTCATCACCTCGACGATGCCGGAGGGCGGCGCGCCGAGGGCTTCGGGGCGGAGACGGTCGAGGAGATCGGTCATGACGGGGTCCGGTTCGAACGCGGGAGGCGCCAGTCTAGCGTCCTCGAGCGATCGTTCGACATGAAATGTGGCGATCAGACCCATCGACGACGTCGATGGGTCCGAGGGCCGTGACACGGAGGGAGCGCGGCCTCACTTCTTGAGGAGGTCGCGGATCTCCTCGAGCAACACTTCGGTCTTGTTGGGCTCGGGCGGAGCGGCGGGGGCGGCGGCCTCCTGCTTCTTCAGCCGATTCATGCCCTTGACCACCAGGAACAGCACGAAGGCGATGATCAGGAAGTTCAGCGTCACGGTCAGGAACTGGCCGTAGCCGAGGGTGGCGCCGACCTCCTTGGCCTTGGCGTAGGTGGCGGGCGCGTCGGTGCCGGTCAGCAGCGACTTGAGCAGCACGAACTTGTTGGAGAAGTCGAGACCACCGGTGATGGCGCCGATCACCGGCATGATGACGTCGGCGACCATGCTGTCGACGATCTTGCCGAAGGCGCCGCCGATGATCACGCCGATCGCCAGATCGACGACGTTGCCCTTGAGGGCGAATTCCTTGAATTCCTTCAACATGGCGAAGTCCTTTCGTCCTCGAGGCGCGCGGTCCCGCACCGTCGCCTCCCCCGTCCGGCGCCGCTGGGACGCCCCGATCGCACCGCCACCCGTGCGGTGCGCCGTTTGTCTCACGCGCCGCGCCCCGCGATCAACCATTGCGACGAAAGTCGAGGCAAATTCGTCTCGAATGCCGCGCCGCGATGGACAAGGGGGGCGCAGTCGTGGTCAATGTCGGAGGTTCGTTCGCGTCGGCACGCGTTTTTCGTATCAGAGAAGGCCGCCGAACCATGCTTCAGGGTTGGCTCGTCCTCGCAGTCGCCATCGCCTACATCGGCCTCCTGTTCGGCATCGCCTACTACGGCGACCGGCGGACGGGACGGTTTTCGTCGGGCGCCGGACGGCCCACCATCTATGCGTTGTCTCTCGGCGTCTACTGCACGTCGTGGACGTTCTTCGGCTCGGTCGGTCAAGCGGCCAACAAGGGCCTCGACTTTCTCACCATCTACATCGGGCCGATCCTGCTCTACCTGTTCGGCCGGCGCATTCTCGAGCGGATGATCCGGCTGTCGAAGGCCGAGCGCATCACCTCGATCGCCGACTTCATCGCCGCGCGCTACGGCAAGAGCCAGCGGCTGGCGGCGGTCGTGACGATCATCGCCCTCATCGGCATCGTCCCCTACATCGCGCTGCAGCTGAAGGCGGTGAGCGCGTCGGTGACGACGCTGGTCGACCATCTCGACTTCGGGCTGATGCCGGCGCCGTTCCGCCCGGACGTGCCGCTGACGGTGGCGCTGTCGATGGCGGCGTTCGCCTGTCTGTTCGGCACCCGCCACATCGACGCGACCGAGCACCAGCAGGGGCTGATGCTGGCGGTGGCGACCGAATCGGTGGTCAAGCTGGTGGCGCTGACGGCGGTCGGCGTCTACGTCATGTTCGTGCTGTTCGACGGGCCGCGCGATCTCGCCTCGGCGATCACCACCAATCCGATCTCGTCCAACGCGCTGACGCGGGGGCTGTCGGGCGGCAACTGGATCGTGATGTCGCTGCTGTCGTTCTTCGCGATCCTGCTCCTGCCGCGCATGTTCCACGTCTCGGTGGTGGAGAACCACACGCCGGCGGAGCTGAAGCGGGCGCGCTGGCTGTTCCCGCTCTATCTGGTGGCGATCAATCTGTTCGTGGTGCCGATCGCGCTGGGCGGGCTGGTGCGCTACGGCACGGCGATCGACGCCGACACCTTCGTGCTGCGGCTGCCGCTCGACGCGGGGGCGCCGACCGTCACCATGATCGCCTTCGTCGGCGGTCTGTCGGCGGCCACCGCGATGGTGATCATGGCCTCGGTGGCGCTGGCGGTGATGGTGTGCAACGAGCTGGTGGCGCCGATCCTGGTGCGGCGAGCCGGGCGCGACGGCGGCGACGAGCCGGACATGGTGCGCACGCTGCTCTTGGTGCGGCGCATCGCGATCTTCGCCATTCTGATGCTCGCCTACGTCTATCACCGGGCGGTGGCCGACGCCTCGGCGCTGTCGGAGATCGGGCTGCTCGCCTTCTCGGCGATCGCGCAGTTCGCCCCGGCCTTCGTCGGCGCGCTGTTCTGGCGGCGCGGCACGGCGCGCGGCGCCATCGCCGGCATCCTGGTCGGCATCGCGATGTGGTTCTACACGCTGGCGATGCCGACCTTCATCGAGGCGGGCTACGGGTCGTCGTCCCTGCTCTACGGCGGGCCGTTCGGGATGTGGCTGCTGCGGCCGCAGGCGCTGTTCTCGCTGTCGTTCGATCCGCTGTCGCACGGGGTGTTCTGGAGCCTGATCTTCAACACGGTCGCGTTCATCTCGGTGTCGATGATGCGGCCGCCCGAGCCGATCGAACGGCTCCAGGCCAACGTGTTCGTGCCGAGCGAGTTCACGCCGACGCCGTCGCTCCGGCGCTGGCGCACCGCCGTGACGGTCGACGATCTGGTCTCCACGGTGGCGCGCTATCTCGGCGAGGAGCGCACCAATCGGGCCTTCACCGAATTCGGCCGCAGCCAGACGCCGGCGCTCAACGGCGATCGGCCGGCGGATCTGCATCTGCTGCGCTTCGCCGAACAGCTGCTCGCCTCGGCGATCGGGGCGGCGTCGTCGCGGCTGGTGCTGTCGCTGCTGGTCAAGCGACGCGACCCGTCCACCAAGGCGGCGATGAAGCTGCTCGACGACGCCTCCGCCGCGATCCAGTACAACCGCGATCTCCTGCAGATCGCGCTCGATCAGGTCGGTCAGGGCATCTCGGTGTTCGACCGCGAGCTCGGTCTGATCTGCTGGAACCGGCAGTTCCGCCAGATCCTCGATCTCGCGCCCGAACTCGCCCAGGTCGGCGTGTCGCTGCAGGCGATCGTGCGCGATCGGGCCGAGCGCGGCGAATTCGGCCCCGGCAATCCCGAGCGCATCATCAAGGACCGCATGGATCGCCTCGTGCGGCGGATGGAGACCTATCACGAGCGGCTGGCCTCGACCGACGCGGTGATCGAGGTGCGCACCTCGCCGATGCCGGACGGCGGCATCGTCACCACATGGACCGACATCACCGAGCGCGTCTCCTCGGCGGAGGCGCTGGCGCGGGCCAACGAGACGCTGGAGCGGCGCGTGCGCGAGCGCACCGAGGAGCTGATGCGCCTCAACGCCGAGCTCTCCCGCGCCAAGGCGGAGGCCGACGAGGCCAACATCGGCAAGACGCGCTTCCTCGCCGCCGCCGGTCACGACATCCTGCAGCCGCTCAACGCGGCGCGGCTCTACGCCACCTCGCTGGTGGAGAAGACCGAGAACGGGCCGCTCGCCACCCATGCGGTGAACATCGATCAGTCGCTCGACGCGGTCGAGGAGATCCTGGGGGCGCTGCTCGACATCTCCCGGCTCGACACCGGGGCGCTCAAGCCGGAGTTCACGGTGTTCCGCATCGACGAGATCCTCAAGCAGCTCCGGCTCGAGTTCGAGCCGGTGGCCAAGGATCGCGGGCTCGACTTCGAGGTGCTGTCGTCGACGCTGTGGGTGCGCTCCGACCGGCGGCTGCTGCGCCGGCTGGTGCAGAACCTCGTCTCCAACGCCATCAAGTACACGCCGCAGGGGCGGGTGCTGGTGGGGGTGCGGCGGCGGCGCGGGCGGCTGACGGTCGAGGTGCTCGATACCGGGCTCGGCATCCGCGACAATCAGCAGAAGCTGATCTTCCAGGAGTTCCAGCGGCTCGACCAGGGCGCCAAGATCGCGCGCGGTCTCGGGCTCGGTCTTTCGATCGTCGAGCGCATCGGGCGGGTGCTGACCCATCCGATCGGGCTCGTGTCGGTGCCGGGCAAGGGCTCCCGCTTCTTCGTCGACGTGCCGACGGCGGCGGCGATGCCCAACGTGGCGGCCAACGACGGGGCGCCGCAGAAGGCGACCACGCGCTTCGACGGCATGATCACGCTGTGTCTCGACAACGAGGAGACGATCCTCGACGGCATGGAGGCGCTCCTGGTCGGTTGGGGCGTCGAGGTGGTCAAGGCGCGCGATCAGAAGGACGCCTCGGAACAGCTCGCCCAGCTGGTCAAGGAGAAGGGGCGCGGGCCGGACATGATGCTGGTCGACTATCACCTCGACGACGGCAACGGCATCGACGCGGTGGTCCAGCTGAGGTGGCGGTTCGGCTCGGACATTCCGGCGGCGCTGATCACCGCCGACCGCAGCCCGGAGATGCGCGAGGACGCGGCGGAGAAGTCGATCGCGGTGCTGAACAAGCCGCTGAAGCCCGCCGCCCTGCGCGCGGTGCTGGCGCAATGGCGGACGCTGAAGTCGGCGGCGGAGTGAACAGAGTGGGCGCGCGCCCTCGCGAAAACGAAAACGGCGGGGTCAGGCCCCGCCGTCGTACGTCGTTCCGTCCGGTGACGCTCAGTTGCCGATCGACTGCCAGTGACCGGCTTCGATCTTGGAGGCGGCGATGACGGCCTGGGTGCGGCTCTCGACGCCGAGCTTCTGCAGGATCGCCGAGACGTGGGCCTTGACGGTCGCTTCCGAGACGCCGAGCTCGTAGGCGATCTGCTTGTTGAGCAGGCCCTCCGACAGCATCATCAGAACGCGGACCTGCTGCGGCGTCAGAGTCGACAGGCGTTGCACCAGCTTGGCGGTCTCGTCGGCGGGAACCGCGGAGAGATCGATGTCGGCCGGGGTCCACACGTCGCCGGCCATCACCGTCGACAGGGCCTCGCGGATGCTGTCGGTGCCGAGCGACTTCGGGACGAACCCGGCGGCGCCGAACTCCATGCAGCGGCGGATGGTGCCCGGATCCTCGTTGGCGGAGACCACCACCACCGGGACGGCCGGATACTGCGCGCGCAGATACATGAGGCCCGAATAGCCGCGAACCCCCGGCATGTTGAGATCGAGCAGGACGAGATCGACCTCGTCGCCTTCCTCGAGAATCTTCGAGACCGCGTCGAGCGAACCCGCCTCGGCGATCACCACACCGTCGAACATGCCTTCGAGCGTCTGACGAAGAGCGCCGCGAAACAGCGGATGATCGTCCGCGATCACGAACCGATAACCCGGATTGGTCGCCAATCCACTTTCCCCCGTGGTTCGCCGGGCGCATCGACCGCACGCCAGCCCTCGCGCGGACCCGAGCGATCCACGCATCTCAGACGAAACGCCGCAGTGTCGCTCCGATCCGGTACGGACCCCTGATTCCGTACCCGGAGCGACGACGGGTCGCACCGACGAACGAATTATCGATCCCGCAACGCAATCACGCAAGCGTCATCCGAAAGAAGGAGGGCGAATAAGCTTCTCGACTTACGTAAAATTTCTGAATGTTCTTAATTTCCGAGGGAACGAAACGGTTCCAGTCGCCCTCGGGACGCACGGCGGCTCGGCGAAATCGACCCTGTCGGGCGGGACGGCGCGCGCTATGGTCGGACGACGGGCGCCGAAATCGATCGGCGCCGCCCGATCGATCCTCAGGGAGATCCCGCCTTGCACGACGTCCGTACGGTCCTCTTTCCCGAAATCGAGCCCCATCGCAGCGGTCGCCTACGGGTGTCCGAGCTGCACGAGATCCACTTCGAGGAGTGCGGAAACCCGGCGGGAAAACCGGTGGTGTGCCTGCACGGCGGGCCGGGCGGGGGCATCACGCCGACGATGCGGCGGCTGCACGATCCGGCCGCCTACCGAATCGTGCTGCTCGATCAGCGCGGCTGTGGGCGGTCGACGCCGCATGCCGAGATCGCCGAGAACACCACCTGGGATCTGGTCGCCGACATCGAGCGGCTGCGGGAGCATCTGGGCATCGAACGGTGGCAGGTCTACGGCGGGTCGTGGGGCTCGACGCTGGCGCTGGCCTATGCCGAGACCCATCCGGAGCGGGTGAGCGAGCTTCTGCTGCGCGGCATCTTCACGCTGCGGCGCAAGGAGCTCGAGTGGTTCTATCAGGAGGGGGCGAGCCTGATCTTCCCCGACCTGTTCGAGCCCTATCGCGACCTGATCCCCGAGGACGAGCGCGGCGACATGATCGCGGCCTATCACCGGCGCCTGACCGGGGCGGACGAGGCGCTGCGTCTCGAGGCGGCGAAGCGGTGGAGCGTGTGGGAGGGCTCGACGCTGTCGCTGCTGCCCGATCCGGCGCGGGTGGCGGCCTTCGCCGACGCGCACTACGCGCTGGCCTTCGCCCGGATCGAGGCTCACTACTTCGTCAACGGCGGCTGGTTCGAACCCGAGGACCAGCTGATCCGCAACGCTCACCGGCTGGCGGACATTCCGGGCGTGATCGTGCACGGGCGCTACGACATGTGCACGCCGATGTTCAACGCCTGGGATCTGAAGAAGGCGTGGCCGCAGGCGGAGCTGCACATCGTCGACGACGGCGGTCACGCGGTGACCGAGCCGGGACTGGTGGCGGCGATGGTGGCGGCGAGCGAGCGGTTCAAGCACCGCCCGGCGTGAGGGCTCAGGCGCCGATCCAGTGCAGGCTCAGCTCGCGGCGGTGGCCGGTGTCGCGGTGTTCCATCACCCACACCGCCTGCCACGTGCCGAGGTCCATGCGCCCCGCGCGCACCGGCAGCGACAGGGTGACGCCGGTCAGTGTCGCCTTGACGTGGGCGGGCATGTCGTCGTCGCCCTCGAGGGCGTGACGCCAGTGGCGTCCGCGCGGGGCGAGACGATCGAGGGCGTCGACCAGATCGGGGCGGACCTCGGGCGAGGCATTCTCCTGGATGGTCAGCGAGGCCGAGGTGTGGCGGATCAGCACCGTGAGCAGGCCGTCGCGGGCGCCCTCGCGAGCGAGCCAGCCGTCGAGCGCGGCGGTCACGTCGACCATGGCGCGCGGGCGGGTCTCGACGACGAGGCGGGTGTGGGCCTGGCGCAGCGGGGCGGGAGCGGACGTCGACATCGGGGCGATCTCGGGAGGCGGTCTCGGGGCGGGGGATCGATGATAGCATCGCGCCCGCCGCGCGCGATCCCTTCGGACCGGCGCGATCCCCGGATCAGGGAGGGAGCATGATCGGACTCGAGACCCTCGCCACCTCGGTCGACACCTGGGAGTGCGACGAGAACGAGCACATGAACGTCCAGTTCTACTGGACCAAGTTCCACGAGGCGGAGCGGCGCCTGCGCTTCCTCGCCGGGTGGGGGCGCGAGGGATGGCGGACGCGACACGTGCGCCATCACCGCGAGCTTCATGCCGGCGGCGGCGTGGTGGTGCGCTCGGCGATCGTCGCGGACGGGCCGCATCCCGTGACGGTGGCGCACGAGATGTACGACGCCGGGCACGGGTTTCTCGCGGCGACGGCGTTCGACGGCTGGTCCGCGACGCCGGAGGCTGCCGAGGCGATGATCGCGACGGCGCGGGCGCGGTTGGGGACGGAGGGCTTCGGCGCGATGCCCGAGGCGGCGCGGGCGCGCGGGATCGCGGCGGGGCCGCCGGATCCGGTCGAGCCGGTGCCCTCGCCGCCGCGCGGCGTTCCGACCGTGACGGCGGAGATCACGCCCGCGCTTCTCGACGGGTCTGGGCGGCTGGCGGCGGCGCGGGTGATGGGCTGGGCCTCGAACGCGGCGCCGCACGTGTGGGCACGGATCGGGCTCGCCCAGCCGCGTCTCGACGCCGAGGGGCTGGGGCGGGTGGCGATGGAGGCGAAGCTGACCTGGACGGCGACGCCGCCGGGGGCGGGCGACCTCGTTCACGTGGTGTCGAGCCCGCGCGGGGCGGCACGCACGACGTTCGCGCTGCGTCACGACGTGGTGGCGACGGAGACGGGGCGGCGGCTCGCCACGCTCGACGTGGTGGCGCTGACGATGGATCTGGCGACGCGGCGAGCGATCCCGCTGCCGGCGGACGTGCTCGAGCGCATGAGGGAGATCTCGGCCACCGTCTCGCCGCATTGAGGCATCATCCCCGGCACGACCGCGAACGTCCGGCGATTCCGCCGCCGTTTCCGTGCCCCATTGAACCGGGGCGGCGGGACGGCTATGAGAAGGCCGGCTCCGATGAATTCAAAGCACTCTCGAGGAACGGGAAGGACGATGACCGTCACTGTCGCGAAGTTCGCAGAGAAAGCCGCCCGTGGTTCGACGCTCGCCGCGATGGCCGTGGCGCTGACGGCCGGCGTGTTCACCCCCGCCCCGAGTTCGGCTCAGTCGGCCGCGCCGACCGACGCCTGGATCAAGGTCTGCCGCAGCGACGAGAAGCAGAAGAAGGAGCTGTGCAAGACCGCCTACGACCTGCGTTCGGCGGGCGGGCAGTTCCTGGCCTCGATCGCCATCGTCGAGGCGACCGGCGAGGCGCGCAAGATCGTCGAGATGATCATGCCGACCGGCCTGCTGCTGCAGCCGGGCCTCAAGGTCCAGGTCGATCAGAACAAGGGCGAAGACGCCAAGTTCGGCATGTGCGCGCCCGACGGCTGCGTCGCGCAGATGGTCTCCAACGAGGCCTTCGTCGCGTCGATGAAGAAGGGCTCCACGCTGACCATCACCGCCTATGGTCAGGCCTCCAATCCGGTGACCTTCACGGTTCCGCTCACCAGCTTCGCCTCGGCCAACGAGGGCAAGTCGCTCGACGCCGCCGCGCTGAAGAAGCGCGAGGAGGCGATCGCCGCCGAGGTCGAGCAGAAGCAGAAGAGCATCGAGGATCAGCTGCGCGAAGAGCAGCGCAAGGCGCAGGGCAAGTGAGCCCAGGCACGCTTCCCGATCCGACCGACACGACGGGCCCCTCGCGGGGCCCGTCCTCGTTTCGAGCCGGGCGCCCGGCCCCCCGACCGTCCCCGGCGCCGAACACCCACGCCGGCGAACGCGCCCGGAGGGGCGCGTCGGGGAGGCGTGGGCCGAGATCGGAGGATCAGCCCCGGGCGTCGGGCGCGAGAGCGCGATCGAGGGCGGCGATCTCGTCGGCGATGGCGACGAGCGCCTGTTCCGCCTCGATGCGCATGGCCTCGAGCTGACCGATCTGCTGGCGCAGACGGTCGCCGACGACGCCCAGACGGCGATCGAGCGGTTCGGCGGAGCCGACCAGGCCGAGGAGGTCGCGGATCTGGACGAGGCTGAAGCCGAGCTTCTTGGCGCGGACGATGATGCGCAGGCGCCGACGGTTCTCGGCGTCGTAGAGGCGAGCCAAGCCCTCTCGGCTCGGCTCGAGCAGGCCCTTGGCCTCGTAGAAGCGCATGGCGCGCAGCGTCACGTCGCATTCGCGAGCCAGTTCACCGATCGTCCAGAGACGATCCGATGATCCCGGAGCCTCGGCGAACAATGACGCGATACACTCTCCCGAGTCCGTCCTGGACGTTCGAATTTCTGCCATCTCGATACTCTTGCCGTTCTTCGTTTTCTTGATTCTACACCGTGCGACA
Source organism: Siculibacillus sp. (assembly GCA_040275425.1). Lineage (GTDB taxonomy): Bacteria > Pseudomonadota > Alphaproteobacteria > Rhizobiales > Ancalomicrobiaceae > Pinisolibacter. The sequence goes on along the minus strand of JBEOKB010000041.1, from coordinate 2,625 downwards.
TCACGCGACGTGCGATCTTGCACACGGTTCCGTTCCGCTCGAGATAAGAGAGCCGGTCAATTCGTCAACGAATTCGCGGAAAATTTTCCAGATGGGTCGCGCATGGCTGCCATGCGCCCGTCCCGAGGGCCACGGCCGCGACGATGCCGAGAAATCGGCCGCGAAGGCGGTGTCCGATCACCGGCGCGGCGGGTTCGGGGGGCGACCTCGACCGCACTCGGAATACGTGCAATCCGCGCCGTGCGCTGCGCGTTCCGCCTGCATTCTCCGGTATCTTAACCGGTTGTTTACCCTAATCGAAAAATCTGTCGTCGACGCTCCGGCCGAACCGGGTCCCGAGTCGTGGTCGCCAGACCGACGACCGGCCCACGGACGACCGAGCCGAAGACCGGATGCAGGACGCCGGCGGAGGATCGAAATGTCACGTAGCGGACGGGACTACCACGAGGATGCCCGCGATCGCGTCATCGACGCGGCGAAGCGCTCGGGCGTCTCGGTCGGCGAGCTCGTCCAGGCTCTCGCCGACACGCCGCGCGCCGCGGCCCGCCGCAGCCGCCGCTCGACCACCGACGCCGCCGTTCTCGACCGCCAGCTCGACGAATTGTCCGAGCGTCTGAAGCGCATGACCTCGGGCGAGGATCGCGGAACGCGGTCGATGCGTTCGCGCACGGACACCGGCTCGGGACGGTACGATCGCGACGAGGCGCCGCGCCGGGGCGGTTCGCGTCGCGACGAGAGCGACACCGGACGCATTCTCGACGTGCTCGATGGGCTCGACCGCAAGGTGCGGGCGCTCGCCGCCGATCGCCGTCCCCTCGCCGCCTCTCGCGAGGCCCTCTTCGAGGACGACGCGCCGCGCGGGCGTCGGCACCGCGACCCCGTGGACGATCTCGACCGGGCGACGTCGGGCCTCGCCCGCCGCGAGGACCCGCGCCGCGACGAGGCTCGGCCGCTCGCCAAGGTGGTGGAGCGGGCCGTTCCCGATCTCGAGCGCCACTTCCGCGAACTGAGCGAGAAGATGGACCTTCTGCGCAGTCGCGACGATCGCGACCAGAACGCCGGTCTGATCGCCGAGATCCGGGCGCTGCGCGAATTCATCGAGAAGCGCGCGGGGCTCGGCGCCGACGTCTCCGACGAGATCCGTCGCGTCGCCCAGAAGATCGACGAGTTGGCCGCGCGGCGGCCGGAGCGCGACACGATCGAGCCGCTGATGACCGAGATCGGCCGGCTGCGCGACGTCGTCCTGCAGAACAACGTCGAGGGCTCGCTGCGCAGCATCGAGGCGGGCTACGGCCACATCGTCGATCGTCTCGACGATCTCAAGCGCGGGCTGGCCGGGCCTCGGGTCGAGGCCAAGGTCGACGCGGAGATCTCCGAGATCCACAACCTGCTGCGGACGGTGCCGCAGGTGTCGCAGTTCTCGGCGCTGGAGCGCCACTTGAGCGATCTGGCGCTCAAGGTCGAGCAGATGGCCTCGCGCGACGGCGGCGACGGCATCGCGGTGATGGAACGGCGCATCGCCGACCTCAAGGGACATCTCGATTCGATCGATCCGACCGCCGTGGTGCGGGCGCTCGATCAGCGGCTGAAGGTGGTCGCCGACAAACTCGACGACATCGAGCGCGCCGCGCGCGGGCCGGTGGCGCCGGAACGGCTGGCGTCGCTGGTCGACGAGCTGCGCACGATCGCGGCCGGAAGCCGGACCGCCGAGGAGGTGCGCAATCTCGAGACGCGGCTCACCGAGCTGTCGGACCGGGTCGCCGAATTCGATCGCCGTCGCCCGTCGTTCGACGACACCGACCGGCTGCACGAGCGCATCGCCGAGATCGCGGGCAAGCTCGACCATCTGGCGGCGCCGGCGAGCGACCGCCGCACCGTCGACGCGCTCGAGGCGGCGGTGGCCCGGCTCGACGAGATGATGGCGCGGGCGCCGGCGAGCGCGCCGTCGTCCGATCTGATCGATTCCCGCTTCAACGCCCTGTTCGACCGGCTCGATCGCGACGAACGCGCGATGCCGGTGGCGGCGCCGACCGCCGAAGTCGAGGCGCTGACGCGCGAGATCGCGGCGATGCGGCGCGAGCTCGCGGCCTCGCGGCCGGCCGGTGATCTCGAGGCGCAGATGCGCCTGCTCGCCGAGCGGCTCGACCGTTCGACCGCGCACGAGAGCGACGACGAGGCACTCGCCCAGATCGAGGACCAGCTGACGCGGATCTCGCAGCAGCTCACCTCGAGCCAGGATCGGTTCCAGGACCTCGGCGCGCTCGAGGGGCAGATCCGGCGTCTGGCCGAGCGGGTCGAGGACAATCAGCTCGACGCGGTGGCAGCGGCGCGGGAAGCGGCGCGCGAGATGGTGCGCGAATTCGGCGAGGCGCGCGGCGGCGGCGACGGCGTGTCCGATTCGGTGCTGAGGGCGCTGCAGGACGATCTGCGCTCGCTGCAGTCGGCGGCGCGCGACACCGAGAGCCGCACCAACGACACCCTGATCTCGCTGCACGACGCGCTCACCGGCATCGTCGGGCGTCTGGCGGCGATCGAAAAGATCGCGCAGGGCTCGGCCCGTCAGGCGGCGGCGGCGCGGTCGGCCGCCCAGGCGGCGGAGAGCGCGGTGCAGAACGGCGCCGCCCA
>JBEOKB010000040.1:0-10141 GCA_040275425.1 Siculibacillus sp. | reverse complement strand
GACCCGGTTGCACTGGTGCGCGAGTCGCTCCGCGATGTGGAACCGGCGTCTGCTGCGCGTCAGCAGATCCTGACCAATAACGCCAACAGCGTCCTGCCCCTCATCTGGGTGGACGTGGATATGATCTACCGCGTGTTCATCAACCTGCTCGAAAATGCGATCAAATTCACCCCGCCCGAGGGCCAGATCGAGATTGGCGGTCGCGTGGAAAACGCCGACTGGGTGAAGATGTGGGTGCGCGACAGCGGCCCGGGCATTCCGCCCTCCGAGCAGGAGCGCATCTTCGAGAAATTCATCCGCCTGCGCGGCAAGAACAAGATGCCGTCCGGGCTGGGGGTGGGGCTGGCCTTCTGCCGCCTGGCCGTGCTGGGGCATGGCGGGCGCATCTGGGTCGAGAGCGAGGTGGATAAGGGCGCCACCTTCTGGATGACCCTGCCCGTGGCCCGCGCCCGCAGCCCGGCCCCCGCCCGCGCCGCCTCCGCCTCGTCCATCAGCCGCACCAGCTCCATCAGATCGCAGCCGGTGGCGTTGAGGATCTTGGCGACCGATTCGGTCGAGGGCCAGCGCGGCCGTCCGTCGGCGGTGAAGCGCTTCGACTTGTTGAAGGCGGTCGGGTCGAGACCGGCGCGACGAGCGAGCCCGGACGGACTGAGACCGTTGCGCAGGGCGATCGCGTCGATCGCCGCCCACAGTCGATCGTGCTTCATCACGAGGCCTCCCGTCGAAGCGAGAATTCGTCTCGCCTCCGTCTCGATGTCGCGGGCGCGCGCGCTGGCGCGAAGCCGGTCTTCTCCCTGGATCGGTTCGGATCGCGCTTCATTCGGTGCCGATCGCCGGTCGCCGCCGCCGACGTCCTTCGATCCGCTCCGCGAAGCGGAGAGACGGCCCGATCTTCCATCATCTTTGTCCGATTCGCATGTTCGACGGATAGAGGCAAATCAATCGGAGGTTGCGAATGCGTCCGCCGATCGCTCGCATGTCCGCTTGCGGGCGCCGGGCACCTTCACTAGGGTCGGCCCGCGCGGGCGGGCGAGCGAGCCGGCGCAGCGGAACCGAGCATGACCACGACCACGATCTACAAGATCACCGGGACCCGAGCCTGGCGCGACGCCGAGGCGGCGGGGGTCTTCCGAGGCGCCCCGGTCGACCTCGCCGACGGTTTCGTCCATTTCTCCACCGCCGAGCAGGTACGCGAGACCGCTGCGAAACACTTCGCCGGGCAGAGCGATCTTCTCCTCGTCGCCTTCGATGCCGCCGCCTTCGGCGATCGCCTGCGCTGGGAGCCCTCGCGCGGCGGCGCCCTCTTCCCTCATCTCTACGACACCGTCGACCCGAAGGCGGCGCGCTGGGTGCGCCCGCTGCCGCTCGGCCCCGACGGCCGTCACCTCTTTGCGGAGTTGGACCCTTGATCGACCTCTACGGCCTGATGAAGCCCCTCGTGTTCAAGGTCGATCCCGAGACCGCGCACGGCATGACCATCCGCGCGCTGGCGACCGGCCTCGCCCCGCGCTGCCGCCGTCCGGCCGATCCGCGCCTCGCGGTCTCGCTGTTCGGCCTCGACTTCCCCAATCCGATCGGCATGGCCGCGGGCTTCGACAAGAACGCCGAGGTGCCCGACGCCCTGCTCGCCCTCGGCTTCGGCTTCGTCGAGGTCGGCACGCTGACGCCCCGGCCCCAACCCGGCAATCCCAAGCCGCGCATGTTCCGCCTGCCCGCCGATCGCGGTGTCGTCAATCGCCTCGGCTTCAACAACCAGGGCCACGCCGCCGCGCGCGCCCGCCTCGAGGCCCGGCGGGGTCGCGGCGGCGTGGTCGGCGTCAACATCGGCGCCAACAAGGACGCCGAGGATCGCATCGCCGACTACGTCGCCGGCATCCGCGCCTTCGCCGATCTCGCCGACTACTTCACCGTCAACGTCTCCTCGCCCAACACCCCCGGTCTGCGCGATCTCCAGGCCCGCGCCCAGCTCGCCGAGCTGTTGACGCGCACGCTGGCCGCCCGCGACGAGATCGCCGCGACCGGCGCCCGCCGCGTGCCCGTCCTGCTCAAGATCGCCCCGGACATCGACGATGCCGGCCTCGCCGACGTCGCAGCCGAGGCGCTGGAGCAGAGGATCGACGGTCTGATCGTCTCCAACACCACCCTCGATCGCAAGGGACTGGTCGAGACCGAGACGGCGAAGGAGACCGGCGGCCTCTCCGGCCGCCCGCTGTTCCATCGCGCCACCGTGGTGCTCGCCCGCATGCGCCGTCTCGTCGGCCCGGACATGCCGATCGTCGGTGTCGGCGGCATCGATTCCGGCGAGACCGCCTGGGAGAAGATCGCCGCCGGAGCGAACCTGATCCAGGTCTACTCGAGCCTCGTCTACGAAGGCCCCACTCTGGTCGGCCGCATCCTCGATCACCTCTCCGCCCGCCTCGCCCGCGAGGGACTGGCCTCCCTCGCCGATCTGGTCGGCACCCGGACCGAGGTCTGGGCCGCCCGCGATCCCGATCTGCGCGGCTGAGCCGTCCCCCCGGGGCGAGGTGTCGCACTTGTCTCGTTCGCAGGTGCGAAATACTGCTTCTCGCAAATGCGAAAAGAATGTATTAGACGTTCCGCATGAAAGAGGGGCGTCGCCGCGCGCGTCGACCCCGCGGTAGGGACCGATGCAACTCTATCTCCCGATCGCCGAATGGCCGGTCGACATGTTCCTGATCTTCGGAGTCGGCGCCGCCGTCGGCTTCATATCCGGCATGTTCGGGGTCGGCGGCGGCTTCCTGTTGACGCCGCTCCTGGTCTTCTCCGGCATTTCCCCGGCGGTCGCCGTCGCCTCGGTCTCCGCCCAGGTGGTCGCCTCCTCGACCTCGGGCGCGCTCAACTACTGGCGCCGCCGCCTGATCGACTGGAAGCTCGCGCTGTTTCTCCTGATCGGCGGCATGCTCGGCTCCGGCGTCGGCGTCGTGGTGTTCGGGCTCCTGCGCCGCGTCGGTCAGCTCGATCTGGTCATCGGCCTCTGCTACGTCGTCTTCCTCGGCTTCATCGGCGCCTTCATGACCTGGGAGTCGATCGGCACGATCCTCTCCAACCGCTCCGACACGCCCCAGCCGCCCAAGAAGCTGCGCCAGCACGGCCTGATCCATTCGCTGCCCTTCCCGGTGCGCTTCCCCCGTTCGCGGCTGGTGATCTCGGCCATCCCCGTGCTCGCGCTCGGCCTCGGCATCGGCTTCCTCGGCACCCTGCTCGGCATCGGCGGCGGCTTCCTCATCGTCCCGGCGATGATCTACCTGCTCAAGGTGCCCGCCTCGGTCGTGGTCGGCACCTCGCTCGTCCAGATGGTCGCGACCATGTCCTTCGCCACCTTCCTTCAGGCGGCGACCAACCATACCGTCGACATCGTCCTCGCCTTCCTCCTGATGATCGGCGGCGTGATCGGCGCCCAGTTCGGCGCCCAGATCGGCCAACGCCTCAAGGGCGAACAGCTGCGCGCCCTGCTCGGCCTCCTGATCCTGGCGGTCGGCGTCCGCTTCGCCGTCGAACTGGTGCTGACCCCGTCGGACGTCTTCTCGCTGTCGACCGTGGTCGCGGGAGGTGGCCGGTGAACGTCGCCGCCCGTGCTCTCCTCGCCCCGGCCCTGCTCGCGCTCTCGCTCCTCGTCCCGGTCGTCCCGGCCTCGGCCGAGACCCTGAACGTCGCCGCCTCCACCGAACGGGTCGAGATCACCTCGAACTTCTCCGGCACCACTCTGACCGTCTACGGCACCATCGAGCGCGATCGGGTCACCGTCGGTCGCGCCGAGGGCTACGAGATCGCCGTGGTTCTCGACGGCCCCCGTCGCCCGGTCGTCGCCCGACGCAAGGAGCGCATCGCCGGTCTGTGGGTCAACCGCGCCGCCCGCACCTACGAGGCGCCCGCCTTCTACGCTCTCGCCACCACCGCCCCGATCGCCGACATGGCCGAGCCCGACGTGCTCAAGGTCGCGCAGGTCGGCATCGATTCGCTGATCCTGCCCGAGCGCGTGCCCGGCGGCGTCGAGGTCATGGCCGGTACCGCCGAGTTCCGCGACGGCCTCCTGCGCCTGAAGCGCCGCGCCGGTCTCTACACCGAATATCCCGAAGCGGTGAAGCGCATCGGCTCGAGCCTGTTCTCGGTTTCCCTGCCGATCCCCGCCGAGGTGCCGGTCGGCACCTATGCCGCCCGCGTCGTGCTGTTCGGCGGCGGCAGCCGCCTCGCCGAGAGTGCGGTCGAGGTGACCGTGGCCAAGTCCGGCTTCGAGAGCGAGGTCGCCGATCTCGCCTCGCGCTGGCCGGTCGCCTACGGCCTGATGTCGGTGATGGTGGCGCTGTTCACCGGCTGGCTCGGGGGCGTGATGTTCCGCCGCGACTGAGCCCGACGCCGACCACCACCCGTCCCGGAAAGGCATGGACCCGCCCCTCGCCGAGCAGATGCACACCGAGCCGCTCGGTGTCGAACAGCCCGGCGAAGGCGCGCGAGGCGACGTCGAGCCCACCGGCGAAGGCGCCGTAGGCCGGTAGGATCATCCGCCGCCCGTCGCCGACGAAACAGTGCCGCCGCACCGTCCCGCCCTCGACCCTGACCCGCGCCGCCGGATGGAGATGGCCCGCCACCTCGCCCAGGATCTCGCTCTCCGGTCGCGGCTTCGGCTCGTGGCGGAAGATGAGCGCGCCGATCGCCGCCTCCGCCGCCCGCCGCCCGCCGATCTCCGCCGAGACGTCCGCGTCGTGGTTGCCGTCGATCCACAGCCAGTCCCGCCCGGCCTGGAGCGCCGCGAGCGCCGCCCGCGCGCCCGCCTCCATCCGCTCCGGTCCGCTCGCGTCGTGGAAGGCGTCGCCGAGCGAGACGATGCGCGCGGGCTCCGTCGCCGCCACGTCGAGGGTGAGCCGCGCCAGCGTGGCGATCGTGTCGTGCGGCGGCAGCAGGAAGCCGCGCCGCGCCTGCGACGAGCCCTTCTCGAAATGGAGATCGGCGACGATCAGCGTGCGCGTCGCCGCCCACCACGCCGCCCCCGACGGCAGCAGTGCCAACGTCTCGCTCGCCACGCTCGTCGTGGCCGCCCTCTCGAGCCCCGTCTCTCCGAGCGCCGTCCCCCCGTGTCCGGTCATCGCGCCGCCTCCGCCGCCAACGCCTCGGCCGCCTCGGCGAGCAGCGCCTCCTCGGTCGCTCCGCCGACGTTCTCCCGCCCGATCTCCAGCATGATCGGCACCGCCAGCGGCGAAATGTGGTCGAGCGCGACGTGCCCGATCCGGCTCCTGACCCGCGCCAGCATCTCCGCCAACCGGCGCACGTCCAGGAGCCCCGTCGCCGCGTCCTCGCGCGTCGCCCGGAGCAGGACGTGGTCCGGCTCGTGACTGCGCAGCACGTCGTAGACGAGATCGGTGGCGATGGTCGTCTGCCGCCCGCTCTTCTCCCTGCCCGGATGGCGCCGCTCCACCAGCCCGGCGATGATCGCGCAGTTGCGGAAGGTACGCTTGAGCATCGCGCTCTCGTCGAACTGCGCCTCGAGATCGTCGCCGAGCATGTCCTCGTCGAAGAGCTCGGCGAGCGCCGGGCGGCGGCGCGTGAACGCACGGCCGAGATCGCTCGCCGCCCAGATCCCCAGGCAGTAGTCGTTGGCGACGAAGCCGAGCGGCCTCAGCCCCGCCCGCTCCATCCGCCGCGTCAGCAGGAGCCCGAGCGTCTGGTGCGCCAGTCGCCCCTCGAACGCGTAGACGATCATGTGGAACCGCTCGCCGCGCGGAAACGTCTCGATCATCAGCTCGTCGCGCCCCGGCAGCCGCGAGATCCGCCGTTGCAGCTCCAGCCACTCGCGCACCTGCCCCGGCAGATCGACCCATCGCGCCGGATCGGCCAGCATCGCCCGGACGCGCTCGGCCAGATGCGTCGACAGGGGAAACTTGCCGCCCCAGTAGGACGGGATGCGCGGATCGCGCCCCTTGGCTCGCGCCACCAGCGCGTCGGTCTCCCTGAGCCCCACGAACCGCAGCACCTCGCCGCCGAACAGGAACGTGTCGCCGGCGACCAGCGTCTCGAAGAAGTATTCCTCCATCTCGCCCAGCACCCGCCCGCCGAAGCGCGGGAGCCGCCCCTTGGTGTCGTCGACGAGGCGCACCTTGAGCATCGGCATCTCGACGATCGTGCCGACGTTGAGCCGCCACGTCTGCGCAACTCGAGGGTTGGACACCCGCCAGGTGCCGTCCCTGGTGAGCCGGATCTTGGCGTAGCGCTCGTAGACCCTGAGCGCGTAGCCGCCGGTGGCGACGAAGTCGATCACGGAATCGAAGGTGGCGCGGTCGAGCCGGGCGTAGGGCAGCGCCGAGGTCACCTCGGCGAAGAAGTCGTCGGCCGCGAACGGCCCCGCCACCGCCCGGCCGAGCACGTGCTGCGCCAGCACGTCGAGCGCGCCGGAGCGGATCGGCGGCGTGTCCTGCGCCCCCGCCTCCGTCGCCTCCAGCGCCGCCCGGCATTCGAGCACCTCGAACCGATTGGCCGGCACCAGCAGCGCCCGGCTCGGCTCGTCGAGGCGGTGGTTGGCGCGGCCGATCCGCTGGGCGAGCCGCGACGCCCCCTTGGGCGCGCCGACGTGGATCACCAGATCGACGTCGCCCCAGTCGATGCCGAGATCGAGCGTCGAGGTCGCCACGACGGCGTCGAGGCCGTTCGCCCCCCCGCCCGCCGCCATCGCCGCCTCCACCCGCCGCCGCTGCGCCACGTCGAGCGAGCCGTGATGGAGCGCGATCCTCAGCCCCGCGTCGTTGGCCGACCACAGTTCCTGGAACACCAGCTCCGCCTGCGCCCGCGTGTTGACGAAGACGATCGTCGTCCGCGCCGAGGCGATCGCCGCCAGCACGGCGGGCACGGCATGCACCGCCAGATGCCCGGCCCAGGGGATGCGCGCCTCCCCGGTCAGGATCTCGATCGACGGCGCCGCGCCGGCCGGAGCGGTGACGACGTCCGCCTGCCGCCTCGCCTCGCCCGGTTCCTGCGCCGTCAGCCAGGCCGCGAGCTCGTCCGGGTCCTTGACCGTCGCCGACAGGCCGACCGCGCGCAGGCCCGGCGCCAGCCGCCGCAGCCGCGCCAGATCGAGCGCCAGCAGATCGCCGCGCTTGGACGTCACCAGCGCGTGCAACTCGTCGAAGATCACCGTGTCGAGCGCCCCGAACAGATCGGGCGCCTCGCGCGAGGCCAGCAGCAGCGCCACCTGCTCCGGCGTGGTCATCAGCACGTCGGGCGGATCGAACTTCTGGCGTTGTCTTTTGTGGGCGGGCGTGTCGCCGGTGCGGGTCTCCACCGTGATCGAGAGACCGATCTCGGCGATCGGCCGCTCGAGATTGCGCGCCACGTCGACCGCCAGCGCCTTGAGCGGCGAGACGTAGAGCGTGTGGATGCCCTTGCGCCGCACGCCGCGCGCCGTCGGCGCGAGCTTCGGCCGCCCCTCGCGCGCGGCCAGATCGATCAGCGTCGGCAGGAACCCCGCCAGCGTCTTGCCCGCGCCGGTCGGCGCCACCAGCAGCACCGAACGCCGCTCGGCCGCCTTTTCGAGCAGCCGCGCCTGATGCGGCCGCAGCGACCAGCCCCGCCCCGAGAACCACGCCGCGAAGCGTTCGGGCAGAAGGGCAGGGGAGAGCGAGTCGAAGGCGGCGTCGGTCACGTTCCGACAGGTAGTCGCCACCGTCGCCCGCGTCGAGAGGCGCCGCCCTGCGAAACGACGACGGAGCCGCACCTCTCGGTCGGCTCCGTCGCGTTGATCGTTCGGGTCTCGTCGGCCTCCGGGCGCTCGGCCCGTCGGCCCCTCGATCAGGGATCGCAGTCCTTGTACTCGTACGGCTTGCCGTACATGTCGTACTTGATCAGCGTGCGGCAGCGCGTGACCGAACGGCGGCGCACCGGCGCCTCGTCCTCGTAGTAGTAGCGCTGCTGGCGGCGCACCACGACCGGTTCGTCCTCGTAGACGTACTGCGGCTGCGACGCCTGGGCGGCGATGCCGCCGAGGATGAGCCCGCCGACGAGACCCGCCGCGGCGGCGGCGGCCGCGTCCCCGCCGCCGCCGCCACCGTGATGATGATGACGGCGCCAGTGCTGGGCTTCGGCCGAGCCCGAGACGGCGACGAGACCGGTCGCCATCGTCGCGGCGACCATCAGGGCGGTCACGAACTTCTTCATGTGCTTCCTCCGATCTCGGCGGCGTCGTCGGCGGCCGCCCTTCGAATGTCGTCGACGTCACGAGCGGGCCTTCCGCCCGTGACGAGGGTCTCCGAAACCGGGTCGCGCGCGGCGACCTCGGGAGCGGCGATCACCGCGATCCGTTGCGGAACGTGTTGATGCTCGGGGTGAAGTCGCGCTCCTGATAGTACACCCGGTCGTGTCCACCGTTGCGATGGGCCGGATGACGGATCTCGCGGGGCTGCCGGTTGTAGTGGTACGGTTGCTGGTTCCCGACGTAGCCGCCGCCGTAGTAACCGCCACCGTAGTATCCGCCGTCGTAGACCGGCTGCCGCTGATACACCCGGCGATGGCGACGCGGATGGTGGTAGCCGTCGTCGTTGTTGGCCGCGATCATGCCGCCGACGATCGCCGCGCCGATCAGCCCGACCGCGAGCGCGGCGGCCGCATCGTTGTTCTGGCGAACGACCCGGCGCTGCCGAGCCTCCGCGTCCGCGGTCGCGCCGACCACGCCGACGGAGAGCGTGACCGCGACCATGAGCGCACTGACGAACTTCTTCATGGGAAACTCCCGATCAGTTCGGTCGCTGTGGAGAAACCAGGGGAACGGAGCGACCCTCCGTCCCTCGGTCGATGCGATGGCCTTCGTGCCTCAGCGCGAACCGTTGCGGAACGTGTTCACGCTCGGCCCGTCCGGGTTCGGAACGAGATAGGGCGCGGGCTGTTGCTGGCGCCCGTCCGACCCCTGCACGCCCTGCGGCGGCCGACGGAACTGCTGCGGCTCCGGCGGGCGATGCTGCACCACGGGCGGCGGATTGTGGTGCTGCACCACCGGCGGGGGATTGTTGTGCGGCGGCTGCCAGCCCCGCTCCCGACGCGGTTCCGGCGGCGGGCTCCAGCGCGGCTCCGGATTGTGCCACCGCGGCTCGGGATTGTTCCACCGCGGCTCGGAATTGCGCCAGCGCGGCTCCGGATTGCGCCAGCGCGGCTGCTCGACGTAGACGTCGCGGCGCGGCGCCTCGTAGACCACCGTGCGCTGCGGGCGGCGCACCACGTAGTCGTCGCCGTAGTCGTAGCCGCTCGAGTAGGTCGCGGACGAATAGGAATAGCCGTCGTCCTCCACCGTCTGGCAGCCGGCCAGCCCGGAGGCGCCGATCAGCGTGGTGACGAGGAGGGCGGTCGAAAGGATCTTCATCGTGAGTCCCCACTGGGATCTGCTCGGATCATCCGATCCGATGGGTCGAACGTTTCGTCGACGGTCGTGAGAATGCCCCGATCGACATGCACACAGGCTGATCGCACCGTTCAGCCGGCGTTCAGAATCGATCCTCGCCCATCACGACTTCGCGAGGACGACGACGAAGCCGCCGACCTCCGCTCCCCGATCGAGCCTGAGCGTCGCGTCCTCGAGGCGAACGACCTCCAGTCCGGCCGATCGCGCTCGCCTCTCGACGTGAGCTCGACCGTGTTTGTACCTGAGGCTGTGCGCCAGCGAAACGGTCTCCTCCGCGCCGTCGCTCTCCACGGTGAACGCGAACACCCCGCCGGGCGCCAGCACCCGTGCCGTGGCGGCCATGACCGCGCCGAGATCGCCGAGATAGCAGAACACGTCCGCCGCCGTGACCAGGTCGAGGCTCGCCGCCGCGCGCGCCTCGAGATCGCCGTTGACGTCGCCGACCGCGAGCGCGTCGTAGAGCCCCTTCTGCGCCGCCGCCGCCACCATCGCCGGTGACAGGTCGCACCCCTCGAGCCGCCCGACCCGGTCGCGGATCTCCGCCGCCATCAGTCCGGTGCCGCAGCCCAGATCGACCGCCGTGGCGAAGGCGCGATCGCCGGCCGCCGCCTCGATCGCCGCCGCCAGCAGCTCCGGCGCCCGATAGCCCAGTCGATCGACCAGCGCCTCCTCGAATCGATCGGCGTAGCCGTCGAACAGATCGCGCACGTGCGCCGCCGGCGGCACGTCGGGCGCCGCCCGCGCGCC
>JBEOKB010000039.1:0-34543 GCA_040275425.1 Siculibacillus sp. | reverse complement strand
CACGAGCTTCTCGGTGCGGACGACGTGGCCGCAGACGGTGACGGGCTCGGCGGTGGCGGGCGACGCGGCCGAGACGACGAAGAGCGCGGCGTACACGAGGGATCTCATCGGGCGGGCCTCCTGGAGCCTCCAGCCTACATCGGTGGCGAAGTCGACGCGAGAGGGCGCATCCCTTCGCCGGCCGGGGCGAATCGTCGGTCCGCTCGCGGACGGGCGGGGCATCATCCCCGAGCCGCCGACCTCGTTCCAATCGTCGGAACACCTGAGGAACACTACTCTGAAACAAGTTATTCTACAGACACTTGAGTGAGGGCTTGCCAATCGGAACAAAGCATGTACATTAGCGCTGCTTTGAAGGACCGGGAACGGCGTGCGACAAGGGAGTGGGACGATGGCACAGGCATCACTTCGCCTCGTCGAAGGGGACGGTATGGACAGGACCAAGGCTTTGGACGCGGCGCTCCAGCAGATCGAGCGCAACTTCGGCAAGGGCTCGATCATGCGGCTCGGCCAGGGCAAGGTGGTCGAGATCGAGACGGTGCCGACGGGGTGCCTCGGGCTCGACATCGCGCTGGGCATCGGCGGTCTGCCGCGCGGACGCGTCATCGAGATCTACGGGCCGGAATCCTCGGGTAAGACCACCCTGGCACTGCACTGCATCGCCGAGGCGCAGAAGAAGGGCGGCGTCTGTGCCTTCGTCGACGCCGAGCATGCGCTCGATCCGATCTACGCCCGCAAGCTCGGGGTCGATCTCGACGATCTCCTGATCTCTCAGCCGGACACCGGCGAGCAGGCGCTGGAGATCACCGACACGCTGGTGCGTTCGGGCGCGCTCGACGTTCTGGTCGTCGATTCGGTGGCGGCGCTGACGCCCAAGGCCGAGCTCGAGGGCGAGATGGGCGACAGCCTGCCGGGTCTGCAGGCGCGCCTGATGAGCCAGGCGTTGAGGAAGCTCACCGCCTCGATCTCCAAGTCGAAGACGATGGTGATCTTCATCAATCAGATCCGCCAGAAGATCGGCGTCATGTTCGGCAATCCGGAGACGACGACGGGCGGCAACGCGCTCAAGTTCTACGCCTCGGTGCGCCTCGACATCCGCCGCATCGGCGCGATCAAGGATCGCGACGAGATGATCGGCAACCAGACCCGGGTCAAGGTGGTCAAGAACAAGATGGCGCCGCCGTTCAAGGAGGTCGAGTTCGACATCCTCTACGGCGAGGGCGTATCCAAGGTCGGCGAACTGGTCGATCTCGGTGTCAAGGCCGGGGTGGTGGAGAAGTCGGGGTCGTGGTTCTCGCACGAGAGCCAGCGCATCGGTCAGGGTCGGGAGAACGCCAAGCAGTTCCTGCGCGACAACCCGGCGCTGGCGGCGAAGATCGAGGCGGCGATTCGTCAGAACGCCGGGCTCATTGCCGACAAGATCATCCCCACGGGCACGCCCGAGGACGAGGACGGCCCGACCGACGGCAAGTGATCGGGCGGGAGGCGTGCTTCCGGCTCGGGTGTGGTCGAGCCGTTCGCGAGGAGAGCGTGACGGAGCGGGGCGGTGCTCCGGTCCGTCGCGGGGATGAGTTCGCGGTGTTCGAACGACGGCGGTGTCGCGGAACGTCGCGAAGTGGGGCGTCGGGGGCGAGGGGCGACGGCGCGCGAGGCCGGTGGCGCGGGCGAAGCCCGTTCACCCTCGAGGCGGTCGGCCGTGCGCAATTGCGGCTGTTTTGTGGACACGGGAGCCGGCGACGGCTAAAACCTCGAACCGTGTACCGACCAGAGGGCCCTGTTTCATCATGAGTGGCGTCAACGAGATCCGCGCGACCTTCCTCGATTATTTCGCCAGGGCCGGCCACGAGGTGGTGCCGTCGAGCCCGCTGGTGCCGCGCAACGATCCGACGTTGATGTTCGCCAATTCGGGCATGGTTCAGTTCAAGAACTTGTTCACCGGCGTCGAGAAGCGCGACTACGTGCGGGCGACCACGGCGCAGAAGTGCGTGCGGGCGGGCGGCAAGCACAACGACCTCGACAACGTCGGTTACACGGCACGCCATCACACCTTCTTCGAAATGCTGGGGAACTTCTCCTTCGGCGACTATTTCAAGGAAGAGGCGATCCATCACGCCTGGACGCTGATCACGAAGGACTTCGCGCTCGACCCGAAGCGGCTGCTCGTCACCGTCTATGCCGACGACGACGAGGCGCACGGGCTGTGGAAGAAGATCGCCGGGTTCGCGGACGATCGGATCATCCGCATCGCCACGTCCGACAACTTCTGGCAGATGGGCGACACCGGTCCGTGCGGTCCGTGTTCGGAGATCTTCTTCGATCACGGCGAACACATCTGGGGCGGACCGCCGGGCTCGCCGGACGAGGACGGCGATCGGTTCATCGAGATCTGGAATCTGGTGTTCATGCAGTACGAACAGACGGCGGACGGAGCGCGCACGCGCCTGCCGAAGCCGTCGATCGACACGGGCATGGGGCTCGAGCGCGTGGCGGCGGTGCTGCAGGGCGTGCACGACAACTACGACATCGATCTGTTCAAGACGCTGATCCGGGCCTCGGTCGAGGCGACCGGGGTGGCGGCGGAAGGGGATGCGCGGGCGAGCCACCGGGTCATCTCCGACCATCTGCGCGCGGCGTCGTTCCTGATCGCCGACGGCGTGCTGCCGTCGAACGAGGGACGCGGTTACGTTCTACGCCGGATCATGCGTCGCGGCATGCGCCATGCCCATCTCCTGGGCGCGCGCGATCCGCTGATGTGGCGGCTGGTGCCGACGCTGGTCGGCGAAATGGGCCGGGCCTATCCGGAACTCGGGCGGGCGGAGGCGCTGATCACAGAGACCATGCGGCTCGAGGAGACGCGGTTCCGTAAGACGCTGGAGCGCGGGCTCGGGTTGCTCGACGAGGCGACGCGCGACTTCGCGGCGGGCGACAAGCTCGACGGCGAGACGGCGTTCAAGCTCTACGACACCTACGGCTTCCCGCTCGATCTGACCCAGGACGCGCTGCGGCGTCGCGACATCCACGTCGACGTCGGCGGGTTCCAGGATGCGATGGCGCGCCAGCGCGCGGAGGCGCGGGCGTCGTGGGCGGGGTCGGGCGAGGCGGCCTCGGCGGCGATCTGGTTCGGGCTCAAGGACAAGGTGGGAGCGAGCGAGTTCCTCGGCTACGACACCGAGACGGCCGAGGCGACGATCGCGGCGCTGGTGGTCGGTGGGGCCGAGGTCGGGACGGTCGAGGCCGGTTCTCAGGCGCAGGTGGTGTGCAATCAGACGCCATTCTACGCGGAATCGGGCGGCCAGATCGGCGATACCGGCGCGATCTTCGGCGACGGGTTCCGCTTCGTGGTCGAGGACACCCGAAAGGAGGGCGACGGGCTGTTCGTTCACGTCGGGCGGCTCGAGTCGGGGCGGATGGAGACGGGGGCGGCGGTTCGTCTGGTGGTGGACGGCGAGCGGCGGCGGGCGATCCGGGCCAATCACTCGGCCACCCACATTCTGCACGAGGCGCTGCGCGAGGTGCTCGGCGATCACGTGGCGCAGAAGGGCTCGCTGGTGACGGCGGATCGGTTGCGCTTCGACTTCTCGCATCCCAAGCCGCTGTCGGCGGAGGAGATCACGCGGGTCGAGGAGATCGCCAACGACGTGGTGCTACAGAACGACGAGGTGGCGACGCGGCTGCTCTCGGTCGACGACGCCATCGCCTCGGGCGCCAAGGCGCTGTTCGGGGAGAAGTACGGCGAGGAGGTGCGGGTCGTGTCGATGGGCCGTCAGGGCGGCGGCAATCGGGCGGGACGGTCGTTCTCGGTCGAGCTGTGCGGCGGCACGCACGTCGGGCGAACGGGCGACATCGGTCTCGTTTCGGTGCTGGCGGAGAGCGCGGTGGCGGCGGGTGTGCGTCGTCTCGAGGCGACCACAGCGCGCGGCGCGCGGCGGCACCTCGCCGAGCAGGACAAGCGCGTGCGTGATCTGGCGGCGTTCCTGAAGGTGCAGCCCGGCGAGGTGCTCGGCCGGGTCGAGACGATCGCGGACGATCGACGCCGGTTCGAGCGCGAGCTCGGCGAGGCGAAGAAGAAGCTGGCGATGGGCGGCGGCGGCGGGGCCGCGACGTCGCCGGTGCGCACGATCGGCGCGTTCGAATTCGTCGGGCGGGTGGTCAGCGGCATTTCGCCGAAGGATCTCAAGGGGCTGGTCGACGAGGCGAAGAAGACGATCGCCAACGGCGCGGTGGTGATCGTCGGTCTCGGCGACGACGGCAAGGCGGGTATCGTGGTCGGCGTCAGTGACGGCGCGACCGCGACGCTCAACGCGGTCGATCTGGTGCGGATCGGTTCCGAGGTGATGGGCGGCAAGGGTGGCGGGGGCCGACCGGACATGGCGCAGGCGGGTGGTCCCGACGGAGCCAAGGCGGACGCGGCGGTCGAGGCGATCGCGGAGCGGATCGCCGCGCTCGCCGGTGCGTGAATTCGAGACGTCGACGGAGCGGGGAGGGGACGGGCGAATGCCGTCCAAGACGAGGCGAGCGAGTTGGAAGCGGCGAATCTTCGAGATTCTCGAGGTGCCGCCGCTCGGTGATCCGGTCGCTCTCCTGGTCGAGCGTCTCATCGTGGTGATGATCGTCGTCAACGTGGCGACGGTGATCCTCGAGACGGTCAAGGAACTGAAGGCGGCCTATGAGCCGATCTTCCTGGCGATCGAAGTGGGCACGGTGGTGATCTTCGCCGCCGAGTACCTGCTTCGGGTGTGGATCTCGGACGAGCACGTGCCGCTCAAGCGTTACGGGCGGGTGGGCGCGCGCATCCACTACGTGCTGTCGCCGGCGGCGATCATCGATTTTCTGTCGGTGGCGCCGACGCTGGTCGGATTCGCCTTCGGGGTCTACGACGTCAACGTCTTCGCGGTGTTCCGCCTGCTGCGCTTCCTCAAGCTGGCGCGCTATTCGGCGGGTATGAGTTCTCTCTTCAACGCGGTCGCCTCGGAGCGACGGGCGCTGTTCGCCAGCGCGGTGGTGATGGCGGGTCTCGTCATCACGGCGGCGTCGCTGATGCACTGGATCGAGGGGGCGGTGCAGCCCGACCGGTTCGGATCGATCCCGGCGGCGATGTACTGGGCGGTGACGACGCTGACCACGGTCGGCTACGGCGACATGGTGCCGGTGACGCCGGCCGGGCGTCTACTCGCGGGCATCGTCATGCTGTTCGGCTTCTGCATGTTCGCGCTTCCGGTCGGTATCATCGCCACGGCCTTCGCGCGCGAGATCCACAGCCGCGACTTCGTGGTGACCTGGGGCATGGTGGCGCGCGTGCCGCTGTTCTCGCAGCTGTCGGCGGCGGAAATCGCCGACGTCATGCGCCTGCTGCGGGCGCAGACGGTGGAAGCGGGCACGGTGATCACCGCGGCGGGCGATCCGGCCCATTCGATGTACTTCATCTCGTCGGGCAAGGTGGAGATCGCCCTGCCGCACGAGAAGCTGCATCTGGCCGACGGGGCGTTCTTCGGCGAGATCGCCGTGTTGCGACGGGCGCGGCGCTCGGCCGACGTTATCGCGCTGACGCACTGTCGGCTGCTGCTGCTCGACGCGGAGGATCTGCAGTATCTGATGCAGAAGAAGAGCGAGATCGCCGAACACATTCGCGCGGTGGCGCGCGAGCGCATCGCGCGCGAAGCGATCACGCCGCGCGGCGACATCGCGCTCGAGGAGCTCGACGACGTGCGCGGATCGCCCGACGACTGGTTGTGACGGCGCGCCTTCCTGGCCCGCAGCGGGCGGAGGAGGCCCGATCGGTCAGCGCCAGACTTCGCGCAGGGCGGCGAACTTGGCGCGCCATCCGAGCTTCTCGTTGGCGAGGCTGTCGAGGAAGGCGGCGAGGCGGCGGGCCTTCAGCACGGTGTAGAAGGTGATGCCGGCCGAAGGCAGCAGGGCGCAGAGGAAGATCAGCGTCTTTTCGAATGGTTCGGCCTCGGCCCAGCCGAAGATGTTCATGCCGAGGAAGCCGGTGGCGAGCATGCCGATCTGGCTGAACAGGGTGACGACGGTGAGCTGGAGGATGGTGACGGCCTGACGGCGCAACAGATCCGTCTCGAGATAGCTCGCCATGTCGTTGATTTCTTCGCGCAACTCCTCGTAGAGCCGACCTGTGCCGAGGTGGCCGGACCACAGGCGGAAGACGTCGCGCAGCGGGGCCTGATCGGAGATTTCCGAGAAGTAGTAGCGATGGGTGAAGCGCAGGAACACCTCGAGGGTGGCGCGGATGTCGTGGCGGAAGCGGCCGACCGATTCGCGGCGCGCCGGATCGAGCCGGTTCATGGTGGTGACGAGCCGGTCCTGCAGCATCAGAAGCGCGGCGCGGTGGAAGTGGGCGATGAGGCCGACCAGGAAGTACTGGTGGCGGAACTGCGAGAGCTGACCGCGCTCGGCGTCGACGAAGAAGGGGCGGCGGGCGTCGCCGACGGCGACGAAGGCCTGGCCCGAGCACAGGATGCGGGTGTCGGTCCAGTCGTCGTGGCGCGAGGGGTCGTGGAAGCGGTCGTAGCAGTAGGTTCGCTCGAAGTCGGCGAGGAACTCGGTGCCGTAGGGCAGGGTCACGGATTCGCCCGGGGCGACGGCGAAGGCGAGCCGGATCGCGTCGGCGCGGGTGAGGGCGCGCGGATCGTCGAGGGCGAGCCAGGCCATCAGCGGCATGCGGTGGAATTCGAGCTGGCGGTAGGCGGCGACGGCGACGTGCTCGGTCGGATCGAGCGAGAGGGGGGCGAGCAGCCACTGCCAATGGGCGGAGATGGTGGTGGCCTGGGTGCGGCAGACCGCCGACATGAAGCGCTCGCGGGCGTCGTAGTCGGAAGCCGAGAGGACGCGCCCGTCGGCGTCGAGCCATTCGACCGCCGGGAAACAGTTGACGGGGGCGCCGTCGGCGTTCCAACCGGCGGGGTAGGCGCGGCCGAGGCGGTAGATCAGGTCCTGCGCTTCGGCGAGCGGCAGGTCGCGGCCCTCGACCTCGACCACCAGGATGACGACGTCGACGTCGTAGAAGAAATAGAGATCGGCGTGGACCACGGCGAGTTCGAGCGGCTCAGCGCGTCCCTCCAGAGTGACACGGACGGCGGCGAGGCCGGTGCGGCGGAAGATGCGGATCGGGCTCTCGCCGTAGGTGGTGTGGCCGGAGCGGTTGGCGCGCTCGCCGTAGAGGAAGCGGCGGACGTGGGGCAGGAAGGCGACGAACTCGCGGTAGTGCCGCTCCTGATAGAGGGTGGCGTCCTCGGGGAAGTCGTCCTGCAGTTCGACCCAGGGGGCGTTCGGATGCGCGGCGAGGCGCTCCCACGGCGGCGCCGCGTCGGGCGCGCTGGGCATGAGCTGGAGCGGCCAGACGAGAATCTGGCGAAAAGCCTCCACGTGCGGCCGATCGGCCGTCTCGCTCGTCGTTTCGTCCAAGGCGTTTCCCCGTCTTCGTTGCGGGGAGGTTCCGACAGGGCGGAGGCGATGGCAAGCCCCTCGGAAGGAGGGGTTCAGGCTTCGGGGGCTTCGCCGAGCTCGTAGTAGCCGCGGCCGGAGCGCGTCAGCTTGCCGGCGCCCGCCATGCGGCTCATGCGGGTGATCAGGCTCGGGCGCGGTTCGCCGAGGCCAATGGCGGTCAGGTGCTCGTGGACCTCGTCGATCATGACCGGTTTGCCCATGTCCTGAATGAACGATGTTATTTCGCTCTCGATGCGCTGCGGGCGGTTGCCGCCGGACGCTCTCTCCGTGGCCGATGCGGCCGGGGCGCGTTCGTCGCGGGTGACGAGACCCTCGGTCTTGTCGAGCGCGGCATCGAGCGCCTGACGGCGCCTGCGGGCGCGGTCGGCATCGAAATAGGACGCATTTCCGTAGAGCAGAATCAGCTGCTCGATCTGGCGATCGAGGTCGGCGAACAGGCGATCGACGGGGGACGCGGTGCGCCGCAGGTCGTACTCGGACTCGAACATGACGCTACTCTGACTTATTAACTTGTTGTTAGTATCTTGCGTTACGGGGCGCAAAAGGTCAACGGCCTTTGGCAAAGGGGCCGTCAGGCGTGACGAAGCTACGCTTTCTGCAACCGAAATACCGTTTCCGTTGATTGTTATTATGAGTTGGGAACAATCACAAATTTCCGATTGACCAGGGTCTTAACATTTGGTTAACGTCGAATTGCCCCCTTGAGGGGCGTCCGTCCGGGTCGGGCCCTTGCCGCCGATCCGAGTTTCTCCCGGCCGGGATGCCGTGATGAAGAGGGGGGCGTCATGTCCAGCACAGGAAGCACGAACGCCAACAGTTCGCCCTCCAGGATCGGGGTTCCGCCCGGTTCTGGACGTCAGAAGCTCGGCGACAAGGGGGGGTGGATCGCAGTGGCGACCATCGCGTATGCGGTGATCTGGAAGCTGTTGCGGGTGGGAAGTCGGATTCTGCGTAAGCTGTGCCCGCTGGTGAAATGCGACTGCGGGGACGACGGGCCGCCGAACGGCGGCGGACACGGTGGGGGCCGTGACGCTGGAATTCAGCGTTCGGGGGCGCTCCGGATTATTCCGGTCGGCAGTGTGGCGGCGACCGATCTCGGGGCGCTGCGGGTGGCCGATGGACCGGGCGACGCCGAGGAGACGGAAGTGACGGGCGGCACGGCGGTTGCGGGCGGCGGCGAGAAATCGCCGCTTCCCCCGCCGACGATGTGGCCGAGCTGGACGTCGGTCCGGCGCGAGATCGACCGGCAGCGGGCGCGGCCGGAGGGGGAGTGCGTTCGGGTTCCGCGCTTCTTCGCCGACGGCGGGGAGCGGAGGTGGGGTTTCGTCTTCCCTGGCGTCAGGGGCGTGCTTCGACGGATCTGAACGGATCGAGCGGCACGGGTCGGGCGGACGGTCCGATCACGGGGCGCGGGAGTAGTGGATGAAGCCGGTGCGGTCGGCGAGGCGGTCGTAGAGGGCGCGGGCGGTCGTGTTGGTCTCGTGGGTGAGCCAGTAGAGGCGCTCGGCGCCGCGGGCGCGGGCGAGCGCGGCGGCGGCTTCGATCAGGGCGCGGCCGGTGCCGCGACCGCGACCGGCCTCGGCGACGAAGAGATCCTCCAGATAACAGGTGGTGGCGGCGATCCAGGTCGAGGGGTGGAACACCACGTGGACGAGACCGACGAGGCGGGCGCCGTCGTCGGCCACCAGCGCGGCCATCGGCTCGGCCGGATCGAAGAAGCGGGCCCAGGTGATCTCGGTGACTTCGGGGGCGAGGTCGGCCTCGTAGAAGGCGCAGTAGCCGCGCCAGAGGTCGTCCCAGGCGGGGCGATCGGCGGGGGCGAGCGGGCGGACGGAGATCATCGGGCGGCTCCTTCGGTGCGGGGCCGAGGATGGCGTGGGCGCGGGCGGGTGTCCAATGAACATCGGTGATCGGCGCGATTGGTCCGCCCGATCGGGCAAACGAAAACGGCGGCCTCGCGGCCGCCGTTTCCTCGTGTCCGATGTCGGATCCGATCAGGCCCAGGTGGCCATCTCGGCTTCCATGTTCTCGGCGACCTTCTCGAGGAAGCCGGTGGTCGACAGCCACTTCTGGTCGGCGCCGACCAGGAGGGCGAGATCCTTGGTCATGAAGCCGGACTCGACGGTGTCGACGCAGACCTTCTCGAGGGTCAGCGCGAACTTGGCCAGCAGCTCGTTGTCGTCGAGCTTGGCGCGATGGGCGAGGCCGCGGGTCCAGGCGAAGATCGAGGCGATCGAGTTGGTCGACGTCTCCTTGCCCTTCTGGTGCTCGCGGTAGTGACGGGTCACGGTGCCGTGGGCGGCTTCCGCCTCGACCACCTTGCCGTCCGGCGTGAGCAGGACCGAGGTCATCAGGCCGAGCGAGCCGAAGCCCTGGGCCACGGTGTCGGACTGGACGTCGCCGTCGTAGTTCTTACAGGCCCAGATGTAGCCGCCCGACCACTTGAGCGCCGAGGCGACCATGTCGTCGATCAGGCGATGCTCGTAGACGATGCCGAGGGCGTCGAACTGCGCCTTGAACTCGGCCTCGTAGACTTCCTGGAAGATGTCCTTGAAGCGGCCGTCGTAGGCCTTGAGGATCGTGTTCTTGGTCGACAGGTAGACCGGCCACTTGCGCATCAGGCCGTAGTTCAGCGACGCGCGGGCGAAGTCGCGGATCGACTCGTCGAGGTTGTACATGGCCATGGCCACGCCGGCGCCCGGAGCCTTGAACACTTCCTTCTCGATCACCGCGCCGTCTTCACCGACGAACTTGATCGACAGCGTGCCCTTGCCGGGGAACTTGAAGTCGGTCGCCTTGTACTGGTCGCCGAAGGCATGACGGCCGACGACGATCGGCTGGGTCCAGCCCGGCACCAGACGCGGCACGTTCTTGCAGATGATCGGCTCGCGGAAGATCACGCCGCCGAGGATGTTGCGGATGGTGCCGTTGGGCGACTTCCACATCTCCTTGAGGTTGAACTCCTTCACGCGGGCTTCGTCCGGCGTGATGGTGGCGCACTTGATGCCGACGCCGTGCTTCTTGATGGCGTTGGCCGCGTCGACCGTGACCTGATCGTTGGTGGCGTCGCGATTCTCGACCGACAGGTCGTAGTATTCGATCTCGAGATCGAGGTAGGGCAGGATCAGCTTGTCCTTGATCAACTGCCAGATGATGCGGGTCATCTCGTCGCCGTCGAGATCGACGACCGGGTTCGCCACCTTGATCTTCGCCATATGCGCGTCCTCGCTAGGGGCTCTCCGGCCCGAGCCGCAACCAGCGGATCGGATCATCGACCGGGAGCGTTGAATTGTCGCGGGGTGAATATCATGGCCTGCGAGATCGCGCCAACCCTTGCCTTCGGAGGATGACGAGCGCGGCAAGGCGCGGCGGGCGGGCGGAGGCCCGTCCGCCGGTCGAGTCAGGCGTCGCCTTCGATCTGATCGATCCAGTCGACGGTGGCGGCCTTCTGCGCGTCGATGTCGTCGCGAGCGGCCTCCAGGGTGGCGACGTGGGCGGCGAGGGCGCGGCGCAGCTCGCGACGGAAGGCGGTGTCGCCTCTGGTGTCGCGGAACGCCAGCAGGGCGGCGACGGTCTTCACGGTCATGCCGAGGTTGCGGCAGCCGACGATGAAGCCGAGACGGGCGACGTCGGCTGAGGAGAAGAACCGCGTCCGGCTGGAGGCGCGTTCGGCGGTGAGGAGGCCGCACTGTTCGTAGAAGCGAATGGTGCGCAGGGTGATGCCGAAGCGCTCGGCGAGTTCGCCTATGGCATAGGCGCGGTCCTCGACGGCGAGGAGTTCGGAAAACTGGACGAACATCGGGGTCTGCCTGTTCATGATGGTGGGGGGCGGTCGGAACGGGGGGGCGCGCGGTCCGTTCGAACCGGGGCGACGACCGGGCGAGGCCGGGGGAGACTCGATACCGTCGTTGCCCCTCCTTTTTGCGACCGACAAGCAAACTCGCCAGGGAGACACGGTTCACCAAAGGGCAGGAAACAGTTTCATGTTCAGATCAACATATTGATATAATTGATGAAACACGCGTAATGCGCGACTGCCGCAACGGTAGTCTCGCGCGTCGGGCGAGGGCGTTTCATACCGGGGCGCGAGCGTCGAGACGGGGGGGATTCGTCAGAAGCGCGCCAGCGACAGACCCGCGCGGCGCAGGTCGGCGATCAGGTGATCGGCGACGGGGCGGGTGAGCCCCTGGCGCGACCAGGCGGCGAGGGGGTCGTCGCGGAAGGTCGGGTCGATCGCGAACAGGGTGGCGAAGGCGTCGGCCGCGACGGCGAGGTCGCCGCGTCGGTGACCGCGCAGGATCTGCACCGCGAAATGGAGCGGGTTGCGGTCGGTGTGCAGATCGGCGCCCAACTGCTCGGCTTCGGCGAAGCGTTCGAGGTTGTTGAGGGCGAGGAAGGCGTAGTCCGAAATCCAGGTCGGGGGCAGCGCAAGGCCGTTCTCGGCGCGACGCAGGTGGTCGACCGCGTCCTGGTAGCGGCCGAGGCGGGCGAGGAGGGCGCCGTGGTCGGCGACGGCGTTCATGTCCTCGGGGTTGACGGCGAGGGCGTGGCGGCCGGCGGCGACGGCGGCGTCGAGCGAGCCCTTGAGCAGAAGGGTCTCCTGGAGGCGGCGCCAGGGCAGGGCGGATTGCGGCGCGAGCGAGGCGGCGCGACGCAGGGCGGTTTCGGCCTGACGCAGCGGGTCGGGGCGGGGCGGGACGATGTTGCGGCGGTGTTCGACCAGATTGATCTCGGCGAGGCGGGCGAAGGCGCCGGGCAGGCGCGGATTGGCGTCGACGGTCTTCTCGATGCAGACGCGGGCGGTGCGGTGGAGCGTCGGCGAGGGATCGAGGTCGAGCAGGTCGACGGTGAGCATGCAGGCGAGGGCGTCGCCGAGCCCGGCGAGGCGGGAGGTGTCGATCCAGATGTTGCCGTTGTACTGAATCAGGCGGCGCAGCACGTCGAGGTCTCGGGGGATCTCACCGGTGTCGCCGGAGCGCCAGGGGGCGTTCATGGCGGAGGTGAAACGGAAGGCGCCGGTGCGCACCACCCGCTCGTCGCCGGCGTGAATCAGTTGATAGAGCACGTTGGCGTCGTCGTTCTCGCGGGCGAAGGCGAGGTGGAGGCGATAGAGCGGCTGTCCCGGTGGGGTGGGGTAGTCGGGCGAGCGCCGGGTGACGACGATCGAGTCCTCGAACCGTTCGGCGAAGGCCTCGAGACGGCGGCGATAGGCCTCCGCGTCGAAGCCGTCGGGGGCGAAGCCGCGGGTGTCGACGTCGATCGACAGAAGCGGCAGGACGCGGACCGAATCGAGCCCCTGGCCGGGTTCGGCGTCGCGCAGGACCAGTCCCGGGTTCCGTGCGCCCTCGCCCGTGCCCCATCCGGAGAACCAGGCCCAGTGACCGAGGGCGGAGACGAGAACGAGCGCCAGGGCGAGCGCGGCGAGGAGCGAGCGCCGGTCGCGGCGGCGGGCGGGGAGGGAGGCCGGGAGGGCGGGTTCGTCCGCGCCCGCGGGTTCCTCCGGGGGCGTCTCCTCGTCGACGGCGGCGAGGGCGCGGGGGAGAAAGCGGGGGACGTAGGTGCCGAGCGGCAGGTCGATGATCAGGGGATCGTCGACGCCCTCGGTCTCGTAGTAACGGGCGAGGGCGGCGCGCAGGCGGCGGGCCTGGACGCGGACGAGGGGGTTGTCGTTGGGGTCGAAGCTCTCGGCGCGTTCCAGGGCGGTGACGGCGATGGTGTAGGCCTTGAGGCGGTCGCCGCGGCCCGCCAGCGTCTCTTCGACCGTATAGCGCAGGAAGGCGGCGAGGTTGGGGGCGGCGAGGAATCCGGACGAGGCGAGGACGCGGGCGAGAGCGGCGCGTATCTCCTCGAGCTCGGTGTCCATCGGCGCACTTCCCTTACGTTCCGACGGACATTTCGGTCCGGGCGCGGGTGCTTGTCAATCGCGAGGGGCGCGGGCGCGGCAATCGTCGGTCGACAGACGCGGCGGGATGCGCTACCCCGCCGGAAAAGGCGCCGCGAGGCGCGACGAGGGACGAAAAATGGCCGAGACCGGGGCTGACTTCGAGGCGGGGAACGAGATCGCGGTGTTGCCGCCGGTGATCGTTCTGGTCGAGACGCAGATGGGCGAGAACATCGGCGCGGCGGCGCGGGCGATGGCCAATTTCGGCCTGCGCGAGCTGCGGCTGGTCAGGCCGCGCGACGGGTGGCCGAACGAGAAGGCGCGGGCGGCGGCGAGCCGAGGCGACACCATCATCGACGAGGTGCGGCTGTTCGACACGGTCGAGGCGGCGATCGCCGATCTGGAACTGGTGTTCGCGACCACGGCGCGGGCGCACGACATCGCCAAGGAGGTGGAGAGCCCGGCGGTGGCGGCGCAGTCGATGATGGAGGCGGCGCGGGACGGCGCGCGCACCGGCGTGATGTTCGGGCGCGAGAAGTGGGGGCTGACTTCCGACGAGGTCGGGCTCGCCGATCGCATCGTCACCATTCCGGTCGATCCGGTGTTCGCCTCGCTCAACATCGCCCAGGCGGTGATCGTCCTCGCCTACGAGTGGCGTCGGGTGGTGGTGGGCGATCCGGCCTGGACGCCGTTCGGGGAGAAGGAGCGCTCGCCGCAGGCCTCCAAGGGCGACGTGCTGGCGTTCTTCGCCCATCTCGAGGAGGCGCTCGACAAGGTCGAGTTCTTCCGGCCGGAGGCCAAGCGGCAGTACATGGTGCGCAACCTGCGCCAGATCTTCCAGAAGGCGCGGCTGTCGGAGCAGGAGGTGCGCACCCTGCGCGGCATGATCGCGGCGCTGGAGCGGCGGCCGACCCGGCTCGATCAGGCGCGCGCCGAACTCGAGGCGCGCGACGGCGGCACGATCCGAAAATGAGACGGAAGCCGTTCTCCCGACTTCATTTTTCGTCAAGACTTCCTCAACTTCGTCTTAACCCTGTCCGTGTATCCCTTCGTGCGGGGCCGGACGAAAGAAGGTTTTGCGTCGCGTCCGGTCCCCACACCCCCTCCCTCTCCTCGCCGAGTTTCGCGCCGCCGCGGCCGATCCCGGCGCATGTCCGCGAGGCGTCATGAGGGTCGGCGACACCGACGAATCCGAACGCTCCGCGCTTCGCTCGACCGACCGGGCGCGGCGCGTGCTGGTGTTCGACAGCGGCATCGGTGGGCTGTCGGTGGCGCGCGAAATTCGCGCGGCGCGGCCGGACGTGGAGATGATCTACGTCGCCGACGACGCCGGCTTTCCCTACGGCGAGCGCGAGGAGGGCGAGCTGGTCGCCGGCATCGTCGATCTCGCCGGGAGGCTGATCGCCGAATATTCCCCCGATCTCTTCGTGATCGCCTGTCACACCGCCTCGACGCTGGTTCTGCCGCCGTTGCGCGCGCGCTTCGCCACCACGTTCGTCGGCACGGTTCCGGCGATCAAACCGGCGGCGTCGACGACGCGGTCGCGGATGATCTCTGTGCTGGCGACGCCGGGCACGGTCAAGCGCGACTACACGCGGGCGCTGATCGACACCTATGCCAGCCACATCGACGTGACGCTGGTCGGCGCGGTGCGGCTCGCCCGGTTGGCGGAGGCCCATCTGGCGGGCGAGACGATCGACGACGCCGAGGTCGCGGCGGAGATCCGCCCGTGCTTCCGGCGCAAGGGTGGGCGGCGCACCGATCGAATCGTGCTGGCCTGCACGCACTATCCCTTCCTGCTCGAGCACTTCCGGCGGGTGGCGCCGTGGCCGGTCGAGTGGATCGATCCGGCGCCGGCGATCACGCGGCGGGTGGTCGATCTGATCGGACCGGCGGGTCCCCGCGAGGCGCGGGCGCCGGGGCGCGCGATCTTCACCTCGGGACGTCGGCCCAACGCGGCGCTCGCCGCCGTGCTGGCGCGGTTCGATCTGACGTGCGACGGCGCGACCGACTGATCGACACGCACAGGTAGTGGCCGCTTAACCGTCCTGCTTCACCGGGTCTCAACCCCTGATCTGTACTCTGCGCGGTGTTCGTCAATCGGAACACCCGTCATGCGTCAACTTCTCATCGTCGCGGCCGTCGTCGCAGCCGGGGTCACGGGGACCATGGCGGGGACGGGGCACGTCGATCTCTCTCGGTTCGGGCTGGGCGACACGGAGTCCTTCGCCGTGCCCGACTGCGACGCGCGCGCGATCTCCTGCGCCACGCTTCGACGCACGCGCGCGCTCGCGGCGATGGACAAGGGGCGTCGCGACGACGCCCGACGGCTGTTGCAGCCGGTGGCCGCGACCGGAGACGTGCGCGCGATGTTCCTCCTGGGGTGGACCGAGGAGGAGGCCTATCGCGGTCTGGTCGGTACGCGGATCAAGGCGCTCTCGACCATACCGGAGGAGGCGCGCTGGACGCCGGAGAGCCTGCCGCGCGGCGAGGGCTTCGATCGTCTGGTGGCGGACGTGGAGGCGGCCGAGATCGGCGAGGCCGATCGTCGGCGGCGGCTGGCGTGGCTGTGGTACTCGCGCGCGGCGATCGACGGTTTCGCTCCGGCCATGAACAATCTCGGCGCCATGTATCACTACGGGCTGATGGGGCCGCGCGACCGGTCGATGGAGGAACTCTGGTATCGGCGGGCGATGGAGGCGGGCAGCCCGATCGGTCTGCTCAACGTCCTGCGGACGTGGAACCGCGAGTTGCGCGCCGGTACGGCGGCCTGTTCGAAGGTGCTCTACTGGTACGGCGGCGGCGGTGTCTTCAAGCCGTCGACGCGGGAGGAGGACACCGAGGATTCGGTGATGGCGCGGACGCGGTTTCGGGGGCGCGGACTGCCGCCGGAGGCGCGCGACTGGCTGCGCAACGGCAGCCGCGGTCGGTGGAGCCACATTCTGCGGCTGACGGGCGTGCAGCGGCCGGCGATCTCGCAGTCGGAGATCGCCGCCTTCGAGCGGGCGCTGCCGGAACACTGGGTGTTCGAGGCGGACCCGGACGAGGTGTCGGGCGAACTGCCGCGATTCCGCGACACCGTCTCTCTGCGGCTGCAGGCGGAGCTGTGCGATCGCGACTCGTATCGGCAGAGCGAGACGGATCATTCCAAGCTCGAGCGGGTGCGCTGGATGCAGGACGCGATGGACCGTCGCCGGCGCTGACGGTGGCGATCGGTCGGGGTCACGTGGGGACGTGGAGGACATCGGATGGGACAACTCGGTTTCGGCCTCGCCGCCGTCGCGCTGTTCGGCGCGGCCTTCGGGGGAACGCTCTGGATCGCTCAACCCAAGGGGACGACGACCGCTTCGGTCGCGGCGGCGGACACGGTGTGCAATCTCGCCGAAGAGGCGTGCCGGGCACAGTTGCGGAGCGAGGGGGAGCGTCATCTCGGCGCGGGGCGGCGCGAGCGGGCGATCGCGGCCTTCCGGCGGGCGGGTGTGGCGGGTGACGGGGTCTCGGCCTTTCACCTCGGTTGGATCCACGAGGAGGCCTATCGCGCGGCGGTGGGCAGTCGACTGGAGACGACCTCCCCGGTCGCCGAAGAGGCGGCGGGGGTGCAGGGACTGCCGCGCGGCGGCGTGTTCGAGGCGATGCTGGCCCGCCACGAGGCCGTCCCGACGGGGGCGGCGCGAGCGGCGGCCGATCGGTCGCTGGCCTTCCTGTGGTATGCGCGCTCGGCGGCGGAAGGCTTCGCGCCGGCGATGAACAACATCGGCGCGATGTACCAGTTCGGTGAGATGGGCGGGCGCGATCTGCGGCGGGCCAAGACCTGGTATCAGCGCGCGTCCGAACGCGGCAACCCGGTCGCATGGTCGAACGTCCAGGTGATCCGGTCCAAGACGGACGGCAATCTCGACTGCGAATCGACGGCGGTCGGTCGACAG
This sequence comes from Siculibacillus sp., assembly GCA_040275425.1. GTDB lineage: Bacteria > Pseudomonadota > Alphaproteobacteria > Rhizobiales > Ancalomicrobiaceae > Pinisolibacter. Next base: position 17,275 of record JBEOKB010000039.1, on the reverse strand, counting down.
GAGCTCCAGCTCGGGCATGTTCCGGCGGCGATCGACCTGACCGACGCCGTAATGGAGCGGACGCGGCTGCGCGGACGCGGGCTCGACTTCGGCCAACGCGCCATCACGCGCGAGTTCGTGGATCTGACCCAGCGCATGCGCGTCGGCCAGCTCGATCTCGACGCCGCGACGCCGCGGACGATCGGGCTGATGTTCGCCATCGATCAGTTGAAGGATCGCCGGTTCGACGACGACGATCCGGAAATGTGGAAGCCCTACATCGATCGCAGCGACTGCGCGGCGCGGCTCGGAGGCTCGACGACCGATCGCGACCGCGCCAAGCTCGAGCGGCTGCGGGACGAGCAGAACTCGCGCGGACCGGCGCTTCGGCCGCGCCTGTGAGCCGGCTTCGATTGACAATCGGGCGGATCGGTCCTATCACCCGCCCAGCTGCGCGGGCCGGAAGGTCCGCGTAGTCGTTTTCGTGTGCTCCCGTGATCCGGCTCGAACGCTCGAGCGTGGATCTGTCGGCGCCCCTGGGGCGCAGAGGAGGGCGCGCTCTCACCCTGCGGTCGCCGAGGCGGCCGCCCAGACGAAGAAGAGACCGCGATGTCGAAGCGTCATTCCGCGAAGTACAAGATCGACCGGCGCATGGGCCAGAACATCTGGGGCCGTGGCAAGTCCCCGGTCGCCAAGCGCGAGTACGGCCCGGGCCAGCACGGCCAGCGCCGCAAGGGCAAGCTGTCGGACTTCGGCGTGCAGCTGAAGGCCAAGCAGAAGCTCAAGGGCTACTACGGCAATATTTCCGAGAAGCAGTTCAAGCGCACCTATCAGGAAGCGATGCGCCTCAAGGGCGACTCGTCGGAGAACCTGATCGGCCTGCTCGAGCGCCGTCTCGACGCGATCGTCTATCGCGCCAAGTTCGTGCCGACCGTGTTCGCCGCGCGTCAGTTCATCAACCACGGCCACGTCAAGGTGAACGGCCGTCGCGTGAACATCGCGTCGTATCGCGTCAAGATCGGTGAAGTGATCGAGATCAAGGACGCCTCCAAGCAGCTCGTCCTGGTGCTCGAGGCCGTCCAGTCGGGCGAGCGCGACGTGCCGGAGTATCTGGAGGTCGATCACTCCAAGATGACCGTCAAGATGAACCGCATCCCGGGTCTGTCCGACGTGCCGTATCCGGTGCAGATGGAGCCGAACCTGGTCGTCGAATTCTATTCGCGCTGATCGGTTCGACCCGTACGAACGAAAGAGGCCGTCGGAGCGATCCGGCGGCCTCTCTTGTTTCTGGTCGCGTCACGGCGCCGGCGGATCGTCACCGGGCGACGACACGACGAAACGACCGGCCGGGGGCCGGTCGATCGCCTCGTTCAGGGGAGCCGTGCGTGGTCAGCCGCAGCGGCAGGACCAGGAGGTGGTTCGGGTCGCGGCGAGACGCAGCGCCTGATCGCGAAGAAGTTTCTCGACGTTGTCGCGACGCAGGGAATCACGGCGGAACACGAGGTCCATCATCGGGTCGGACAGAATTTCCGTCAGGGTCGGTTCGATGCAGGGATCGGTCCAATCCCGCTGTTCGACGATCGCTTCGGTACGGGTCTGAGCGCTCCACGCCATGTCATTCTCCTTTCGCGAGCTCGGGGGGCACGAATGCCTCCGGCGTCCTCGTCTGCTCCTTCGGTCGATCCGATCCTCGGGCCCTTGGGACCGAGGGGGTGCGTTCGTGGTTTCGGGACAGGTCCGACCTAGACCGGTTTCGTGACGTCCGCGTGACCACTTCGTGGCGATCCGCGGACGAGACGTGAATGCGTGGTCTCGGTGGGTCTTCTCGGTGTCGCCACCTTCCGATTCGGAGGGCGGCGGCCGATCGACGACCTCAGGATGTCATCCTTTGGTCGGGTAGGCAATGGACAAAATGCCCCCGGCGCAACATCGAGAGGGAAGTTTTCGCTTCATTCAATCGTATCGTTGAGAAAATTCTTTTGATCGGCGGCTTTCGAGAAGGCGTTTGCGCGGACGGGCGCGGCGGTGCTGACGCGGTTGCGGGGATGGACTATCGTGGGGCGGAACGCCTGCGGGCGGCGAGCGAGGGACGATGGCGCGACCGCGATCTGCGACCGACGAGACGGTGCTGGAGCTCCTGCGCGGGGCGGAGACGCCGATGAGCGCCTATCAGGTGCTCGATCGGCTGCGGCCGCAGGGCATCCAGTCGCCGCCGGTGGTCTACCGGGCACTGGAGCGGCTGGAGAAGGCGGGGCGCATCCACCGGCTGGAGGGGCTCGGCGCCTATTTCGCCTGCTGCGGTCAGGACCATGCCAAGGGCGCGGTGTTCGCGGTGTGCACGGCGTGCAAGCGGGTGGAGGAGTGGTCGGGCGAGGGCATCGACGCGCTCGTCGGCGCGGCGGCGGAGCGCGCGGGCTTCGCGGTATCGGGCCGGACGATCGAGATTCGCGGCCTGTGCGCGGCCTGTCGCGGGGCCGTGGTGGACGAAGGCCACGGCCTGCACAGCCACGGGCCGGGCTGCGACTGCGGGCACGATCCCTGAGGGGGCGCCGTGGTGCCGTAGGGTGCAATGAGCGAAGCGAATTGCACCGCAGGCGCTCGCCGTCGCCTCGGACGTCGACCCGATTTCTGGCTCGGCCGGTGCAATTCGCCCTGCTCATTGCACCCTACGAATCGCACCTACGATCCACCATCCGCCATGAAACGACGAAGGCCGGGGATCGCTCCCCGGCCTTGCGCGCACGTCTCGCTCGGGACGATCGCCTTCAGGCGATCAGGCCCTTGTCCTTCAGGAGGCTCTGGAGTTCGCCGGCCTGGAACATCTCGCGGGTGATGTCGGCGCCGCCGATGAACTCGCCCTTGACGTAGAGCTGCGGGAAGGTCGGCCAGTTCGAGTAGTCCTTGACGCCCTGACGCAGCGCGTCGGACTCGAGGATGTTGACGCCCTTGAAGGGCACGCCGAGGTGGCTGAGGATCTGCACGACCTGACCGGAGAAGCCGCACATCGGCATCTTCGGGGTGCCCTTCATGAACAGAAGGACGTCGTTCGCCTTCACTTCGGCGTCGATGGTGGCGTTGATGTCGGACATGGGCGATTTCCTTTCATACTGCGGGGTCAAGGCCCGCGATGGAGAGGCGGGGGATCAGGGAACGCGGGTGGTCAGCGACAGAGCGTGGAGGGGGCCGGCGAGGGCCTCCTTGAGCGCGGCGTTGACCATCTGGTGCTGCTGGACGCGGGACTTGCCGGCGAACTGCGGCGAGACGATCTCCGCGGCCCAGTGATCGCCGTCACCGGCGAGATCGGTGATGGTGATCTTCGCCTCGGGAAAGGCGTCGCGGATCAACTTCTCGACTTCGGAAGCCTTCATCGGCATGCGCGTCGTTCTCCCTGTCGGGTGGGAAGGCCGACATTTCGTCGGACATTTCCGCACCCCTGTAACGGTTCGAGACCCGAGGCCGCGTCAGACGGCGCTCATGTAGGTCGGCATCCAAGATTCATGCCGTCGAGATAGGTCGTCCACCGCAACGGTCAAGTGGTCGGCGATCACCAGATCCGTGCCCCCGACGGCGCCGACGGCGGTCGCCGGCACGCCGGCCATCGCCGCGTCGACGATCAGCTTCGAGGCCTCGGCGGGCGAGGCGGTGACGACGTAGCGGGCCTGATCCTCGCCGAAGAGGAAGGCGTGGAGGGGGACGTCCAGCTCGGGCAGCAGGATGCGCGCGCCCTTCCTGCCGGCCATGGCCATCTCGGCCAGCGCCACCAGGAGGCCGCCGTCGGAGAGGTCGTGGGCGGCGGTGAGGCGACCGGCGATCACGGCCTCGCGGACGAAGTCGCCGTGTCGCTTCTCCAGCGCGAGGTCGACCGGCGGCGGGGCGCCCTCCTCACGGCCGTGGAGCTCGTAGAGGTAGGACGACTGGCCGAGCCAGCCGGTGGTGTCGCCGATCAGGACGATCACGTCCTCGCTCTTCGCGAAGCCGATGCCGACGGTCTTTTCGACGTCGTCCATCAGGCCGACGGCGCCGATCGCCGGGGTCGGCAGGATCGCGACGCCGTTGGTCTCGTTGTAGAGCGAGACGTTGCCGGAGACGATCGGCATGTCGAGCGCGCGGCAGGCCTCGCCGATGCCCTTCAGGGCGAAGACGAACTGGCCCATGATCTCGGGGCGCTCGGGGTTGCCGAAGTTGAGGTTGTCGGTCACCGCGATCGGCAGAGCGCCGACGGCGTTGAGGTTGCGCGCCGCCTCGGCGATCGCCTGCTTGCCGCCCTCGTAAGCGTCGGCCTCGACGTAACGGGGGGTGACGTCGCAGGTGAAGGCGAGGCCCTTGGCCTTGCCGCCGTTCGGGCGCTCGACGCGGACGACCGCGGCGTCGCCGCCGGGGCGCTGGACGGTGTTGCCCTGGATCAGGTGATCGTACTGCTCCCACACCCAGCGACGCGAGGAGAGGTTGGGGCTGCCGAGCAAATCGAGCAGGGCGGCCGCGTAGTTCGCCGGGGCTGGGACGTCGGCGGCCGCGAGCACGGGCTGCGTCTTCGGCTCGATCCAGGGGCGGTCGTATTCGGGGGCCTGATCGCCGAGATCCTTGATCGGCAGGTCGGCCATGACCTCGCCGTGGTGCTTGACGACGAAGCGCAGCGTGTCGGTCGTGTAGCCGACGATGGCGAAGTCGAGACCCCACTTGCGGAAGATCGCCTCCGCCTTCTCCTCGAGGTGCGGATGGAGCACCATGAGCATGCGCTCCTGGCTCTCCGACAGCATCATCTCGTAGGCGGTCATGCCGGGTTCGCGGGTCGGCACGGCGTCGAGGTTCAGCTCGAGGCCGAGGTTGCCCTTGGCGCCCATCTCGACGGCGGAGCAGGTCAGGCCCGCCGCGCCCATGTCCTGGATGGCGATGACCGCGCCGGAGGCCATCAGCTCGAGCGAGGCTTCGAGCAGCAGCTTCTCGGCGAAGGGGTCGCCGACCTGGACGGTCGGGCGCTTCTCGGCCGAGTTGTCGTCGAATTCGGCCGAGGCCATCGAGGCGCCGTGGATGCCGTCGCGACCGGTCTTGGAGCCGAGGTAGACCACCGGCATGCCGACGCCCTTGGCCTCCGACAGGAAGATCTCGTCCGACTTGAGGAGGCCGGCGGCGAAGGCGTTGACGAGGCAGTTGCCGTTGTAGCGCTTGTGGAAGTTCACCTCGCCGCCGACGGTCGGCACGCCGAAGGAGTTGCCGTAGCCGCCGACGCCGGCCACCACGCCGGAGACGATGTGGTGGGTCTTGGGGTGGGTCGGCTCGCCGAAGCGCAGGGCGTTCATCGCCGCGATGGGGCGGGCGCCCATGGTGAAGACGTCGCGCAGGATGCCGCCGACGCCCGTCGTCGCGCCCTGATAGGGCTCGATGTAGGAGGGGTGGTTGTGGCTCTCCATCTTGAAGACCACGGCCTGACCGTCGCCGATGTCGACCACGCCGGCGTTCTCGCCGGGGCCGATGAGCACGCGCTCACCCTTGGTGGGGAGCTGCTTCAGCCACTTCTTCGACGACTTGTAGGAACAGTGCTCGTTCCACATGGCCGAGAAGATGCCGAGCTCGGTCAGGGTCGGCTCGCGGCCGATCAGATCGAGGATGCGCTGGTACTCGTCCGGCTTGAGGCCGTGTTCCTTGACGAGTTCCGGGGTGATGGCGATGTCGTTTCTCAGCATCGTTGCCTTCCTTCGCAGGGCCGAAGCCCTCGCATCCCATGCCGACCGCCGAGCGATCGAAGAATTCTTTCCTACGGAGCACCGGCCTCGCAGCGGGCTCCCCTTCTCCCCTCGCGGGAGAAGGTGGCGCGGAGCGCCGGATGAGGGGGCGCGGCGCGCCCTCTCGGCTCGAAGGTCGCGGTGGGGCCCAGACCCCTCATCCGCCCTTCGGGCACCTTCTCCCGCAAGGGGAGAAGGAAGCCGGGCTCCGCCCGGCGTGGCTCAGGCGACCTTCGCGAGGCTCTCGAACAGGCCGCGGCCGTCGATGCCGCCCTGCAGCGCCTCGATCAGGTTCTCCGGGTGCGGCATCATGCCGAGCACGTTGCCGCGCTCGTTGAGGATGCCGGCGATGTGGTTGATCGAGCCGTTGGGGTCGGCGGCGTCGGTGGTCTCGCCGTTCTCATCGCAGTAGCGGAACACCACGCGGCCCTCGCCCTCGAGGCGCGCCAGCGTCTCGGCGTCGGCGAAGTAGTTGCCCTCGCCGTGGGCAATCGGGCAGCGGATGACCTGGCCCTCGGTGTAGGCCGAGGTGAAGGCGGTCTTGGCGTTGTCGACGCGCAGGCGGACCTCCTTGCACACGAACTTCAGCGAGGCGTTGCGCATCAGCGCGCCCGGCAGGAGGCCGATCTCGGTGACGATCTGGAAGCCGTTGCAGATGCCCAGCACGTAGCCGCCGCGCTCCGCATGGCGGCGCACCGCGTCGATGATCGGCGAGCGGGCGGCGATGGCGCCGCAGCGCAGGTAGTCGCCGTAGGAGAAGCCGCCGGGGATGGCGACGACGTCGACGTCCGGAAGCTCGGTCTCGGTATGCCAGACCATGTGCGGCTTCACGCCCGTGACCTCGTGAAAGGCGCGGGCCATGTCGCGTTCGCGGTTGATGCCGGGGAAGACGAGAACGGCGGACTTCATGGGGCTCATCCTGTCCGGCGCCGGGTGGGCGCCTCGCGAGAGAAGGGATCGGGACGACGGGCGGCGCGGGGCCGTCAGATCAGCTCGATCCGGTAGTTCTCGATCACGGTGTTGGCGAGGAGCTTCTCGCACATGGCCTCGACCTCGGCCTGGGCCTTCGCGCGGTCGGTGGCGGCGAGGTCGAGCTCGATGATCTTGCCCTGGCGGACGTCGTCGACGCCGGCGAAGCCGAGGCTCTTGAGCGCGCCCTGGATGGCCTTGCCCTGGGGGTCGAGAACGCCGTTCTTGAGGGTGACGGTGACGCGGGCTTTCATGGGGCGCGGTCCTTCGGCAGGAGGGCTTTCGGAAATGGACGACGACCGGCCCGGGGACAGTCCCCGAGCCGGTGTCCCGGTCGGACCCGCGCGTAGCACGAGGGGCGCGGGGGGGCAAGCGCGGCGGCGGGCGGCGGGCGGTCAGATCTTCGTCGGTGGGGCGAGGAGCAGACCGCGACCGGTGAAGGCGGCGACCTCGCCGGAGGATCGCCGGGGGCCGTCCTTCGGCCATGCGTAGTGGTCCCGGCTCGTCCGCTCATGCGCATGGGCGCATACTGGACGGATGAGAAAGACGATCGACCTCCTCTCCGCCCTGGCCGAGCCGACCCGCCTTTCGGCGCTCAGACTGTTGTGGGATGGGCGCGAGCACTGCGTGTGCGAGCTGATGCGGGTGCTGGGCGCGACCCAGTCGCGGATGTCGCGGCACATGAGCATGCTCGAGGGCGCGGGGTTGGTCACGGGGCGGCGAGATCGGCAGTGGGTGCGCTACACCCGGCGGCCGGATCTTCCGCCCGAGACGCAGGCGGTGGTCGATGCGGTGCTGGCGCTGGCCGGAGAGGCGGGCGCGGCGCGCGACGAGGGGAGGGCGGCATGAACACCTGCTGCACGTCGACGAACTCCTGTTGTTCCCCGACGCCGGAACCGAAGCGGAGCAGCGCGGGGCGCATCGCCGCGACGGCGGCGGGGCTCGCGGCCTGGTTCGCGATCTATCCGTGGCTGAAGCCCTTCGCCGACTGGGCGGTGGGGCGGCTGCCGATCGAGCGGGGCGGGCGGCTGGAGGAGGCGATCGCCTTCTTCCTCTACGACACGCCCAAGGTGCTGATGCTGCTCTGCCTCGTCGTGTTCGCGATGGGGGTGGTGCGCAGCTTCTTCTCCCCCGAGCGCACGCGGGCGCTGCTCGCGGGCAGGGCCGAGGGGGTGGGCAACGTGGCGGCCGCCGGGCTCGGCATCGTCACGCCGTTCTGCTCGTGCTCGGCGGTGCCCTTGTTCATCGGCTTCGTGTCGGCGGGGGTGCCGCTCGGCGTCACCTTCTCGTTCCTGATCGCCGCGCCGATGATCAACGAGGTGGCGCTGGGGCTCCTGTTCGCGCTGATGGGCTGGCAGGTGGCGGTGACCTATCTGGTGTTCGGGCTGGCGGTGGCGATCGTCTCCGGCTTCGTGATCGGGCGGCTGCGGCTCGAGGGCTGGTTGCAGGACTGGGTCAAGGCGGTCAGGGCGGGGGCGGTCGATCTTCCCGACGCCCACCTCACGATCGGCGATCGGATCGACGCCGGGGTCGAGGCGGTCCGCGACATCGTCGGCAAGGTGTGGCCGTGGATTCTCGGCGGCATCGCGGCGGGCGCGGCGATTCACGGCTGGGTGCCGACCGATCTGATCGCCGCGATCATGGGGCGGGAGGCGTGGTGGTCGGTGCCGGCGGCGGTGGCGATCGGCATCCCGATGTATTCCAACGCGGCCGGGATCATCCCGGTGGTCGAGGCGCTGATCGCCAAGGGCGCGGCGCTCGGCACGGTGCTGGCCTTCATGATGAGCGTGATCGCGCTGTCGGCGCCGGAGCTGGTGATCCTCCACAAGGTGCTGACCGGGCGGTTGATCGCGGTGTTCGTCGCGGTGGTCGCGCTCGGCATCCTGGGCGTGGGGTTCCTGTTCAACGCGCTGTTCACGTGAGGATCGAAGGAGAGAAGCGATGAAGGACGTCAAGGTTCTGGGTCCGGGCTGCAAACGCTGCCAGACCACGGCGGAGATGGTGAAGGCGGAGGCCGATCGGCTCGGCATCGCCATCACGCTGGAGAAGGTGACCGACTATGCGGCGATCGCCGGCTTCGGCATCGCGGCGACGCCGGGCATCGTCATCGACGGCAGGGTCGTCCACGCGGGCGGGCTGCCGAAGGCGGAGGACGTCGCGGGGTGGTTGGCGGCGTGAGCCGTCCATCCGCCGAAAAACGAGAAACGGCCGCCCGGAGGCGGCCGTTTCGCATGTCCATCGATCCGGCGGATCGATCGGCTCACTGCACCACGGTCGGGGTCGACGGGGCGGGGCCGGCGTTGTCGTTGAGGATGCCGAGGCGACGGGCGACTTCCTGATAGGCCTCGAGCATGCCGCCGAGGTCGCGACGGAAGCGGTCCTTGTCGAGCTTGTCGCCGGTCGACTGATCCCACAGACGGCAGCTGTCGGGCGAGATCTCGTCGGCGAGCACGATGCGCATCATGTCGCCTTCCCACAGGCGGCCGAACTCGATCTTGAAGTCGACCAGTCGGATGCCGACGCCGAGGAACAGGCCGGACAGGAAGTCGTTGACGCGGATGGCCAGCGCCATGATGTCGTCGATGTCCTGCGGCGATGCCCAGCCGAACGCCGTGATGTGCTCTTCCGAGACCATCGGGTCGTTGAGCTCGTCGTTCTTGTAGTAGAACTCGATGATCGAGCGCGGCAGCTGGGTGCCCTCGGGGATGCCGAGGCGGGTCGAGAGCGAACCGGCGGAGACGTTGCGCACCACCACCTCGAGCGGGATGATCTCGACTTCGCGGATCAGCTGCTCGCGCATGTTGAGGCGCTTGATGAAATGGGTCGGCACGCCGAGCGCGTTCAGTTGATTGAACACGAACTCGGAGATGCGGTTGTTGAGGACGCCCTTGCCGTCGATGACGGCGTGCTTCTTGGCGTTGAACGCGGTGGCGTCATCCTTGAAGTGCTGGATGAGCGTGCCCGGTTCGGGGCCCTCGTAGAGGATCTTGGCCTTGCCTTCGTAGATGCGACGCCGACGATTCATGGGGACGTACCGTGGTCTCGAGAGAAAATCCATTGGGCCGATGGCCTCCGATCGTGCCGGAGCGAGGCTCCGGCGGGGCGCCGAGGACCCCAGGGGTCCGGGGCGAGACGGCGGAGGGCGATCGCTTCCCGCACTCGCGCGGTCGACCTCGCTGAAAGATCGACCCCGTCAAGGACGACGCGCGGGACGAGGGGAATCGCCCTCAGCACCCGCGCGCATTCGCCGGGACACTAGCCGAAACGGTGCAATATAACAATGCATCGTGCGCTGCCCCCTCGTCGGGGCACGCGAAGGCTCGGAGGAGGGGCGGAGAGCGGGGTCCGTCCAACGTCCCGTTGATTTGCCGTTCGCCGGGGGCTATTCAGTTTTTCGACTGAGGTTCCCATATGAGAAGCTCCAGCGATTTTCCAGGAGAATCGACCCGATGACCACGTTCGACAAGCGTGAGGATGCCTTCGAGAAGAAGTTCGCCCACGACGAAGCGCTTCAGTTCAAGGCGGCCGCGCGGCGCAACAAGCTCCTGGGGCTGTGGGCGGCCGAGAAGCTCGGCCTCGCCGGTGAAGCGGCAGAAACCTATGCCAAGACGGTCGTGATGGCCGATCTGGAAGAGGTCGGCGACGACGACGTCGTGCGCAAGGTGCTGGCCGATCTCACCAAGGGCGGCGTCGAGCAGTCCGAGCATCAGATCCGTCGCACCATGGACGAGCTGATGGCGACGGCGATCCAGCAGATCAAGGCGCAGGGCTGAGGCGTTTCGCCTCTCGCCTCGAGACGTTCGGCGTGCGAACCGGGGCCGGTTCGCGCGCCGTTTTCTTTTTCACGCCCCCGGAGCCTCGCCGATGACAGCCGCCCCCCGAGAGCCGACCGCCGCCTTCTCGCTCGCCGCCCGCCTGCGCTCGGGCGCGGGAGCGCTCGCCGGATGGGTCGGCTTTCCCGATCCGATCTTCACCGAGGCGGTGGCGCGATCGGATTTCGACGCGGTGGTGCTCGACGTTCAACACGGGTTGCACGACGCGGTCTCGGTGGTGCACGGCATCGCGGCGGTGGTGGCGGCCGGCAAGCCGGCGCTGGTGCGGGTGCCGGTCGAGGACTTCGCGCTGGCGAGCCGGGCGCTCGACTTCGGCGCGGCCGGGGTGATCGCGCCGATGATCAATTCGGCGGCGGACGCTCGTCGCCTGGTCGAATTCGCCAAGTACCCGCCGCGCGGGCGGCGATCGTGGGGGCCGGGGCGGGCGATGGTGCTCGGCGGCAACGGTTCGCGCGAGGCCTATCTGGCGCAGGCCGACGGGTTGACGCTGGCGCTGGCGATGATCGAGACGCGCGAGGGGCTGGCGGCGCTCGACGACATTCTGGCGGTCGACGGCATCGACGGCGTCTTCGTCGGCCCCAACGATCTGTGCATCGCGCTGACCGACGGGGCGGTGGTCGATCCGCAGGCGCGCCTGCTCGACGAGCCGCTCGCCCGGATCGTCGCGGCGGCGCGGGCGGCGGGCAAGGTCGCCGGCATCTTCGGCGGGTCGGGAGCGCGGGCGGGCGAGTTGGCGCGGCGCGGCTTCGGCCTCGTCACCGTCGGTTACGACACCGCCTATGTGGCGGCGGGGATCGAAGGGATGCTGGCGGCGGCGAAGGGGTGAGGGTGTTCGTCAGCGGCCGCGTCGGAAGCCGGTCGCCAGAGCTTCGGCCCAGTCGTCACGAGCAGCGGCCAGGGCCGCGGCGACGGCCCGTGTCGGGTCGTAGGCGACGTGGCGAAAGGCAACCCGTGGGCGCGGGCGGTCGAGATCGATCACGGCATAGCGGGCGTCGGGGCTGCCGGTTTCCATGACGTGGAAGACCGGATGGTCGTCTTCGTAGGCCGGGAGGCCGATGCTGCCGGGATTGAGGTAGCGACGGCCGTCGCCACAGTCGATCAGACGGGGCACGTGCGTGTGCCCGCCGATGAGCAACGTCGCCTCGGTCGCGCCGAGGATCGTCGCGATCTCGGTCGGCGAACGCAGACGCGTGCCGGTTTCGCTCACCTCCTCGGCGACATAGGCGAGGTCGTCGTCGGGGGCACCGTGAAACGCGAGGATGCCCGGGGCCGGCGCGAGGGTCGTCGGCAAGGCGGCGAGCCATGCGAGATGGTGGGGGGCGAGGCGGGCGCGGGTGGCGGCGTCGGAAAGCCCCATGCGCTCGATCGGACGATCGAGGAGCTGGCGGTCGTGGTTGCCGCGCACCGTCGGCCAGCCGAGGTCGATCAGGCGGTCGCAGCAGGCGGCGGCGTCGAGCGGACCCGACAGGCAATCGCCGAGGTTGATCACCAGATCGGGAGCCGCTTCGGCGAGGTCGGCGACGACCGCCTCCAGCGCATCGAGATTGCCGTGGAGATCGGAAACGACGGCGAGGCGCATCGGTGGGTTCTCCGACGAGGGCGCCTCCGCCGCCGAGGTGGCGGAGGCGTGGTTCCAGGGTGGTTCGACCCTCAGCCGAAGATGCGGGCGAAGATCGTGTCGACGTGCTTGAGGTGATAGCCGAGGTCGAACTTCTCGCGGATCTCCTCCTCCGAGAGCGCCTTGCGGACGTCGGCGTCGGCGAGCAGCTCCTCGAGGAAGTCGACGGTGGCGGCGCCGGTCTTCTGGTAGCTGTCCCACACCTTCATGGCGTTGCGCTGCACGAGGCGATAGGCGTCCTCGCGGGAGACGCCGGCCTGGGTCAGCGCCAGCAGGATGCGCTGGGAGTGCACGAGGCCGCCGAGGCGGTTCATGTTGCCCTCCATGCGCTCCGGATAGACCACCAGCTTCTCGATCACGCCCGCCAGACGGTTCAGCGCGAAGTCGAGCGTCACGGTGGCGTCGGGGCCGATCATGCGCTCGACCGAGGAATGCGAGATGTCGCGCTCGTGCCAGAGCGCGACGTTCTCCATCGCCGGCAGGGCATAGGCGCGGACCATGCGGGCGAGACCGGTCAGGTTCTCGGTGAGCACCGGGTTGCGCTTGTGCGGCATCGCCGAGGAGCCCTTCTGGCCGGGGGAGAAATACTCCTCGGCCTCGAGCACTTCGGTGCGCTGCAGGTGGCGGATCTCGACGGCGAGGCGCTCGATCGAGGAGGCGACGACGCCGAGGGTGGCGAAGAACATCGCATGGCGATCGCGGGGGATGACCTGGGTCGAGACCGGCTCGACGGTCAGGCCCATCTTCTCGGCGACATGGGCTTCGACGCGGGGGTCGATGTTGGCGAAGGTGCCGACGGCCCCGGAGATGGCGCAGGTGGCGATCTCGGCGCGGGCGGCGACGAGGCGGGCGCGGTTGCGCTCGAACTCGACATAGGCCTCGGCGAGCTTCAGGCCGAAGGTCACCGGCTCGGCGTGGATGCCGTGGCTGCGGCCGATGGTGGCGGTGTGCCTGTGCTCCATCGCCCTGCTCTTCAGGGCGGCGAGCAGGCGATCGGTGTCGGCGATCAGCAGATCGGCGGCGCGGGTGAGCTGGACCGACAGGCAGGTGTCGAGCACGTCCGACGAGGTCATGCCCTGGTGGACAAAGCGGGCCGAGGGGCCGACGATCTCGGCGAGATGGGTCAGGAAGGCGATGACGTCGTGCTTGGTGACGGCCTCGATCTCGTCGATGCGGGCGACGTCGAATTCGGCGTCCTTCGCCTTGGCCCAGATCTCGGCGGCGGCCTCCTTCGGCACCACGCCGAGCTCGGCGAGCGCGTCGGTGGCGTGCGCCTCGATCTCGAACCAGATGCGGAAGCGGGACTGCGGTTCCCAGATGGCGGTCATCTCGGGACGCGAATAGCGCGGGATCATGGGGCACCTCGAAGGCGAGAGGGACGCGGCGACGCGTCGGGGTCGCCGAGGGGATTAGCAGAGGCGCGCGCCGGGCTCAACGAGCGAGGCGAAAATGCGCTATCAAGCAAATCTCAATCGGTGTCGCGCGAGTGTCGGGGCGGGACGATCCGAGGGGTTCGGGAGGGGTGATGGCGACGACACGCAACCACGGCCGCGACGAGGGAAGCGACGCATGAGCGGGACGACGAGCGACGTGATCGTGCTCGGTGCGGGCATGGTCGGCACTTCGGCGGCGCTGCAACTGGCCGAGCGCGGGCGCAGCGTGGTGCTGATCGACCGGCGCGGCATCGGCGAGGAGACGAGCTTCGGCAATGCGGGCATCGTCGAGCGCGAGGGGCTGGTGCCGGTGGGCATCCCGCGCGATCTGGTGCGGCTGTTCCGCTATGCGCTCAACCTCGCGCCGGAGGCCAATTATCACCCGAGCTTCCTGCCGAAGATCGCGCCGTGGCTGTGGCGCCTCTTCCGCGAGACCGACGCGGCCGGGATCGCGGCCTATGCGCGTTCGATCGACGCGCTCGGACGGTTCGCCATCCCCGAGCATCGGCGGCTGGCGACGAGCGCGGGGGTGCTCGAGCAGTTCCGTGAGACCGGGTGGATCCGCATCTATCGCACCGCGCAGGGGCTCGAGGGCGACGCCGACCTGCACGAGCTGGCGAGCCGGTTCGGCATCGACTTCCGCATGCTCGGGGCGAACGATCTGGCCGATCTCGAACCCGATCTCAATCCGATCGCCCACAAGGCGGTGTTCTGGCCGGAGACGCAGACGGTCGCGTGGCCGGAGGCGGTGACCAAGGCCTACGGCGAGCGGTTCCTGGCGCTCGGCGGGCGGTTCGTCGTCGGCGACGCGCGCGCGCTCCAGCGCAGCGGCGACGTCTGGACGGTGGCGAGCGAGGCGGGCGAGGTCTCGGCGCGCTCGGTGGTGGTGGCGCTGGGGCCGTGGTCGAACGATCTGATCGGGCGGTTCGATCTCCGACTGCCGCTGGCGGTCAAGCGCGGTTATCACATGCACTTCGCCGCGCAGCGGAACGCGCGCCTGACGCGGCCGATCGTCGACGTGGAGATGGGCTATTGCCTGGCGCCGATGGAGCGCGGGCTCCGGCTGACGACGGGCGTGGAGTTCGCCGAGCGCGACGCCGCGCCGACGCCGCGCCAGCTCGAACAGCTGAAGCCGATCGCCCGCCATCTGTTCCCGCTCGGGGCCGAACTCGACGCCGAGCCGTGGCTGGGGCGGCGGCCGGCGCTGCCGGACGGGCTGCCGGTGATCGGACCGGCGCCGGGCGTGCCGGACATGTGGCTCGACTTCGGCCACGGCCATCTCGGCTTCACCCAGGGGCCGATTTCCGGCAGACTGATCGCCGAGGCGATCTGCGGCGAACCGACGCTGGTCGATCTCACACCGTTCCGGGCGGAGCGGTTCGGGAGGGCGTGATGGCGGGATCGGTGAGGAGACGCGACGAGAAGCGAACGGGCGGGACGCGACCGCTGCCGGCGATCGCCCTGATGCTCGGGTTCGCGGTGATCGTGCTGACGCAGTCGGTGCAGCGCGGGCTGATCACCGGGATCGACGTCGATTGGCAGGCCTACATCGTCGGCGGCGTGATGATGGTGGTCGGTCTCGTCGGGCTGCGCGGCGAGAAGCCGGCGCCGCCCTCGACGATCGGGCCGCTGCGCGAGTCGGGGCTGGAGCCGGAGGAGGCGGACGCGGAGATCCGCTTCCAGGAGGACGTGCGCAAGACGACCGCCGCGCGCGGGAACGAGTTCCAGTCGGGCTCGGGCTGAGCGCTCGGGCGCGTCGGCGCGAGGGGCCGGAATCAGCTCTCGCGCAGTGGCAGGGCCGGGGTGTCCTTCACCGTCGCCACGACGATGTGCGACTGCACGTCGGTGACGAGGTTGTTGTCGAGCAGCTTCATGCGCAGGAAGGTGTCGTAGGCCTTCATGTCCTCGGCCACCACCTTGATCAGGTAGTCGACCGCGCCGGTGACGCGCTCACAGGTGATGACCTCGGGCCAGGTGGCGACCTTGCGGTCGAACTCGGTCATGTTGTCGAGACTCGGCACGCCGAGTTTGACGAAGGTGTAGACGACGAATTCGAGCCCGACCGCCTCGCGATCGACCAGGGCGGCGATCTGCTTGATGACGCCGGCGTCCTTCATGCGCTTGATCCGACGCCAGCACGGCGTCTGGCTCATGCCGGCCTCCTTGGCCACGTCGGCGATGGCCATCGAAGCGTCGCGCTGGAGCACCCGCAGGATGCGGACGTCGTGGGGATCGAGGAGAATCTTTTCGGGCATCCCGGCTCACCTGGAAAAAACCGGCAGAAAATCGCGCGGGGGACGGCAACGTAGCATGAAACTGGACGATGGAAAGGCGTATTCTATCTCTTCAACGAAAGAGATGGCGCCCCGGCGCAAACGGTCGAATCTCCTCTGAAAGCGGCGAAAAGCCGTGAGATCGGTCGAGACGGGTGACGCCCTCCGCGTGGAGGAAGCCCATGAACGACGTCACGCTGCCGCCAGAAGTGCGTCCCGTACGCCTCGCCGACAAGTACGAACTCGACCAGGGCCGGGTCTATCTGACCGGTATTCAGGCACTGGTGCGGCTGCCGATGGATCGGGTGCGGCTCGATCGCGCCGCCGGGCTCTCGACCGCCGGTTTCATATCGGGCTACCGAGGCTCGCCGCTCGCGGGATACGACCAGCAGCTGGTCGCGGCCAGGGCCGATCTCGACGCCCACGGCATCGTCTTCACCCCCGGGGTCAACGAGGAGCTGGCCGCCACCGCCGTATGGGGCACCCAGCAGGCGACCAGGGCGGGCAAGGGGTCGGAGCGCGACGGGGTGTTCGGCCTCTGGTACGGCAAGGCGCCGGGCGTGGACCGCGCCTCCGACGTGCTGAAACACGCCAACGCCTCCGGCACCGCGCGCCACGGCGGCGTGCTGGCGATCGCCGGCGACGATCACCTCGCCAAGTCCTCCACCGTCGCCTGCCAGTCCGAGTTCCAGTTCGCCGACTGCGAGATCCCGGTGCTCAATCCGGCCGATCTGCAGGACGTGGTCGACTTCGGCCTCTACGGGCTGGAGCTGTCGCGCTATTCGGGCCTGTGGGTGGCGATGATCGCGCTGGCCGACACGATGGATTCGTCGGGCATCGTCGACGTGTCGCTCGCCCGCCATGTCTTCCGGCGGCCGCGCGAGGAGTTCGACCCGCGCGCGCGCGGCGAGATCGATCGGCCGATGCTGCTGCGCCATCGGCTCGACAACGAGCGCTCGGTGCGCGAGATCCGCCTGCCCGCCGCCCGGGCGCACGCGCGCGCCAACGGCATCGACCGCCACGCCTTCGGGGCGGCGCATCCGCGCATCGGCTTCGTGGCCACCGGCAAGGCCTATCGCGATCTGCGCCAGGCGCTGGAACTCATCGGCATCGACGAGGCGCGGGCCAAGGCGTTGGGGCTGGCGATCTGGAAGGTGGGCATGAGCTGGCCGCTCGAGCCGATCGGCATCTCGACCTTCGCGCGCGGGCTGGAGCGGCTGGTGGTGGTCGAACACAAGCGGCCGCTGATGGAGACCCAGATCAAGGAGCTGGCCTATCACTGGCCCGAGGGGCAGCGCCCGCGCATCTGGGGCAAGACCACGCCGACGGGCGAGCCGTTCTTCTCGGCGATCCGGGAACTCTCCTCGGCCGACATCGTGCCGGCGCTGATGGCGGTGGTGCCGGGGCTCGGCGACGACGGCGGCGCGCGGGCAGATCGGAAGAGCACACG
>JBEOKB010000038.1:0-10081 GCA_040275425.1 Siculibacillus sp. | reverse complement strand
TCCCATGCACTCTCGCCCGGCCTCCCGCCCGCCTTCCTCGCATGTCGGGATCAGCCGCCGCTCAAGGCCCGCGACGGGAAGGCATAGAGCCGGTCCTCGCCACACAGATAGGCGTGGAAGCGGCCATTGGGAAACAGCGGCGCGAACGGCGCCGACTTGACGTCGAGCCCGCCGGTAAAGGCGCCGAACGCCGGCATGACCAGCCGGGTGCCGTCGGTGATGAACGCCGGCTTGCGGATCGACCGGCCGCGCACCCGCACCCGCGCCGCCGGATGCAGATGGCCGGCCACCTCGCCGGCGGCCTCGCCGTCGCGCGGCTCGTGGCGGAAGGTCAGCGTGCCGATGCTTACCTCCAGCGACGCATCACCGCCGACGTCGCCATCGATCACCGGATCGTGGTTGCCGGCGATCCAGATCCAGTCGCGCCCCGCCTGCAGCCCGCGCAAGGTCTCCCGCGCCGGCTCCGGCAGCCGCGCGCCGCCGTCGGCATCGTGGAAACTGTCGCCGAGCGAGATGACGCGGCGCGGCGCGAGCGCGTGGACGAGCGCCCCGACGCCGCGCAGCGTCGCGGTGGTGTCGTAGGGCGGCAGGAACAGGCCGCGCGCCGCATGCGCCGAGCCCTTTTCCAGATGCAGGTCGGACACGACCAGCGTCGCCTCCTCCGGCCACCACAGCGCCGCCTCGCGGGTGAAAACCAGGTCGGCGCCGGCGACGCTGACCTTGAGGCTGCCCGGCAGCGGGCCGCAGGCGCGGTTCATCGCCTCGGCCTCAAAGCGCGCCTGCACGGAAACGGCTTGCCCGGTCACCCATCGCCTCCCGAATGATCTCGTCCTCGGCCTCGCCCAGCAGCGCCTCGTGGGTCGCGCCGGCGACAGGCTGACGGTCGACCTCCAGCATCACCGGCACGGCCAGCGGTGAAATCCGCTCAAGCGGCTTATACACGATTCGCCCGCGCACCCGCTTCAGCATGGCGGCCAGCCGGCCGATGTCGAGCAGGCCGGCGCTGGCATCGGCCCATGTCGCCTGCAGCAGGATATGGTCAGGCTCGTGCGAGCGCAGCACGTCGTAGACGAGATCGGTCGACACCGTCACCTGCCGGCCCGACTTCTCCTGTCCGGGATAGCGCCGCTCGATCAGCCCGGCGATGACGGCGCAATTGCGGAAGGTGCGTTTCAGCAGATGGCTCTCCGCCATCCACGCCTCGAGGTCGTCGCCGAGCATGTCCTCGTCGAACAGCGCGTCGAGGCTCGTCCGCCCGAACCGCAGCGAGGCGCCGATATCGGCCCCGAGCCAGATGCCGAGGGCATATTCGCTGGCGACGAAGCCCATCGGCTTCAGCTTCAGCCGCTCCATCCGCCGCGTCAGCAGCATGCCCAGCGTCTGGTGCGCCAGCCGCCCCTCGAACGGATAGCACACCATGTACCAGCGGTTCGCCCGCGGAAACGTCTCGACCAGCAACTGATCGGCGCGCGGGATCAGCGACACCTCGCGCTGGATCGCCAGCCACTCGGCGACCTGGTCCGGCAGCGCCCGCCATTGCGCCAGATCGGCGAGAATGGCGCGGACCCGCTCGGCCAGATAGGTCGACAACGGGAACTTGCCGCCGGCATAGGCCGGCACTTTCGGGTCCGGATCGTGGGCGCGGGTGACCAGCGCCTCGCTGTCGCGGATCGTCTCGAAGCGCAGCACCTCGCCGGCGAAGCGGAATGTGTCGCCGGCGCTGAGCGTTTCGAGGAAATACTCCTCGATTTGCCCCAGCCGCCGGCCGCTGACGCCGACCCGGCCGAGCTTGTTGCGCGAGGTCAGCACCACGTTCAGCATCGGCATCTCGATGATGGTGCCGATGTTCAGCCGGTATTGCTGGGCAAAGCGCGGGTGCGACAGCCGCCAGCCGCCGTCGGCGGCAAGCCGGATCTTGGCGAACCGCTCGTAGCTCTTCAGCGCGTAGCCGCCGGTGGCGACGAAATCGACCACCCGGTCGAAGCGCTCGCGGTCGAGATCGCGGTAGGGCCAGGCGCTCCTCACCTCCGCGAACAGCTCGTCCGCCCGGAACGGCCCGGCGCAGGCCATGCCGAGCACATGCTGGGCCAGCACATCGAGACTGCCGGCGCGGATCGGCGGCGTATCCTGATGCCCCTCGTTGGCGGCATCCACCGCGGCGCGGCACTCCATCACCTCGAACCGGCTGGCCGGAACCAGCAGCGCCCGCGAGGGTTCATCGAGCCGGTGATTGGCGCGGCCGATGCGCTGCGCCAGCCGGCTCGCCCCCTTCGGCGCCCCGATCTGGATGACGAGGTCGACATCGCCCCAGTCGATGCCGAGATCGAGGGTGGAGGTGCACACCACCGCCTTCAGCCGGCCGTCGGCCATGGCGGCCTCGACCTTGCGCCGCTGGCCGGCATCGAGCGAGCCGTGGTGCAGCGCGATCGGCAGCGTATCCTCGTTCAGCCGCCACAGCTCCTGAAAGGTGAACTCCGCCTGGGCCCGGGTATTGACGAACACCAGCGCCATCCGCGCCGATTTCAGCGCGGTGTAGACGTCGGCCATGGCAAAGCCGGCCATGTGCCCGGCCCACGGGATCCGGGCATCGCTGATCAGCAGTCCGAGATCGGGCCGGGCGCCGCCGCTGGCGGTGACGATCTCCGCCGGGCTCTCGGCCGAGGTCAGCCACCCGGCGAGTTCGCCCGGATTGGCGACGGTCGCCGACAGGCCGACGAGGCGCACATGCGGCGCCAGCCGGCGCAGCCGGGCAAGGCCGAGCGCCAGGAGGTCGCCGCGCTTCGATGTGACGAGCGCATGCAATTCGTCGAGCACGATGGTGTCGAGATCGTCGAACAGGTCCTCGGCCTCGGCGCCGCTGATCAGCAACGCCACCTGCTCGGGCGTCGTCATCAGGATGTCGGGCGGGTCGATCTTCTGGCGCTGGCGCTTGTGGGTCGAGGTGTCGCCGGTGCGGGTCTCGACGCGGATGTCGAGGCCCATCTCGGCGATCGGCTTCTCGACATTGCGGGCGACGTCAACCGCCAGCGCCTTCAGCGGCGAGATATAGAGCGTATGGATGCCCCGCCGCCGCACCCCGCGCCCGGTGATGCGCATCTGCCGGCGACCGCCGGGTTCCGACAGGGCGACGAGGCTCGGCAGGAAGCCGGCCAGCGTCTTGCCGGCGCCGGTCGGAGCGATCAGCAGCGTCGAGCGCTGCCGGCGGGCATGGTCGAGCAGCGCCAGCTGATGCGGACGCGGCTGCCAGCCGCGCATGGCAAACCAGGCGACGAAGCGATCGGGCAGCAAGGGCGGCTCAAGGGGGGCGGGCGAAGCGATCACGTCGCGATGGTGACGGCGACCCGCGCCGGTGGCAAGCGCAAACGGCGGCCAAACAAAAAGCGGGCAAGACCGGCTTGCCCGCCTCGTTTTCCGGATCGGTCGGATCGGGCTCGCGTCAGCCGGCGGCGCGCTGCTTTTCGGTGCGGCGGCGGTCGGCGACCGGCTGATAGGCCATCCGCGCGTGATAGGCGCAATAGGGCGACGCAAGGTCCTTCTTGCGGGCGCAGAAGTGGAAATCGGAATTCAGCGGATCTCCGACCGGCCAGCGGCAGCAATGCTCGTTCAGCTGCAGCACGGTGGCGTTCTCGATCAGCGGCGGCTCCGACAGGTCGTAGACGACCGGGCGCGGCGTCGGCGCCTGACGCGGCGCCGTCTCCGGCTTCCGCGCCAGGGCGCCGTTGGTCCTCTGCGCCGACGGCCGGGCCGGCGCCCCTGGACGTGGCCACGACTGGCGCGGTGTCGTCAGCGTGTGCGCCCGGAGGGGCCGCGCACCCACGGCGCCTCCGCCTCGAGCAGGTGCGCCGGCAGGTCGGGGTGCGGCTGCGCGATCAGCTCGATCCGCACCAGCTGCGGCGCCTCCACGACGGCGGTGATGACGTCGCGCGCGGCCTCGATGAGGTGCAGCGGCCCCGTCAGCGTGAACACGCCCTTGCCGGTCAGGCCAGCGCCGAGGCGTAGCTCGAGCGGCGCGACGCCGGCGTCTTTGACCGCGCGATCGAGCCCCAGCAGCGCGGCGGCCAGCGTGGTGGTCTCGACGATCGCCAGAGACTCACCGAGCGCCAAGGGCAGCTCGGAGGCCAGCGCCTGGCGCAGCGCCTCGGAGGGATCGGCGAGCACCAGGAGCGCCACCAGATCCTCGCGGGCGGCCTCGCGCGCGGCGGCCATGGCCTCGTCGACCTCCGCCACCTCGCCGGACACCAAGATCCAGTACCGCCCGGGCGAGATCGTGCGCGCGGCGACGATGGTGGTCTCGGCCCGCTTGGCCATCTGGTCGAGGACCACGATGCCGCGGGCGATGCTGGCCAGCTCGAGCGACCCGAGCGCGGGACGGCGCACGGCCAAGGGCGCGGGGCTCGTCACCACTTGTCCTGGCGGCTCACGGGGCCGGCCTGGCTCGCCAACGAGAGCGCGCCGAGCACGAGCTCGAAGTCGGCCGCGAGGGCTGGGGTCACCTCGGGGGCCACGAGCAGCACGCGCACCGAGTGGCGCCGTGGGGTGGCCGCGGCCTCGCCTTGGAAGCCGACCTGATCGATGACCGCCAGCCGGAACCCAGGACCACTGAGTGCTCGCGCGTGGAACGACGGCGCCACGCGCAGCTCGGTCCAGGCGTCCTCACCGGTAGGTGCGCCCGCCAGCTCCACGCGCGCGGCCCGCGCGACCTCGTCCAGCGGCCGCTCGGCCTCGGCGCCACCGAGGATGACGACGTCCACGTCGAGCCGCACCGCGGCGACACTGGAGGACCTCGCGATCAGCCGCAGGGTAGGGCGCAGGTGCCGCATGGTCTCGCGACCCTCGAGCTCGCCATCGCCGTCGAGGTCGAGCGGCGCGTTGAGGGCCTCGGGCGAGGCACCCGGTGGCGCCTCCTCGGGCGCGTCGGGGCTGACCAGCTTCCAGCGCGCCGACAGCTCACCGGCCTGGAGGTTGAGCGTGAGGCCATAGCCGAGGTTGCCGTAGACGCCGCTGGGGCCCACGGACCCGACGTAGCGCGAGGTGCCGCAGCCGGCCGCGCCCAGGACCAGGCCGACCGTGAGCATGCCCAGCCCGAGCGTCAGACGATGCGGAAGCTGTCGACGAGTGTGCACCGGCGCTCCCGCGTGAAGTGCGTGGCGTTGGTGAGCCCCTCGCCGGTGGGCGAGGCGATGGTGAACGACGTGTAGCCCTCACCGCCGAGCCCGAGCCCGGCGTACGTCGGCGCGTTCTTGGTGAAGATCGACGTGTTGATGGTGCGGGCCATCGCGTGGAGGTTGTCGATGTCCGTCGAGTACATGGCGGCGGTGTGGCCGAAGCCGTGCTCGACGCGCTTGGCCATCGCGATGGCCTCCTCGACGGTCGGCACACGGACGAAGCCCAGCACCGGCATCAGCAGCTCGCCCTGGACGAAGGGGCTCGACTCGTCGCCCTCGACGATGATCATCCGCGTGCTCGCCGGGGCTTTCACGCCGATGGCCTCGAGGATCTTGGTGGCGTCCTTGCCGACCCAGTCTTTGTGCGGGTGGAGGCCGTCGTCCTGCACCACGAGCTTGCGGAGCCGCTCGATCATCGGCCCCTTCACCTCGTAGGCGCCGTGCTCGACACAGAGCTTCTTCAGCTGGTCGGCGATCTCGGAGACCGCGATGATCTCCTTCTCCGCCACGCAGACGATGCAGTTGTCGAGGCTCCCGCCGCTGACGATGCCCTTGGCGGCGCGCGTGAGATCAGCCGTCTCGTCCACGACCACCGGCGGGTTGCCGGGACCGGCGGCGATCGCGCGCTTACCGCTGTTCATGGCGGCCGCCACGACACCGGGGCCGCCCGTGACCACCAGCAGCCGGATGCCCTTGTGCTTCATCAGCGCGCCGGCCGACTCGATGGTGGGGTCGGCCATCGAGGTGATCAGGTTCTCCGGGCCGCCCACGCCCACGATGGCGTCGTTGAGCTTGCTGACCAGGTAGTTGGAGACGCCCTTGGCCGACGGGTGGACGTTGAACACGACCGCGTTGCCACCGGCGACCATACCGATGGCGTTGCAGATGATGGTCTCGGTGGGGTTGGTGGTGGGGGTGATCGCGCCGATGACGCCGAACGGCGCGCGCTCGACCAGCATCAGGCCGTGATCGCCCGACCACGCCTGGGGGCGAAGGATCTCGAGGCCCGGCGTCTTGTGCGTGACGAGGGCGTTCTTCTTGAGCTTGTCGTCCACCCGCCCGAGGCCGGTCTCCTGGACCGCCATCTCCGAGATGCGCGGCGTCTCGGCCTCGGCCGCCACGCGCATGGCGGCGATGACCTTGGCTCGCAGCTCGAGCGACGCGCTCTCCAGCTTCTTGTGCGCGTGGTAGGCGGCCTCGACGGCTCGATCCATGTCGTCGAACACACCGCGCCCGCGCGCGCCCGTGCGGATCGCCGGCGACACGCTGGGCTCGTACTTGGGCGGCGCCGGGGCACACCACGGCTCCTTCGGCGGCTTCGACGCCGTCGTAGCGGGGGCCGGGCCACCGGAGCCCGCCGACCCGCTCTCGGGCAGGACACGCGCCACGACGCGCGCCACAATCTCCGCGATCTTCGCCTCGTCGAGCTGCACCATGGACTACCCGTCGTTCGCCTTGTCGTAGGTGAGCACGCCGTCGGCCTCGACCTGGTCGACGATCGCCATGATCACGTGGTCGATCGGTCGATCCTTGGTCTCGACGGTCTGGCGCGCCGACGAGCCGGCGGCGTAGAGCACCAGCTCGCCCACGCCGGCGCCTACGGCGTCGGCGGCCACGATGACACTCCCTGTCGGCTTGCCCGTCAGATCCGTGACCTTCACGAGGAGCATCTTGAGCCCCTCGAGCGCAGGATCCTTCTTGCTCGCGACGACAGTGCCGATGACCCTGCCGAGGAGCACGCCTACTTCTTTCCGGCGTCCGCGGGGGTACGGCCCAGAGGCAGCGTGAGGTCGATGTTCCCGTGCGGGCGCGGGATCACGTGCACGCTGACCAGCTCGCCGACGCGCTCGGCGCCACGGGCGCCCGCCTCGACAGCGGCCTTCACCGCGGCCACGTCACCGCGCACGATGGCGGTCACATAGCCGCCGCCGATCTTCTCGTAGCCGACCAGCTCGACCTTGGCGGCCTTCACCATCGCGTCGGCGGCCTCGACCATGCCCACGAAGCCCTTGGTCTCGATCATCCCCAGTGCGTCCGTCATGTCTTCGGATCTCCCTTTTTCTGCGGTCATTCCGGGGCGAGCTTGCTCACCCCGAGTCTGTCACTCGAGCTTACTTGGCGGCGCGCTCGACGCCGCGGATCGACGCGATCGCATCCACCGCTGCCTTGGCGGCGGAGTCGACCTCGGACTCCGAGCCCGCCAGGTACAGGCGGCCGAACGCGCCGAACGGGATCACGTCCACCAACTTCACGTTGGCGGCCTTCTCGGCCTCGTTGGCCGCGAAGGCCACGTAGGCGGCGGGCTCCGTCTCCATGATGAACAGGGACTCGCCCGGGTTGATCATCTGGCCGAAGCGGATCTTGTCCAAGATCATCGCGTGGTACGGCTCGATGGAGCGGATGATGGTGTTGGAGACGACCTTGGGCTTGATGCGGTCGTCTTCCTTGGCGTTGAGGAACTCGAGGATCGCCGCGCCGGCCGCCAGGACCTGGCCCTTGTCCTCGTGGTGCACCTCGAGCATGCCGTACGCGCGCTCCACCACGATCGTGGCCGGCGTGACGTTCGTGGCCTTCAGCGCGCGGTCCAGCAGCCGATGGATCTGCATGCCGGGGGCGATCTCGACGAACAGCGACGCCACGCCGGGTACCGGGAAATACCCCTTGCACGTCGTACAGATGTGCGAGGTGAGCTGCGGCTGCAGGCTGTCGATGAACTGGTACGCACGGAGCGAAACGTTCTCGGCCATCTCGACGGGCGCCATACCGCGAATCGGAGCGGAGCGCGAGCCCCGTCATCACGCGAAGTTGAGGGGAGGGTGGGGTCGAGGTGTGGCGGCGCCGTCACAGCCGTTCCAAGACCGACACTCTCAGCATAGAGAGGAAGTCTGACGGAGGCGCGAGACGTTGAAACATACGTGGCTATGGTCCGTCATGTGGTGGACAGAGACAGTCGAGCGAAGACAGCCGCGGGAGTGAGACCGATACTCACAGGGCCGAACAGGCCGAAAGGGGTCGCTGCCATGCTGGACGCCTACATCATCGACTCGATCCGACGAGACGACGAAGAGAGGGAGCGCGCCTTCGAGCGCCGGCGTATCTACGCTGAGCTCCCCATCGAGCGCGACCGCCCGCGGCAGCCCGCGCGCCGCGACGACGAGCCGTTTATGGGTGACCCCGTCGTCATCCCGCTGATCGGCCCCGACGACATCGAAGACGACGCCGCGTAGCCGACCTCGGCGCCGCACGTCTGATCCTACCGGGCGCGCGTCCGACCCTCGGGGACGCGCCCCGGATCCCACGCCCCGGATCCCACGCCCGATCCCTGGTCGCGTTCGTAGGCCCCGAGACCTCGCCGACCATCGAGCCTCGACCCTGGCCTCGCCGGACTTGCCCGCCCTCGGTAGTCCGCCGCGCTGCTCACCCGCCGTCGAGCCCTGCACATGGAACAAGCGTGGGCGGTCGCGCGTTCGCCGAGCACCGCCCCGTCTTTTCGTTTGTCATCGTCTCTGGGGCAGTCGAAGGTACGCACGCGATGATCGAACGGTCCATGAATGCTCTGGCCCTGCTGGGCTCGGAGTGGGTGCTCTGGCTGCTGGTCGGCCTCTCGGTGATCTCGGTCGCCATCATGATCGAGCGGGTCTTGTTCTACGCCCGTCGGAAGGTCGACGCGCGTGAGGTCGCCGACCGGATGCTGCCGCTGCTCCAGAAGGGCGATGTGTCGGGGGCGCGCGCGTTGTTCGGCGGCGACACGATGGAGTTCCACGTCGTCAAGCAGGGCCTCGACAACCTCGCCTCGGGCGCCGACACCGTCCGCGAGCTGATGAGCGGCGAGCTGGTGCGGCAGAAGGCCCGCTTCGAGGCGCGCCTCATCTTCCTCGGCACGCTGGGCAACAACGCGCCGTTCATCGGCCTGTTCGGCACGGTGCTCGGCATCATCCGCGCGTTCCGTGACCTGTCGGTGACCGACGTGAGCAAGGGCGCCGGCGGCGCGCAGGCCGTCATGTACGGCATCTCGGAGGCGCTGGTGGCGACCGCGGTCGGCTTGGCCGTGGCGCTGCCGGCGGTGGTCGCGTTCAACTACTTCAAGAGCGTCGTGAAGCGGAACGTCAACAACACCGACGTGCTGGCCCGCGTGGTGTACGCACACCTCGGCGCGCGCAACGCCAAGGAGAGCTGACGATGGCGGGCGCAGCGAGCGACGACGACGACGAGGGCATCACGGGGATCAACATCACGCCGCTGGTGGACATCATCTTGGTGCTGCTGATCATCTTCATGATGACGGCGAGCTACATCGTGACGCCGGCCATCCCCATCAACCTCCCCAAGGCCTCCACCGGAGAGGACACGCCGCAGTCGACCTTGGCCATCGTGCTGACGCGCGAGGGCGAGCTGTACGTGAACAACAAGCGTGCGACCGACGACGAGCTCCGGGCGCTGATCCGCGCCGAGCGCGCGGCAGGCAAGGAGCCGGAGGCCGTGATCGGCGCCGACGCCGCCATGACCCACGGGCGCTTCGTGCAGATCGTGGACCTCGTGAAGGCCGAGGGCGTGGCCAAGCTCGCGATCAACACCCAGAGCGAGTTCTCGGCGCCCACCGCCGAGAGCCCGGCGCCGAGCCCCACGCCCTGAGCGCGCGATGGACCGAATCCCGATCACGCTGGTCCTGTCGCTGATGGTGCACGCCGCCCTGTTCGTGGGCGCGCTGAACATCCCTGCGCGCGCGGCGCCGGTGAAGAAGAAGGTGGAGATCCGCGTGGTGGAGAAGAAGCCGCCGCCGCCTCCTCCCCCGTCTCCGCCACCCTCCGAGTCGCCCAAGCCCTCGCCGCCGCCGGAGCCGGCCAAGCGGCCGCCGCCGAAGAAGGCGCCCCAGCCGCCACCGCAGCTGCCTCTAGCCCACGGTGCACCGCCTCCAT
>JBEOKB010000037.1:0-7818 GCA_040275425.1 Siculibacillus sp. | reverse complement strand
TGGTGGAGCTGAGGGGAATCGAACCCCTGACCTCTGCAGTGCGATTGCAGCGCTCTCCCATCTGAGCTACAGCCCCGACACGATCGGCGGGGCATGGGGCGCCCCGCGTCGGTTGGGCGCCATTTACGGGACCGCTCCCCCACCTGTCAAGCGCCCTCGCCCGCGCGGACCCGCCACCGCGAGCACGCCCCCCTCGCCCGTCCCCGAGCGCGAAGCCCTCCCGAAGCCGCCAGCGAAACGCCGCCGAGACGGCCCTCGGCGGCCCGCCCGCCGACGACCGCGCCGATCGGCGCGTGCGTCGCCTCCACCGGCGGCGGCATTCACCCTGCCGGCCGATTCACGACCATTTGCGCCGTCGATTCGCGCAGTCCCCGCCTGCGCCCTTGGCAATCCGGGCCCGCGCGGCTACATGAGACCTCGACCTCAGGCATGGGATCTCGCAATGACCCTCCTCTACCCGATCGTTCGCCTCCTCGATCTCGTGCTCGACCTCTATGGTTGGGTACTGGTCGCCTCGATCGTCTTTTCCTGGCTCTATCAGTTCGGTGTCGTCAATTCGTCGAACCGCGCCGTCGCCGCCATCGGGGACGTGCTCTATCGACTGACCGAGCCGGTTCTCGCGCCGATCCGCCGCTTCCTGCCCAACCTCGGCGGACTCGATCTGTCGCCGATCGTGGTGTTCTTCGCCATCTTCCTGGTCCGTCAGTATCTGTGGATCCTGGTGAGGTGAGCGCGGAGGCGCCCGCCGTCCCCGGCGCGATCCATGTTCGCCCCGACGGCGTGCGCCTGACGGTGCGCCTCACCCCGCGCGCCGCCCGCGACGCGCTCGGCCGGTTCGAGCGCCTCTCCGACGGCTCGGAGGTGATGCTCGCCCACGTCCGTGCCCTGCCGAGCGAGGGGGAGGCCAACGCCGCGCTGACCGCCCTGGTCGCCAAGGCGGTCGGCCTCGCCAAGTCCAAGGTCGAGGTCGTCTCCGGGCGCACCTCCCGCGTCAAGATTCTCGCCCTCGACGGCCCCGCCGACGAGATCGCCGCCGCCCTGCACGCCTGCGCGGCGGCCGCGAATCGCCCCTGACCGGCCCCGTCCGCGAGGCCGCCCAACGACGGAGAGGCTCCGTGACCGCACGCATCATCGACGGCAAGGTCCATGCGGCCGGCCTGCGCCAGACCGTGGCCGCCGACGTCGCCCGCTTCACCGCCGCTCACGGCGCCGCCCCCGGCCTCGCCGTCGTCCTGGTCGGCGACGATCCGGCCAGCCGCGTCTATGTCGCCTCCAAGGCCAAGCAGACCGTCGAGGTCGGCATGCGCTCCTACGAGTATCGCCTCGCCGTGGAGACCCCCGAGGCCGATCTGCTCGATCTGATCGCCCGCCTCAACGCCGACGACGCCGTCGACGGCATCCTGGTGCAGTTGCCGCTGCCGCGCCACGTCGATTCCTCCAAGGTGCTCGCCGCCATCGACCCGGCCAAGGACGTCGACGGCTTCCACGTCGTCAACGTCGGCCGCCTCGCCACCGGCCAGTCGTCCCTGGTGCCCTGCACCCCCTACGGCTCGATGATGCTGCTCGACGCCGCCCTCGGCTCGCTGAAGGGCCTCGAGGCGGTGGTGGTCGGCCGCTCCAACATCGTCGGCAAGCCGATGGCCCAGCTGCTGCTCAAGGCCGACTGCACGGTGACGATCGCCCACTCGCGCACCCGCGATCTCCCCGCCGTCTGCCGCCGCGCCGACGTCCTGGTCGCCGCCGTCGGCATTGCCGAGTTCGTCAAGGGCGACTGGATCAAGCCCGGCGCCACCGTGATCGACGTCGGCATCAACCGCGTCCCCGCCCCCGACCTCGGCGAGGGCAAGACCCGCCTCGTCGGCGACGTGGCGTTCGCGGAGGCGGTCGAGGTGGCCGGCGCGATCACGCCCGTCCCCGGCGGCGTCGGCCCGATGACCATCGCCACCCTGCTCGCCAACACTCTCATCGCCGCCCACCAGCGCCGTGGCCTGGTGCCGCCCGCCTTCTTCGCCGAGCTGGACGAGCGCCTGTTCGGGCGGTGAGCGAAGGAGTGCGGTTTCGGGACCGTGCCGGATGGTTCGAGACGCGCCTTCGGCGCTCCTCACCATGAAGCGCTGGTGAAAGCCGCTTCAAGACGAGCGCTTCATGGTGAGGAGAGCCCGCGGGGCTCGTCTCGAACCATCGCGCACCAACCCGTCCCCCTGAAACGCCTTCGGCTTCAGAAGTCGCTGGCGATGCCCTTGAGCTCCCAGTCGCCGTAGCGCACCGGCTCCGGCCCGTCGCGGCCGCGGATCTCCTTCGGGCGCGGTGTCGCGGCGGCCTCGGCGTCGCGTGCCCGGCGACGCTCCTCGGCCTCCAGGAGCGCCCGCTGCGCCGCCGGCGGCAGATCCTCGAACCGGGGCCGCGCGGGCGCCTCGGCGGCGGTGGAAACGGCCTCCTCGGAACCGGAAACCGCTTCGACCGGGGTCGCAGCCGTGGTTTCTTCGCCGTTCATCGTCCACCTCGTCTTGATCGTCGCGTCGAAGCGGGTGATAGCATGTCTCTCCCACGCGCGTCGAACGGCGCGGGGCCACTCCGCCCCCGACCGCACGCGCCCCGATCCCGAATTCGAAGAGCACCCCATGACCCGACGCGGCCCCGGCCCGAAGAACGACGCGCGCGAAGACCGCAGGCCCGAGGAACCCGGCCTCGCCACCCGCCGCCTCGCCTTCGAGATCCTGACCAGCGTGCTCAACGACGCCCGCCCGCTCGATCAGGCCCTCGAGCACCGCACCGGCACCCCGACCTGGCGCGCGCTCTCCCCCGCCGATCGCTCACTGGTGCGCGCCATGGTCTCCACCACCATGCGCCGCCTCGGCCTGATCGACGACGCGCTGAAGAGCCTGATGAGCCGCCCGCTGCCCGCCAAGGCCGCCCGCGTCCGCACCATCCTGCGCCTCGGCGCGGCGCAGATGCTGTTCATGGAGGTGCCCGACCACGCCGCCGTGTCGCTCGCCACCGAACTGGCCGAGCGCGACCGCGACGCCCGCCCCTGGAAGGCGCTGGTCAACGGCGTGCTGCGCTCGCTCGGCCGCCAGCGCGAGGAGATCCTCGCCGAACAGGACGCCGACCGCCTCGCCACGCCGCTGTGGCTGTGGCGCGACTGGTGCGAGAACTGGGGCGAGGAGGCGACCCGCGCCTTTGCCGCCGTCCACATGGTCGAGCCCGCGCTCGACCTCACCGTCAAGTCCGACGCCGAGGGCTGGGCGAAGAAGTTCGACGGCCGCGTCCTGCCGACCGGCACCGTCCGCTTCGTCCCCCACGGCCGCATCGACGAGATGGAGGGCTTCCAGGCGGGCGAATGGTGGGTTCAGGACGCCGCCGCCGCCCTGCCCGCCCGCCTGCTCGGCGACGTCGCCGGCCTGCGCGTCGCCGATCTGTGCGCCGCGCCGGGCGGCAAGACCGCGCAGCTGGCGCTGGCCGGCGCTCACGTCACCGCCGTCGACGTCTCCGCGCCCCGCCTCGAGCGCCTGAAGCAGAACCTCGCCCGCCTGCGCCTGACCGACGTCGAGACCGTCGTCGCCGATCTCGAGCGCTGGACCCCGGACGAGCCCTTCGACGCCGTGCTCCTCGACGCCCCCTGCTCGGCCACCGGCACGCTGCGCCGCAACCCCGACGTCGGACGCCTCAAGAAGGCCGCCGACGTCGACGATCTCGCCCACATCCAGGGTTATCTGCTCGAGCGCGCGGTCGATTGGGTCAAGCCCGGCGGGCTTCTGGTCTACTGCACCTGTTCGCTGCAGAAGGCCGAGGGCGAGGAGCGCATCGCCGCCCTGCTCGCCTCCGACGCCCCGTTCGAGCGCGTGCCCGTCGGTGCCGACGAGGTCGGCGGCCTCGCCGCCGCGATCACCCCGGAAGGCGATCTGCGCACGCGACCGGACCTCCTGCCCGACGACGATCCGCGCCTCGCCGGCCTCGACGGCTTCTTCGCCGCCCGCCTGCGGCGCCGTCTCTGACGGCGAGAAGGCGGCCCTTCCCGTCGCCCACGACGACCGGCGATGTGAAATGTCTTCCGCAGCTTAACTCCCTCTTAACCCCGATGGGGTGCCCTGGGGGGTGAACGGATCGCGCGAGGCGCGAACCGATGTCGGTTTCGACGACGAGGTCGCATGTCGAACGCGGGAACGACGGGGAGGATCGCACGGGCGCGGTTGGTCGTTCGGCTGGCCGGACGCCATCTGTTCGCGCCCGCCGTTCGCCTCGTTCGCACCGCTCACGGCCTGATCGAGCCCGCCGCCGACCGCATCGTCGTCGCGCCGCAGGACCTGCGCACCGCCGATCCCACCGTCGCCGGCGACATCTACGCGGGCATCTTCGTCTTCTCCGGCCAGATCGTCGAATGTCGCGGCCGCTCGCCGTTCGAAGTCGAGCCCCCGAGCGAGGACTGGGCCCGAATTCTCCATGCCTTCGGCTGGCTGCGCCACCTGCGCTCGGCCGATACCGCCGTCTCGCGCTCCAACGCCCGCATCCTGGTCGACGACTGGCTGCGCATCTCCGACCACCCGCAGCTGGCCTGGGCCCCGGAGACCGTCGCTCGCCGCCTGATGGCCTGGCTCGCCCAGTCGCCGATGATCCTGGTCGACGCCGATCCGGCCTTCTACCACCGCTTCCTCGCCGGGGTGACGCGCCACTTCCGCTTCCTGCGCACCCGCTGCGGCGAGGAGACCGCCGGTCTGCCGCGCCTGCGCGTGGCCATCGCCCTCCTCACCGCCGCCGTCACCGTCGAATCGTTCCGGCGTTGGGTGAAGGGCGCCTCGCGCCGCCTCGACGAGGAACTGACCCGCCAGATCCTGCCCGACGGCGGTCACGTCTCGCGCAACCCCACCACCATTCTCGACATCCTGGTCGACCTCCTGCCGGTACGCCAGGCGCTCGCCGCGCGCGGCTTCCCCGTCTCGCCGGTGCTGATGGGCGCGATCGACCGCATGATGCCGATGGTGCGTTTCTTCCGCCACGCCGACGGTGCCTTCGCCCTCTTCAACGGCGCCTCCGCCACCCCCACCGACGTCGTCGCCACCATCCTCGCCTACGACGACGGCAAGGGCGCCCCGCACGGCAACGCCCCCCACTCCGGCTATCAGCGCCTCGAGGCCGGCGGCACGGTCGTGCTGATGGACTGCGGCGTCCCGCCTCCGCCCGAGGTCGCCCAGGCCGCCCACGCCGGCACCCTGTCGTTCGAGATGTCGTCCGGCGCCGGACGCTTCGTGGTCAACTGCGGCGCGCCCTTCCGCCCGATCGGCGAATGGCGCCGCCTCGCCCGCTCCACCGCCGCCCATTCGACCCTCGTCGTCGAGGACCACTCCTCCGCCACCGTGCGCGATCGCGGCATGACCGCCCGCTGGCTCGGCCCGGTGCTGCTGCCCGGCCCGACCCGCGTGCCCGTCGATCGCGTCGACGCCGAGGAGGGCATCGCCGTAGTCGCCGACCACGACGGCTACCGCACCCACTTCGGCGTCCTGCACGAGCGCACCCTGGTGCTCTCCGCCGACGGCGACCGGCTCGACGGCCGCGACCGCATCGTCACCGTCGACGAGGGGTCCGAACCCGTCGCCTACGTCGTGCGCTTCCACCTCCACCCGACCATCCGCGTCGAGGTCGCCGACGGCGTCGTCGTCATGACCGGCCCGACCGGCGAGGCCTGGGAGTTCCACTGCACCGACGTCGTCCCCGTGGTCGAGGACAGCGTCCACCTCGCCGACCTGCACGGCCTGCGCCGCACCGCCCAGATCTCCCTCACCGTGCCCGAGACCGGCCCGCGGGAGATCGCCTGGACCTTCGAACGCACCGTCCGCTCGATGATCCCGCGCCGCTGAGGCGGCCCCGGCCCGCGGCCCGCGCGACCCTGCGATGTTCGAGGTCGCACGAAGTCGGGTTTCCGCGCCCGCCGTTTCGTGCTATCGCGCCCGCCGAAACTCCCGGATCCCGAGACGAGACGAGACGAGGCGAGCGGCACGGCCGCCGCATCCCCTTCGCCTTTTCGATCCGGTCGCGCCGCGCCAACAGGTGAGACCCGCCGCCCATGTCGATCACCGTCAAGAACATCACCCCGCCCGATCGCGTCGTCCTGAAGCGCGCCCTCCTGTCGGTGTCCGACAAGACCGGCCTCGTCGACTTCGCCCGGGCGCTCGCCGCGCGCGGCGTCGAGCTGCTCTCCACCGGCGGCACCTGCAAGACCCTCGCCGACGCCGGGCTCCCGGTGAAGGACGTCTCCGACGTCACCGGCTTCCCCGAGATCATGGACGGCCGCGTCAAGACGCTCCATCCGAAGGTCCACGGCGGCCTGCTCGCCGTGCGCAACGACCCCGAGCACGTCGCGGCGATGGACGCCCACGGCATCGAGGGCATCGATCTGCTGGT
This sequence comes from Siculibacillus sp., assembly GCA_040275425.1. GTDB lineage: Bacteria > Pseudomonadota > Alphaproteobacteria > Rhizobiales > Ancalomicrobiaceae > Pinisolibacter. The sequence continues at coordinate 1,422 of JBEOKB010000037.1, read as the reverse complement.
GGTGAACCTCTATCCGTTCGAAGCCACCGTCGCGAAGGGCGCCGACTGGGCGACCGGCGTCGAGAACATCGACATCGGCGGCCCGGCGATGATCCGCGCCTCGGCCAAGAACCACGCCTACGTCGCCGTCGTGGTCGATCCCGCCCGCTATTCCGACGTGCTCGCCTCGCTCGACGCCGAGGACGGCGCCACCACGCTGGAGCTGCGCAAGGCCCTCGCCCTCGAGGCCTTCGGCCGCACCGCCACCTACGACGCCGCCATCTCCAACTGGATCGCCGCCGAGATCGGCGAGCAGAACCCCAAGTACCGCGCCTTCGGCGGCACCCTGGTCGAGCCGATGCGCTACGGCGAGAACCCCCATCAGGCCGCCGCCTTCTACCGGACGGCGGAAGTGCGCCCCGGCGTCGCCACCGCCGTGCAGGTCCAGGGCAAGCAGCTCTCCTACAACAACATCAACGACACCGACGCCGCCTTCGAGCTGGTCGCCGAGTTCGATCCCGCCCGCACCGCCGCCTGCGCCATCATCAAGCACGCCAACCCCTGCGGCGTGGCCGAGGGCGCGACGCTCGCCGAGGCCTATGTCAAGGCGCTGCGCTGCGATCCGGTGTCGGCCTTCGGCGGCATCATCGCCTTCAACCGCACCCTCGACGCCGAGGCCGCGACCGAGATCGTGAAGATCTTCACCGAGGTGATCATCGCCCCGGACGCCACCGACGAGGCCAAGGCGATCGTCGCCGCCAAGAAGAACCTGCGTCTTCTCCTCACCGGCGGCCTGCCGAAGCCCGCCGCCACCGGCCTCACCGCCAAGACCGTCGCCGGCGGCATGCTGGTCCAGACCCGCGATTCCGGCACCGTCGACGCGGTCGAGCTGAAGACCACCACCTCGCGCGAGCCGACCGCCGCCGAGCTCGCCGACCTCGCCTTCGCCTTCCGCGTCTGCAAGCACGTCAAGTCGAACGCCATCGTCTACGTCAAGGATCTGGCCACCGTCGGCATCGGCGCCGGTCAGATGAGCCGCGTCGACAGTGCCCGCATCGCCGCCCGCAAGGCCGCCGACGCCGCCGCCGCCGAGGGCCTCTCCGAGCCGCTGACCATCGGTTCGGTCGCCGCCTCCGACGCCTTCTTCCCCTTCGCCGACGGCCTCGAGAGCGTCATCGCCGCCGGTGCCACCGCCGTGATCCAGCCGGGCGGCTCGATGCGCGATCAGGAGGTGATCGACGCGGCGAACAAGTCCGGCATCGCCATGGTGACCACCGGCATGCGCCACTTCCGCCACTGAGCGGACGAGAGGCCCGCCGAAGCACGTGATCGAGGGGAGGCTCCGGCCTCCCCTTCGTCGTTCGCGGCCCCGCTCACCCTCGGCCGATCAGGTCGGCGAACAGCGCCGCCATCTCGTCCTGGCTCTTGAAATACTGCTGGTCG
>JBEOKB010000036.1:0-3350 GCA_040275425.1 Siculibacillus sp. | reverse complement strand
CTGCCCGGCGGCGTCGTTTGCGAGCGGGTCGCCGGGTCGATCCGCCTGGGTCGCTGCCGAGGGTTCGATCAGGCCCGGTCTGGCCGCGCCGACCCCCGCCACCACCGCGCCGGCCCGACGCGGCGGCGGGAAGCCCGGCGCCTGACGCAGTTCGACGCCCTGGTGGGCGAAGGCCATGATCTCGTGCCATATCGGCGCCGGGATCATGCCGCCGGTGACCCGTTCCATCGGCCGGTAGTCGTCGTTGCCGACCCACACCAGCCCGATGTAGTTGCCGGTGAAGCCGCAGAACCACGCGTCGCGCGACGATTGGGTCGTCCCGGTCTTGCCGCCCGCCGGAATGCCGTCGAGCTTGGCCCGCGCGCCGGTGCCGGTCTCGACCGCGTTGTGCAGCATCGAGTTGAGCTCGGCCACCTTCTCGGCCGGGAATACCCGTTCCGGCGCCCGTGCGTTGCGGGCCCGGTCCCACAGGACGGTGCCGTTCGCCGTCGAGGCGACCTGGTCGAGCGGGGTCGGCCGTATCCGGTAGCCGCCGCTGGCCATGGTCGCGTAGCCGCCGGCGTGCTCGATCATCTTCACCTCGACCGAGCCGATCACGAACGGCCAGTCCGGCTTCTTGGGCAGGTCGATGCCGAAGGTGCGCACCACCGCCGCCACCTTGTCGCGGCCGATCTGCTCGGCGAGCTGCACCGGGATCGAGTTGAGCGACCGCGCGATCGCCTCCAACAGCGTCACCCGGCCGAAATAGCCGCCGCCGTAGTTCTTCGGGCACCAGTTTCCGATGCACACCGGCTGGTCGGTGACCGTGCTGGTCGGCGTCTTCCCCGCCAGCAGCGCCGCCATGTAGACGTAGGGCTTGAACGACGAGCCCGGCTGCCGTGCCGCGTCGGTGGCGCGGTTGAACTGGCTGGAGCCGTATTCGCGCCCGCCGACCATCGCCCGGACCGCGCCGTCCGGCGACAGGATCACCGCCGCCGCCTGACTGACGTCGTATTCCTCGCCGTTCTGGCGCAGCGCGTTCTCCACCGCCTCCTCGGCCTTCCTCTGAATGCCGAGATCGAGCGTGGTGCGCACCGTCAGCGTGTGCTCGGGCGGTGCCATGTCCTGCACCGCCTTGAAGGCGTAGTCGAGGAAGTAGTCGGGTGAATAGGACCGGGTCCGGTCGACCGGCGTCGCCGGATGCCGCCGCGCCGCCATCACCTGCCCCTCGGTGTAGAACCCCGCCGCCACCAGATTGGACAGCACGTCGTTCGCCCGCGCCCGCGCCGCCGGCAGATTGACGTGCGGCGCGTAGTTGGTCGGCGCCTTGAACAACCCCGCCAGCATCGCCGCCTCGGCCAGATCGATGTCGCGCACCGACTTGCCGAAATAGAACTGGCTCGCCGCCGCCACCCCGTGGGTGCCGCCACCCATGTAGGCGTTGTCGAGATAGAGCTTGAGGATCTCGCGCTTGGAGAGGTGGGTCTCCAGCCACAGCGCCAGGAACGCCTCCTTGATCTTGCGCTCGATCGACCGCTCGTTGGTCAGGAACAGGTTCTTGGCCAGCTGCTGGGTCAGCGACGAGCCGCCCTGCTTGACCTGCTGCTGGCGCATGTTGGCGACGAGCGCGCGCGTCGTGCCGACCACGTCGATGCCGAAGTGCTCGAAGAAGCGCCGGTCCTCGGTCGCCAGCAGCGCCTTGATCAGATGATCGGGGAACTCCTCCACCGGCACCGATACGTTCTGCAGCACGCCGCGCCGGCCGATCTCGTTGCCGTGTCGATCGAGGAAGGTGACGGCGTAGTCGACGTTCTTGCGCCAGTCGGTCTTGGCCACCTCGAGCGCCGGCAGCGCCAGCGCCAGGAGCGCGATCAGCCCGGCGATGCCCAGCGTCAGCCCGTCGCCCGCCACCTCGATCGCCAGCCGCACGGGTCCGCGCACCCGAAACGCCCGCATCGTCACCGAAAGACGTCGATACCCCTCGACCGTACCCTCGAAGACGCGGTACATCGCCGTGTCGAGCCAGGCGTCGACCGCCAGCATGGCGTTGCCGACCCGATGCCGGATCCGCTCGCCGCGCGACGCACCGCCCGGCGGCGGGATCGGCGATCCCGTCTCGGCGCCGCTCGCCTTCGGTTCGTCCGGGGGAAGGGGTGTTTCGGCCAAGGGCTCGGATCCGCTGCGCGACGCGTCGCGTCGGTGGGTCCGACGCGAATGGTTACCGGATCTTAAGCAATGGCCGCCTCCCGGTCGAGAGGCGGAGGCCGCGACGACGGCGCATCGAGGAGAAGGTCGTGGACGAACGCATCGACAGCGCCCCGAACGAAGCCGAACCGCCGTTCTGGAAGGCGCGCAGTCTGGTCGAACTCGACCGCGACCAGTGGGACGCCCTGTGTGATCGCTGCGGACGCTGCTGCCTCAACAAGCTCGAGGACGACGAGACCGGTGAGATCTACTGGACCGACGTCGCCTGCCGCCTGCTCGATTCGACCACCTGTCTGTGCTCGTCGTGGGAGAACCGCCACGCCTTCGTGCCCGACTGCGTCCAACTCGACGCCGACGAGGTCGTCTCCCAGACCTACACCTGGCTGCCGCCGACCTGCGCCTATCGCCTGATCGCCACCGGCCGCGACCTCTATTGGTGGCACCCGCTGCTGTCGGGCGATCCCGACACCGTCCACGTCGCCGGCATCTCCGTGCGCGGTCGGGTGATATCCGACGAGCATATCCCCGAGGACGGTTACGAGGACCACCTCGCCGAGTGGCCGGGCGAGATCCCGGAAGGGTCGGAGCGCCCGCCCGCGTGGTGGGAAAAGCGTTGAGAATCAACGGATGAGGCCGAGACGGCCTCTCGATGGATAGGAATATTTACCTCTCTCGAGGCGAAACCGCTTGACGGCGTGACGCTCGCCGAGCACACTCCTCTCACGATCCCACACGTGTCGGTGGTGGCGGCCTCGCCGCCGGAGCCTCCCGGACCTCCGGTCCCGGGGGCTCCCGCCCGACCGCCGCCGATCGCGCCGCCCTCGCACCTCGCATCGTTCCTCGTCGCCTTGCGCGTCGTCTTCGCCTCGCATGCGCGGCGAGGCCGTCGTCGCGGTTCGGTGGGCGCGGGGCGGTGAGGGGAGGGGCGTGCTCGACCGTCTCGAAGGAGTGCCCGCGTGACCGCAGCCGCCCCGCTCTCCGACGATCGCCCCGACATCGACGGCGACATCGACCCCGGACCCGAGGCGGCCCCGCCCTGGGGCGAGATCCGCTCCGCCTACGAGGGCTCGACGCTCGCGGTGGCGGCGATCGCCGAGGCCTACGGCGTGACGGCGAAACGGATCTGGTCGCGCGCCGCCCGCGAGAACTGGCCCCGCCGCCGCACC
>JBEOKB010000035.1:0-9829 GCA_040275425.1 Siculibacillus sp. | reverse complement strand
CCCGCCGCCTGCTGCGCGCGAGCCCGGGCTTCGGCCGTGCCGAGGTGATCGCCCGCATCGAGGAGGAGGCCGACGAGTTCGCCGCCCGCCTCTCCTCGCCGGAGGCCGCCGCCGCCTTCGCCGCCTTCATGGCGAGGAAGGGCTGACGCCGCCCGGCGCGGGGCCGTCTCAGCCGACGAAGCGGAAGTAGAGATCCTCGAGATCGCGCCCGAACGAGCGTCCGGCGCCCTCCGGCGCGTTGCGCCGGTGGAGGATGTAGGGCCGGAAGGTGCGCCACACCCGCTTGACGTCGATGGCGATGGCGCCCGCCACCACCTCCTCGTCGCACACGTGCGCGACCAGACAGCGGGTGAAGGTGTCGAACGACTCGATCAGCAGATCGACCTTGGCCGCGAGCTTCTGGTCCTGGACGAACTTCACCAGCGACGCGTCGCGCTCGGCGATCAGCTCGTCGCGCTCCTCGTCGGTGCGCGCGGCCTGGATCCGCCGCTGCAGATCCTCGATCGCGTCCCACCACGGCTTCATGTCGGCGGCGAGCTCGATGTAGGCGTGATGGGCCGGGGTGTCGGCGAAGCGGTCGACAAGATCGAGCGCATAGGCCACCCGCGCCGTGTTGGCGGTGCGCGGCACTTCGACGAAATGCGCCCATGCCGCCCACACCCAGCCCCCGAGCGCGAACACCGCCAGCCCGCCGAACCCGGCCAGCCGTCTCACGCGCCCGCCGCCCGGCGTCGTGGGACGACCGGCGGCGGGGATCGACGGCGGTATTGGTATCGACGTCTCGGCATTCTTCATCGACCGGGTCTCGGCTTGCAGCACGGGCCCCCGCAGCACACGTCCTGCCACGGCGGGCGCGACGGCTGGTTCGGGCGCATCTGCGCCTCCGCCGTCGTGACTCCCAGGAGAGCCAGCACCGCCATCGCATGGATCAGCGACCGAATCATGGCGACTTTTCTCCTCCTCGCTCCCGTCGACGAATCGCGCTTCCGCCACTGGTCGGAAATGGACGTATACGTTAACCTCGACGCTTCGATCATCGCACGCGAGACATGAACGGCACCAGAATGAGCACGCTCCAGGGACGCACTCTCTTCATCACCGGCGCCACCCGCGGCATCGGTCTCGCCATCGCCCTTCGCGCCGCCCGCGACGGAGCCCGCGTCGTCGTCGCCGCCAAGACCGAGACCCCGCATCCCAAGCTCCCCGGCACCATCCACACCGCCGCCGAGGCCATCCGCGCCGCCGGCGGCGAGGCCCTGCCGCTGGTCGTCGACGTCCGTGACGAGGAGAGCGTGGTGCGCGCGCTCGAGACCACGGTCGCCACCTTCGGCGGCCTCGACGTGGTGGTCAACAACGCCTCAGCCATCCGCTTGACCGGCTCGGCCGACACCGAGATGAAGCACTTCGACCTGATGATGGGCGTCAACACCCGCGGCACCTTCATGGTCACCAAGCACGCCGCGCCCCATCTGGCCAAGAGCGACAATCCGCACGTGCTGATGCTGTCGCCGCCGCTCGATCTGAAGGAGAAGTGGTTCGCCCCCCACACCGCCTACTCGATCGCCAAATACGGCATGAGCCTGTGCGTGCTCGGTCTGGCGGGCGAGTTCCGGTCGAAGGGCATCGCCGTCAACGCGCTGTGGCCGCGCACCACCATCGCCACCTCGGCGATCGAGTTCGTCGTCGGCGAGAAGCTGATGAAGATGAGCCGCAAGCCCGACATCATGGCCGAGGCCGCCCACGCGATCCTGACCCGACCGTCGCGCGCGTTCACCGGCAACTTCCTGATCGACGACACCTTCCTGGCCTCGATCGGCGTCACCGACTTCGATCGCTTCCGCGTCGATCCGACCATGCCGCTCGCGCCCGACTTCTTCGTCCCCGACGACGTCCCGGCCCCGGCGAGCCTCGGCCCGGTGAAGTGAGCGCGTGATCAGTAGTGCGGCGGCGGCGGTTCCGACGCCCGCCCCGCCCCCGTCGCCCGCGCGTCGAGATCCTGCAGCTGCTCGGCGAAGCTCTTCACCCTGCGGGTCAGTTCGTCGATCGTCTGCCACTGCGCGACGACCATGCGGTTGAGGTCCTCGATCGCCCGATCCTGATGGGCGATCGTGGTCTCGAGGTTCTCGATGCGCCCCTCGAGCGCCGCGGTGTCGGTCATGCCGGATCTCCGATCGCGGGGCGCCGCCGCCGCGAGGTGGGAAAGGGGAGGGCGGGGGCTCAGCGCCGCCGCCGCGCCCTCAGGAAGGCCTCGAGTTCGGCGTCGCCGTCCTCGGGCAGTACGATGCGCGGCTTGACGTAGAGATTGCCGGTGCCGCCCGCCTTGGTCGGCAGCCCCTTGCCCTTGAGCCGCAGCGGCTTGGCCCCGGTGGTCCCCGCCGGCAGCGTCAGCTCGACCGCCCCCGACAGGGTCGGCACCCGCACCCGGCCGCCGAGCACCGCGTCCTCGAGCGTCACCGGCACGTCGATCTCGAGATCGTGGCCGTCGACCACGAACTGCGGATGGCGCTGGAACACCACGGTGACGATCGCGTCGCCCGCCGTCGCGCCCGGATGACCCTGCCCCTTGAGGCGGATCTGCTGGCGATCGGACACGCCCTCCGGCAGCTGCACGTCGAGCGCCCGTCCGGTCGGCAGTTCGACCCGCACCTTGGCGTGGGTCGCCACGTCCTCGAGAGAGACCCGCGCCTCGACCTCGACGTCCTCGCCGCGCCCGCGCGCCCGCGTCTCGGCGCCCGCTCCCGCTCCCGTGCCCGCTCCGGCGCCCGGACTCGGGCCGCGTCCGCGTCCGAACCCGGCACGTCCGCCGCCGAACGCCTGGCCGAGAATGTCGGTGAGGAAGTCGTCGAACTCCGGCCCGCCGCCGTGGGTGGTGCGCCCCGCGCCCGCCCGTCCGCCGAACGGTCCGCCGCCGGTGCGGAACTCGAACCCGCCGCCGCCGAACCCGCCGCCGCCGGTGAAGCGCGGCTTGCCCTCGGCGTCGATCTCGCCGCGGTCGAACTGCGCCTTCTTGGCCGCGTCGCCGAGGATCTCGTAGGCCGAATTGATCTCCGCGAAGGCCTCTTTGGCCTTGGGGTCGTTCTGATTCTGGTCGGGGTGATGCTTCTTGGCGAGGCGCCGGAAGGCCTTCTTGATGTCGTCGGCGCCGGCCGAACGCGTCACGCCGAGCACGTCGTAGGGGTCGCGCATCGATTGCTCCTCGTCCCCCTTCGATCACGGCCGAAGGGGCATCGGCCCGCGCGCGCGGGCCGGTCGTTTCGTTCGCCCGACATGTGGGGTACTTCGCCGTCGAAAACCAGAGGAAATTCCTCGTCCGACGCCGAGAAGACGTTCAGCCGCCGACGCGGTCGAACCGCACCAGTTCCCAGGCGCCCGAGAAACCCTGGCACACCCGGCCGCCGTGCAGATCGACGCCGGAGACCTTGACCAGCGTGGTCTCGAAGTCGCGACACGGCGCGCCGTTGGCGGCGCGCGTGCCGGTGACGTGGGTGATGGTGCCGGAATTGCCGGTGGTCTCGTTCTTCCAGGCGAGCGGCGCCTCGCGGCCCGTCGCGCTCGCCGCCTCGATCGCCCGGCGCACGGTCTCGCCGTCGCCGTCGGTGCTCGCGGCGGTCGCAGGCACCTTGGGGATCGACCCGGTGATTTCGGTCGAGGCCTCCTCCGGCCCCGACATCCACGACGACAGCGGCATCATGATACCGGCGCAGCCGCCGAGCATCGGCGCGATCCCGAGCATCACCCCCGCGAGAACCGCGATGCGGCTGCGCGTCGGGGGCGGCTGGCGCCGGAGAGAACGAACGGTATAGGATGCTGGACGACGACCGGCCAAGGTACCCTCCACGAAGACGATGACCGACCACTTTCCGAACGATCTCCCATCCGAGTTAACGTCGGGTGACTTTTCCCACGCCGAGGAGCCGTTCCGGCTGTTCGCCGAATGGCTGCGCGACGCCGAGGCGAAGGAGCCCAACGATCCCAACGCCATGGCGCTCGCCTCGGTCGACGAGACCGGGTTGCCGGACGTGCGCATGGTGCTGCTGAAGGGCTTCGACGAGGCGGGGTTCGTCTTCTACACCAACTTCGAGAGCAAGAAGGGCGTCGAGCTCCTCGCCTCCGCCAAGGCGGCGCTGCTGTTCCACTGGAAGAGCCTGCGCCGTCAGGTGCGCGTGCGCGGGACGGTCGAGGTGGTGAGCGACGCCGAGGCCGACGCCTATTTCGCCTCGCGTCCGCGCGCCAGCCGCATCGGCGCCTGGGCCTCGCGTCAGTCGCGCCCGCTCGAGAGCCGCTTCGCGCTCGAGAAGGCCGTCGCCGAATACGGGATGAAGCACGCGATCGGCGAAGTGCCGCGCCCGCCCCACTGGTCGGGTTTCCGCGTCGTGCCCTCGGCGATCGAGTTCTGGCACGATCGCCCGTTCCGCCTGCACGACCGCCTGGAGTTCACGCGCCCCCGGCCCGGCGCGCCCTGGGACAAGACCCGGCTCTACCCCTGAGCCGGGCGCCTCACAGCCACCGCCGCCACTTGAAGATGGTGAAGGTGACCGCCACCGAGGCCAGCATCAGCCCGAGCGCCCACGGATAGCCGAACGTCCAGTCGAGTTCCGGCATGGTGTGGAAGTTCATGCCGTAGATCGAGGCGATCAGCGTCGGCGGCATGAACACCACCGCCAGAACCGAGAAGATCTTGACGATGGTGTTCTGCTCGAGGCCGACCAGCCCCAGCGTCGCCGACAGCACGAAGTTGACCTTGGCGTCGAGCGACTTGCCGTGCTCGGCCAGCGAGCGTGCGTCCTGAACGAGGGTCGCCAACCGCGCCCGGTCGTCGCCGTCGAGCCCTTCGGTGCCGTTCTTCTCGCCGAGAAAATGAAACACGCGGCTGAGTGAGACGATGCACTCCTCGTGGCGCGACAGCGCCGCGCCGAGCCGGCCGATCGCCGTGATCGCCTCCTCGAGCCCCTTCTCCCGCTCGCGCCGCGACCGGAACACCGCGTCCGACAGCCGCTCGATCTCCGCCCCGATTCGCTCCAGCGCATCGGCGATGCGATCGATGATCGTCTCCAGGAGCCCGATCAGCACCGAGTGCCCGTCGGTGATCCCCGCCCCCGGCTTGGAGGCCCGTTGCAGGAAGACGTCGAACGAACGCGGGCGATCGTAGCGCACGGTGCCGAGCCGGTCGCCGACCAGGATGAAGGTGATCGGCGCGCTGCCGGGCGAAATGCTCTCCGAGCGCAACGGCACCAGCGCCGTCATGTAGAGCGCGCCGTTCTCGCGATAGAGCCGGCTCGACGCCTCGATCTCCTGCATCTCGTCGCGGGTCGGCACCGCCACCCCGAGCATCTCCTCGGTGAGCGCGTCCTCGTCCGGTGTCGGTTCGACCAGATCGAACCAGATCGCCCGTCCCTCCGGCGGTGGGCTGCTCGACAGCGCCGACGTGACGAGGTGGGTCTCGGTCAGTCCGTGAATGGTCAGCATCAGAAGTCCCCGGCGCGGCGAATCGATCGGGTCCGCGACGAGGCGGTGCCCTGATTTCGATAGCGCTCGGCGACGGCTTCGTCGACCTCGGGCCGCGCGGCAGGGAAGGGGCGGCGAGCGGCGCCGGCCCGGAGACGACTTCGCCGCGGATCCCGGGGACCCGCGGCGTCGGTCGGTCGCTTCTCGACGAGCCCTCGTGGGCCCGCTCGTCGATCAGCTCATCTGTTCGCCGGGCTTCTTCACCTTCGGGCTCTTCATCGCGGCAGCGGCGGCCGACACGGCGGAGATACCGATCGACTTGTACTGCGCATCGAGCGAGTCGGTGGCGGCCTGCGATTGCTGGGTATGGGTCTGGGACTGGCTCTTCTCGTTGGACATGTCGACCTCGATCGCATTCTCTCCCCCGGCGCCGATCGAACCACCGATCGGAACCCGAGACCTGTGGAGGATCTGGCGTCCTCGCCGGTCTCTGATGAACCCCGATTGCGGCGTCATCTTGTCGTCATGGTCGGGAGGAGAATTCTGCCGCGCCCTCTGACGATCGAACAGCCCGGACAAATACGACGTTCGACTAGAAAAAGCCCCTTATTCGGCGAAATTTCGCATCGAAGTCGACGCATGCATCATGCAATCGCGGGAGAAGTGATCCGCGCGACGGTGATCTCGGGCGGCACCATGAACCGCACCGGCAGGATCGAGCACCCCAGTCCCGACGACACCAGCAGGTGGCGCCCGTCCTCGACGTAGTGCCCTCGCGCCCACTTCAGGTCCGGATGCGAGGCGGCGAGAGGAGGTCCGAAGAACGGCACCTTCACCTGCCCGCCGAGGGTGTGGCCCGACAGCGTCAGCGCCACCCGACGCGGCATCGAGCGAATGAACGCCGGTTCGTGGGCGAGGTGGAGAATGGGGGCGTCGTCGTCGATCGCCGCGTGCGCCGCATCGACGTCGGCGCGTCCGACGAAGCGCCCCTCGCCCATGCGATGCACCAGCGTGCTCTCGGTGCCGGCCAGCCAGAACCGATGGCCGTCGCGATCGATCTTCACGCCGCGATTGAGCAGAACCTCGATCCCCGACGTCCGCAGCGCCCGAATCACCGGTTCGGGGCCACCCTCCCACCAGTAGTCGTGATTGCCCAGAATGGCCCAGGTGCCGAGCGGTGACTTCAGATCCGCGAACGGCCGCGCCCATACCCGAGGGTCCATCTGCGACGACCGGAACCGGTGCGTGCCGACGTAGTCGCCGAGCATCAGCACGATGTCGGCGCCGACCGCATTGGTCGCCGCCACGATCTCCTCGATGCGCTCGACCGACATCCACGGGTCGCCCGCATGGAGATCGGCGATCAGCGCCGCCGTCAGCGGCTTCGCCCCGACCGGCCAGCGCGGCAGCTCGAGGTCGTAGCGCGCGATCGACAGTCGATGGTGCGGCTCGATCGCCACCGCGTAGCCGCCGAGCGAGAGCATTCCCGCACCGCCGGCGGCGAGCGTCTGCAGAAGGCGGCGGCGCGTGATCATCGGCGAGGAGCGTCCGAGCGAGGGATACGGGACGACGAACCTGCCCCGCGAAAGCGGCGGAATCGCGTCGAAGTGCGCGTTCTGGAATTTCGTGACGTCGACCCAAAGACGGACTCGACAGGACCCCTGCCCCACGCTTTAACGTAGTGACCTGAACGTCAATGAGATGCCCATAAGGGAACGGGAGGACTTCATGCTCGGATCGATGCAGAACTGGCCGCTGCTGTGCACCAAGATCCTCGATCATGCCGCGCTCCAGCATCCCCGACGCACCGTCCTCTCCCGTTCGGTCGAAGGGCCGCTGCACACCACCGACTACGCCACGCTGCGCTCGCGCGCCCTGCGCTGCGCCAAGCGGCTGGAGAAGCACGGCATCAGATACGGTGACCGCGTCGCCACGCTGGCCTGGAACACCTGGCGCCACATGGAGGTCTGGTACGGCCTGCTCGGCCTCGGCGCGATCTATCACACGGTGAACCCGCGGCTGTTCCACGAGCAGATCGCCTGGATCGTCAACGACGCCGAGGATCGCCTCCTGTTCGTCGACCTGACCTTCCTGCCGGTGATCGAGAAGCTCGCCGCCGAGATGCCCACCCTCGAGCAGATCGTCGTTCTCACCGACGCCGCCCACATGCCGCCGACCACGCTGACCAACGCGGTTCCCTATGAGGAATGGCTGGCGGAGGCCGACGACGACTTCGAATGGAAGTCCTTCGACGAGAACACCGCCGCCGGCCTCTGCTACACCTCCGGCACCACCGGCAATCCCAAGGGCGTTCTCTATTCGCACCGCTCCAACGTGCTGCACGCCTTCCAGGCCGCCACCGCCGACATGTTCGGCTGCGGCTCGCGCGACGTGATCATGCCCGTGGTGCCGATGTTCCACGCCAACTGCTGGTCGCTCGCCTTCACCGCGCCGATGGTCGGCGCCGCCATGGTCATGCCCGGCGCCAAGCTCGACGGCGCCTCGATTCACGAGATGCTCGAGGTGGGCAAGGTGACGCTGACCGCCGCCGTGCCGACGGTGTGGCAGATGCTGCTCGGCTTCATGGAATCGAAGAAGGTCGGCCTCACCCACCTGAAGCGCGTGGTGATCGGCGGCGCCGCCTGCCCGCGCGCCATGACCGAGAAGTTCGAGAAGATCTACGACGTCCGCGTCGCCCACGCCTGGGGCATGACCGAGACGAGCCCCCTCGGCACCATCTGCGGCCTGAAGCCCGAGACCGCCGGTCTCGACATCGAGGCCCGCCTCGATCTCCAGGTCAAGCAGGGCGTGCCGCCCTTCGGCGTCGAGATGAAGATCACCGACGACATGAACCGCGAGCGTCCGCGCGACGGCAAGGCCTTCGGCCGCCTGCGCGTGCGCGGTCCCGCCATCGCCGGCGGCTACTTCAAGGGCCAGGGCAAGGAGAACTTCGGCGCCGACGGCTTCTTCGACACCGGCGACGTCGCCACCATCGACGAGAACGGCTACATGCAGATCACCGACCGCGCCAAGGACGTGATCAAGTCCGGCGGCGAGTGGATCTCCACGATCGATCTCGAGAATCTGGCGATCGGCCACCCCGACGTCCACGAGGCGGCGGTGATCGGCGTGTTCCATCCCAAGTGGGACGAGCGCCCGCTCCTGATCATCGTGCCCAAGCCCGGCACCGCCCCGACCCGCGAGAGCATCCTCGCCCACTACGAGGGCAAGATCGCCAAGTGGTGGATGCCCGACGACGTGGTCTTCATCGAAGAGATCCCCCACACCGCCACGGGCAAGATCCAGAAGATGAACCTGCGCGAGCTGTTCCGGGACTACAAGCTGCCCGACGCGTGAGGGCCGAACGAATGAGGGCGCCCCACGGCGCCCTCACTTCTCGTTCGCGGTCGGTACGTGGCGATCAGTTCATCGGCACGGTCACCGTGAAGGCGCCGCGCAGCTTGCCCGGATTGAAGCCGACCGCCTGATCCTTCGGATAGTGTTTGGCGATTTCCGCCGTGATCTCGGGCTTCACGTCTCTGCCGTGGCAGACCATGCAGGGTTCCGCCGCCATGGGGATCGCCTTCATGTAACGGAACACCTTGCGACCTTCGATCTCCACGACCTCGCCCTGATCGAGCGTGTCGGCGGCTGCTCCGGCGTCGATCTTCTCGACGAAGCCCTCGAGCACCTTGCGTTCCCAGGCATCCGGCGCATTGCCCGGATTGCGGACCAACAGCGCGGTGCGGCCGACCTTGACGCCCTGCGCCTTCACCTGTTCGGCGGCGATGGTCGGCGCGGACGTCCGACAGGCTTCGATCGCCGCGACCGGTCCGCCCGTCTGCAGCGCGTTCACGAGCGCCGCCTTCAGATTTTCGGCGAGCCCCTTGATCGCAGCCCGAGCCTTGGCGACCTCCGCGGCGTTCGCGGGAGCGTCCTGCGCCGTCACCGATCCGGGCAGCATACAGGCGGTGGCAACGACGAGTGCGGCGGCGAGACGGCGCATGACGATGAACTCCGAGTTCGAGAGGCACTTCGAATGATAGGAACGGCCCGATCGGGCGGCAAATCCTTTCTCGTCGCGCGGGCACCCGCGCACCCGACGAACGGCGATCCCCGTCCTCCGTGCCCGCCCCCGAGCCGACCCTTCCTTAACCTTTACCCTTCATGATCGCGTCAGGTGTTCCAAACTCACGGTGATCCCATGTTGTTGCGCGTTCTTCACCGCCTCGAGAGCCTCCGGGCCGACATCGCCGCCGTCGATCCGACCGCCGTCACCGACGTCGGCGACGAAATCGCCGCTCTCGCCGTCGCCCTGCGCGCCGCCCTCGCCGAGGTCGACGTACCGCTCGCCGCCGCCGTCGCCGAGATCGACCAGCCGATG
>JBEOKB010000034.1:0-5484 GCA_040275425.1 Siculibacillus sp. | reverse complement strand
GCGGGCTGACGAACCACGGCAGCGAGGCGGGATCGCGGCCGATCGCGGCGAAATGGGCGGCGAGGCGACGGCCGTTGCCGTCGGCCTGAGCGCGGCCGCGATGGTTGAGGGGGATGTCCTGGGTGCCCTGGAGCTTGCCGGCGGCGTTCCAATCGGTCTGGCCGTGGCGGATGTGATAGATCGTCCTCGTCACCGGCCCATCTCCGTTGCGCTGCACAGAAGGACTTAGCGCGGGAGAGTGACGATCTCAACGGCGGATCGGACGCGACGATCGACGGGAGGGAGGGCACGTTCCCCCTCCCCGTCGCGGTCGGGCTCGACCCGGACATCCATTCCCGCCGCACGCTCCGTGCATGCGCCGTATGGGCCGCCGGGTCGAGCCCCGGGGACGACGAGGGGCGAGACGTGCCCGAAACGACTTCGGGCGCCCTCGGTCTCCCGGGGCGCCCGTCGAAATCGCTTCGCGTCGTGAGGCTCGGCTCACTCCTTGACCACCGAGATGTCCGGGGCGTCCACCGCCTTCATGCCGACGACGTGGTAGCCGGCGTCGACGTGCATGATCTCGCCGGAGACGCCGCGACCGAGGTCGGACAGGAGGTAGAGCGCGCTGTCGCCGACCTCCTCGATGGTCACGGTGCGCTTCAGCGGCGCGTTGTACTCGTTCCACTTCAGAATGTAGCGGAAGTCGCCGATGCCGGAGGCGGCGAGCGTCTTGATCGGGCCGGCGGAGATCGCGTTGACGCGGATCTGCTTGGCGCCCAGATCGACGGCGAGATAGCGCACCGACGCCTCGAGCGCGGCCTTGGCCACGCCCATGACGTTGTAGTGCGGCATCACCTTCTCGGCGCCGTAGTAGGTCAGCGTCAGCATCGAGCCGCCGTCGGTCATCAGCTTCTCGGCGCGCTGGGCGATCGCCGTGAACGAATAGACCGAGATGTTCATGGTCTTGTCGAAGTTCTCGCTCGTCGTGTCGACGTAGCGGCCGGTGAGCTGGTCCTTGTCGGAGAAGGCGATGGCGTGGACCAGGAAGTCGATCTTGCCCCACACCCGCTCGACCTCGGCGAAGACCGCGTCGACGGAGGCCATGTCGGTGACGTCGCAGTGGCCGACGACGATGCCGCCCAGTTCGGCCGCCAGCGGCTCGACCCGCTTCTTGAGCGCGTCGCCCTGGTAGGTCAGCGCCACTTCGGCGCCGGCGTCGCGGACCGCCTTGGCGATGCCCCAGGCGATCGAACGATTGTTCGCCACGCCCATCACGAGGCCACGCTTGCCTGCCATCAGGCCCTTGGTGTCGGCCATGCTCGTTGCCCTTTTTACGTTCGTTCGGTTTGGGCGGTTCTATGACACGGGAGGGGCGCGCGGAGCAAGCACCGCCGCGCCGTCGTGGACAGAAGAAAACGACCGAGAACCGCCGTCGGCGCGCTCAGAACAGCTTCATCTGCCGATCGGGCGGGGGCGTGGCGTCGGCTTTTGCCCGCGCCGGTCGCGGTGGGCGCGGCGGCGGCGCGCGCGGAGCGAGGGCGACCGCCTCGAGCAGGTCGAGCGGCGCCGGTCGGGCGAGGGCGAGAGCGGCCTTCGCGTCGATGCGCGGATCGTCGAGCCAGGCGGCGAAGTGTTCCGGGGCGATCAGGGCCGGCATGCGGTCGTGGATCGCGGCGACGTCGGCGTTGGCGTCGACGGTGAGGACGGCGGCGGTGTCGATCTCGGAGCCGTCGGCGCCGGCCCAGGTCTCGGTCAGGCCGGCGAAGGCCATGAGGCCGCCGTCGCGGCGGGCGATGCGGAAGGCGGTCTTCGACGCGCCGTCGCGACGCCATTCGATCCAGGCGGTGGCGGGCACCAGACAGCGGCCGTGGCGGGCGGCGGCGCGGAAGGAGGGTTTCTCCAGCGCAGTCTCGGCGCGGGCGTTGATCATCAGCGACAGCGCGGCCGGGTCCTTCGCCCAGGCGGGCACGAAGCCCCAGCGCACCAGACGGAACCGGCGCGCGCCCTCGGCCCGCACCACCACGCCGATCGGCTCGGTCGGGCGGATGTCCTCGCGCGGGGGGAAGTTCGGCCGATCGAGGTAGCCGAACAGGCGGGCGACCTCCTCGGGCGAGGCGGTGAGCGCGAAGCGTCCGCACACGGGACCGGTTCTCCCCTCGATGTCCGCGTTCGCGCGTCGACGAACGCCGCGTAAGCGAAATGGTAACGGCTGCAACCCTACCCTTCTCGACGGTTCGGTGAAACCGGGTGGACGAGAGATGGCGAGCGCGACGGCTGCAGGAACGACGGGGGACCGCTTCGCGCCCGACGTGCTGGCCGCCGCCAACATCAATCCGCACACGCGTCTGGCGACCGACTATCTCAACCACTTCAACGACGTGGTGATGATGCTCGAGCTGGTGCCGGACATGCCGGACTGCGCCGAGGACGTGATCGGCTGGGCGCCGGTCGCCTACGACGACTATTTCCGCAACTCCCACTTCCGCGAACGCGATCTGGCGATCGACGCCTGGCGCGCGGCGGACCCGTCGATACGCGCCGAATTCGACGCCACCATCACCCATCTCGACTGCGCGATGGCCGAGGCGATCGATCTGGTGGAGAAGTTCGACCCCGCCGATCCGGTCGGGGCGTTCCGACTGCGCGACATCGTCAACGAACGGCTGAAGCCGCTGATCGCCTCGGCGAGCGGCATCATCAACGGGCCGCCGATCGTCCATTCGCCCGCCGCGGAGGGCGCCGAGGCCCAGGCGGCGGTCGACGAACTGTTCTCCTGACCGACGAGGGGACCCTACCCCATGAGCGAAGCCGAACCCCTGGTGCGCCACGGGGTCAGCGTCTGCGTGTTCCGCGGCGACGAGGTGGTGATGATCCGGCGCGGCAAGGCGCCGGGGATCGGTCGGTGGGCGCCGATCGGCGGCCACGTCGAGGCGGGCGAGACGCCCGAGACGGCCGCGCTGCGCGAGACGCGCGAGGAGACGGCGATCGAGTGCCGCCTGATCGGGGAGAGCAGCCGACGGACCATCCGGGGGCGCGACGGCGACGGACGCGAGGTGCGGGTCGAGCTGGTGGTGTTCGCCGCCGCCTGGGTCGCGGGCGAACCGGTGGCGGGCGACGACGCGGCGGAGGCGCGGTTCGTGGCGATGGAGGCGGTCGGCGCGCTCGATCTGATGGACGGGGTGTTGCCGCACGTCGCGACGGCGCGGCGCCTCTTCGATGGATCGGCGAGGTGATCGGCGCTATCTAGCGGAGATCGGGCGCGAGACCGCGCGAATCGAGGCGGCGTACGATGGGACGAGAGCGGGAGACGAGGCGGTGGAGCGGGGCGGCGACGGCGGTCGGGCTCGCGGCGCTGCTGGTGCTCTCGGGCACGGCGCGGGCGGCCGAGGAGGCGCCCTACGACGCGACGCTGGCGCGGCTCGCCTCGACGCTGGGGGCGCTGCATCACCTGCGCCCGTTGTGCGGGGCGGCGGAGGCGCAGACCTGGCGCGATCAGATGGCGGCGCTGCTCGAGGCCGAACAACCCGGCCGCGAACGGCGGCGGCGGCTGATCGAGCGCTTCAACCAGTCCTATCGCAGTTTCGCGGCGGCGCATCGGCACTGCACGCCGGCGGCGCGCGAGCTGGCGGAGCGCTACCGTCTCGACGGCGAGGCGCTCGGGCGCGAGATGCTGCAGAAGTGGGGCGGCTCGTGAGGGCGGCGATCGCATCGCCTTCGAGCGGTCGCGTTAACCAACAGATCACGATTTTTAACGCTCGTTAACATTGTCCCCAGGCGAAGGGGACCGGGCGGCGGCTTTCGTGCTATCGATCGGGTCGGGATGGACGGTGCCGCTCTCGGCATCGCAAGGGACTTCGAGATCATGATGCTCGACGAGACGCTGGCCGACGACTTCGAACCGTCGATCGCCGACAAGAAGCGCGCCGCCTTCGAAATGGTGTCCGACGCGATGGCCGAAGCGGAAGCGGAGGGCATCGAGCGCGACATCGTCACGCAGGCCGCGCTGTTCGCGGTGTTCACCGACCTCGTCGGCACCTGGGGCGAGGTGGCGGTGGCCTCGTTCACCGAACGCCTGGCCGAGCGCGTGCTCGAGGGCGAATACACCATCGCCCGCCGGATGCAGTGAGGGACGGACGCCGCCGTCTCGTCCGCTCACGCTCCCGCCGCCCTGCCGCCGCCGCTCTCAGGCGAAGGGCAGGCGCGCCAGAACGCCGACCCCGAACAGAATCAGGATCGCCCCCGCCACCAGATTGATGCGGGCGAGGGTCTCGTCGGTCATGCGCTCGCGCAGGAGGCCGACCAGGGTGGCGACCAGGAACCACCACGCCGCGCCGCCCGCGACCACGCCGAGCACGAACTGGGCGGCGGCGAGCCAATTGCCGGGCTCGGGGGCGAGATCGCCGAGCGAGCCGAACAGCGCGAGAATGCCGAGCACGGTCGCCGGATTGGTGATGGTCATACCGAAGGTGGCGGCCGCCGTGGCGGAGAGCGAGCGCGCCTCGCCGGCCTCGTCGTCGAGATGCGGATGGGCGCGGGCGACGCGGACGCCGAAGACGATCAGGAGCGCCCCACCGATCAGTTGCAGCCACAGCGAATGGCCCTCGACGAAGCCGGAGACCGCGGTGATGCCGAAGGCGGCGACGGCGGCGAACAGGCCGTCGGCGGCGACGGCGCCGAGCCCGGCGGCGAGGCCGGAGAAGAAGCCGGAGCGGAAGGCGCGTTGCAGACAGAGGATGTTGACCGGTCCGACCGGCGCGGAGAACAGCACGCCGACGCCGAAGCCGGTGAGGAGCAAGGGCACGTCGATCAGCATCTCCCCCTCCCCTCGCGGCGGCACGGCGGACCGCGCGCGGCGATCGCCTCTTCCATCCCCCCCGCGCATCGTTAACATGCCGAACCGACCCGCGTCCCCCGACGCGGGCGCCCGGGCGAAGCGCATCCGGGATCTGGTTATGCGGGTGGACGAGCGAATGGCAAGACCCCACGGCTTCTCGCGGCGAACGGCGGGTTTCGTCGGCCTCTTCGGCGTCGTCGCGATGCTGAGCGCCGCCCTGCCGGCGACGGCGCAGGACGGACCGAAGAAGGTGGGGACGGAGCGAATCGTCGTGCCGAGCGCGCCGAGCGGATCGCCGGCGGCCAGGTCTTCAGCGCCGGCCAGGCGTTCGGCTCCGGCCGATCGCCGGTCTGGGCGAAGTAGAGCTTGCGGCCGTTGGCGTCGACCGCCATGAAGGCGTCGGCCGCGCCGCAGGCATGGGGCACGCAGCCCGAGGCGTAGAAGACGCCGGTCACCGTCTGTTCGGTGCCGCCGCCGACGAGCAGACCGGTGACGACGCCGTTCAGTTCGTCGCCGAGCAGCTTCGAGGCGGCCTTGTAGACGGCCTCGTTGGAAAGCGCCTCGATGATGTTGTCGTAGCCGTCCGGATCGAGGTCGTCCCAACCGGTGCCCGGTTGCGGCACGAAGGACAGCATGCCGGCGACGCGCAGGCCACGCTCGGGCGACCA
>JBEOKB010000033.1:0-1528 GCA_040275425.1 Siculibacillus sp. | reverse complement strand
CCGGCCGGGGTCCGAAAGTGGCCGCAAGAGCGCATGGGGTCGACGGATTGTCAAGCGCGGGCGGGGCTTCGCCACCCCGCCGGCGCACCGCCCCCTCCCCGTCACGGTCGAGCGGGTCCGACGCCGTCGCCGCGCCGTGACCACGGCCGTCTCGTCGCGCCACGTACGAATCCATATTGCGAATGATTTGCATTTCCATCACCATCGTCGGTGGGACGCGGGCGTTCGGCACGGCGCTTGCGAGGCCGGTGGTTCGGCCGGTCGTGCGGCCGATATGGTCGCGAAGGCGACGAGAGCGGAGGGGGTACGAGGTGATCCTGTGTTCCTGCAACGTCCTGAGCGAGCGGGTGATCCGTGACACGCTCACGCCGCGGAGCGAGTGCCTCGCCCGGGTGTCGGAGGTGTTCGGAAGCCTCGGTTGCCGCCCCCAGTGCGGACGATGCGCTCCGTCCATCAGGCGACTAATCCGCGAGGCCGGGCCGCAGGACCGCGACCGCTGTCCGGCGGTGATCGACGATCTCGGGCCGATACCGCCGGTGCTGTTCGACTGGGGATCGGTGCTGGTCGCGGCCGAGTGAACCCGACCTCACGAAGGGCGGTCTCGTTTCGCGCAGCGCTGCTCCCTGTTCGACCACACCCCGCGGCGCCCGGCCGAGCCGGGTCTCGGGGGGACGGGACGCCGCACCCTCGGGGAACAGGGCCGGACGTCCTCGGTCCGATGGGAGACCGAGGACGACGACGGCCCCGCTCGGGTGAGCGAGGCCGCGGGTCGGACAGGTCGTCGGGGCGATCGATCAGGAGCCCTGCTCGGTGATCCTGGTCTGGGTGTAGAGTTCGAGGCCGATGCGGCCGATCAGATCGAGTTCGGTCTCGAGGAAGTCGATGTGCTCCTCCTCGTCGGTCATCACCTTCACGAACATGTCGCGCGAGACGTAGTCCTTGACGCTCTCGCAGTAACTCGCGGCCTCCTGATAGAGGGCGCGGGCGCCGAGCTCGGCGGCGAGATCGGCCTCGAGAACCTCCTTCACCGTCTCGCCGATGCGCAACGGATCGAGTGTCTGCATGTTGGGGAAGCCCTCGAGGAAGAGGATGCGGGCGGTGAAGGCGTCGGCGTGTTCCATCTCCTCGATGGACTCCTTGCGCCACTTCTTCGCCATCGCCTTCAGACCCCAATTGTCGAGAATGCGATAGTGCAGCCAGTACTGATTGATGGCCGTCAGCTCGCTGCGCAGACCACGGTTGAAATACTCGACGACCTTGGCATCGCCCTTCATGTCGCTCTCCTGTGCGCCCCGACGGGCGTGATGAAATCGGCTCTCATTTTCGCTAATGAGAATTATTATCGATATGAGCCCACGATGCAATTCGTATTAGCCCCGAGGCGAGGACGGGGGGGGCGGCGGTTCGGCGTCAGGGCGAACGAACGCTCACTTCGGCACGACAAATCGTAAGAACCGCGCTATAGAGCCGATCCATGCACCTGATCACCACCACCGAAGACCTCGCCGCCGCCTGTGCCCGTCTCGCC
>JBEOKB010000032.1:0-6314 GCA_040275425.1 Siculibacillus sp. | reverse complement strand
GCATGTTCGAGCCCATCAGCGCGCGGTTGGCGTCGTCGTTCTCGAGGAACGGGATGAGCGCCGCGGCGACGGAGACGAGCTGCTTCGGCGACACGTCCATGTAGTCGACGCGGTCGACCGGAACCATCATGACGTCACCGGCGTGACGGCAGACGATCAGTTCCTCGGTCAGACGGTTGTCGGACGACAGAACCGCGTTCGACTGGGCGACGTAGTGCTTCTGCTCCTCGGTCGCCGAGAGGTAGACCACCTCGTCGGTGACGCGGCCGTCGCGCACCTTGCGGTACGGGGCCTCGATGAAGCCGTACTTGTTCACGCGCGCGAAGGTGGCGAGCGAGTTGATCAGGCCGATGTTCGGGCCTTCCGGCGTCTCGATCGGGCACATGCGGCCGTAGTGGGTCGGGTGCACGTCGCGGACTTCGAAGCCGGCGCGCTCGCGGGTCAGACCGCCGGGGCCCAGCGCCGAGAGGCGGCGCTTGTGGGTGATCTCGGACAGCGGGTTGGTCTGGTCCATGAACTGCGACAGCTGCGAGGAGCCGAAGAACTCGCGCACGGCGGCGGCCGCCGGCTTGGCGTTGATCAGGTCCTGCGGCATGACGGTGTCGATCTCGACCGACGACATGCGCTCCTTGATGGCGCGCTCCATGCGCAGCAGGCCGACGCGATACTGATTCTCCATCAGCTCGCCGACCGAACGCACACGGCGGTTGCCGAGGTTGTCGATGTCGTCGATCTCGCCCTTGCCGTCGCGCAGGTCGAGCAGGGTGCGGATGACCTCGAGGATGTCCTCCTTGCGCAGGATGCGCACGGTGTCCTCGACCTGGAGATCCAGGCGCATGTTCATCTTGACGCGGCCGACGGCGGAGAGGTCGTAGCGCTCGGCATCGAAGAACAGCGAATGGAACATCGCCTCCGCGGTCTCGATGGTCGGAGGCTCGCCCGGACGCATCACGCGGTAGATGTCGAACAGAGCCTCTTCGCGGGCCTCGTTCTTGTCGACCGCCAGCGTGTTGCGGATGTAGGCGCCGGTGTTGACGTGGTCGATGTCGAGGACCGGGATCTCGAGGTGGCCGAGGTCGAGAATCTGACGGATCAGCTTCTCGGTCAGCTCCTGGCCGGCCTCGGCGTGGATCACGCCGGTCTTGGCGTCGACGATGTCCTCGGCGAGGTACTGGCCGACGACGTCCTCGTCCGACACCTTGAGGGCCTTGAGGCCCTTGTCGGCGAGGATGCGGGCCTGACGTGCGGTCAGCTTCTTGCCGGCCTCGAGCACGATCTCGC
Organism: Siculibacillus sp.; assembly: GCA_040275425.1. Classification (GTDB taxonomy): domain Bacteria; phylum Pseudomonadota; class Alphaproteobacteria; order Rhizobiales; family Ancalomicrobiaceae; genus Pinisolibacter. Next base: position 5,033 of record JBEOKB010000032.1, on the reverse strand, counting down.
CGGAATCGGCGTCGATCAGGTCGGTGACGGCCTTGTAGCCGCGCATGCGGGCCGGGTCGTAGGGCACGCGCCAGGACGAGCCGGAGCGCTCGTAGCTGAGCTTGTTGTAGAAGGTCTCGAGGATCTCCTCGCCGTCCATGCCGAGGGCGAACAGCAGCGACGACACCGGAATCTTGCGGCGACGGTCGATGCGCGCATAGACGATGTCCTTGGCGTCGAACTCGATGTCGAGCCAGGAGCCGCGATAGGGGATGATGCGCGCGGCGAACAGCAGCTTGCCGGACGCGTGGGTCTTGCCCTTGTCGTGGTCGAAGAACACGCCCGGCGAACGGTGCATCTGCGAGACGATGACGCGCTCGGTGCCGTTGACGATGAAGGTGCCGTTGTCGGTCATGAGCGGCATGTCGCCCATGAACACGTCCTGCTCCTTGATGTCCTTGACGGACTTGGCGCCGGTGTCCTCGTCGACGTCGAACACGATGAGGCGCAGCGTGACCTTCAGCGGGGCCGCGAAGGTCATGCCGCGCTGACGGCACTCGTCGACGTCGTACTTCGGCGGCTCGAACTCGTAGCGCACGAACTCGAGCAGGGCCTTGCCCTGGAAGTCGGAGATCGGGAAGACCGACCGGAACACCGACTGCAGGCCCTCGTCGGGACGCCCGCCCTTCGGTTCGTCGACCTGCAGGAACTGGTCGTAGGACGCCTTCTGGACCTCGATGAGGTTGGGCATCTCCGCCACTTCCCGGATGGATCCGAAGAACTTGCGGACTCGTCTACGACCGTTGAACGTCTGGGCCATTGTCGTCCTCGCTCGGGTAACCGACGGCAATCCGAAGCACCGCCCCGCCGCGGGGCGTCAGCCGCGCGATCCCGCGCGGCGATGCTCGGGAGCACCGTCGTCTCCCTCATTCCCATGAACTTCCCGCCGTATCGGCCGCCGCACACGCGCAGGGCGCGAGGCGACAGTAGACACGATTCTCGGTGTTTCGGCGAAGCGGTTCCGCGAGAGGAACCCTCAGCGCCGAAAATCCCGGAGCGCCGAGCGGCGCTCCGGGACGGTCTTCGCGGCGCGGACCAGAGGCCCGCGTCCGATCACTTGAGCTCGACCTTGGCGCCGGCGCCTTCGAGCTGCTTCTTGACCTTCTCGGCCTCGTCCTTCGAAACGCCTTCCTTGACGTTCTTCGGAGCGCCTTCGACCAGGTCCTTGGCTTCCTTGAGGCCGAGGCCGGTGAGCGCGCGGACTTCCTTGATCACGTTGATCTTGTTCGCGCCGGCGTCCACGAGGACGACGTTGAACTCGGTCTGCTCTTCGACCGGGGCAGCGGCGGCGGCCGGGCCGGCGGCGGCGGCGACGGCCACCGGAGCGGCGGCGGAGACGCCCCACTTCTCTTCGAGAGCCTTCACGAGCTCGGCGGCTTCCAGGATGGTCAGGGCGGACAGGTCGTCCACGATCTTGGCGAGATCAGCCATTGTTCACTTCCTTCGAATGGTTCGAACAGTTCGTTCTGTTGTCACGAAGACGGCTCACGCCGCCTGGTCCTTGTCGGCATTGGCCTGAATCACGCGAGCGAGCGCCCCGGCGGGGGCGGCGATCACCGACGCCAGCTTGGTGGCCGGCTGGTTGATGATGCCCGCGATCTTGGCGCGCAGTTCCTCGAGCGACGGCAGATCGGCCAGAGCCTTGACGCCGGCGGCGTCCAGGGCCTGCTTGCCGAGACCACCACCAAGGATCACGAACTTGTCGTTCGCCTTGGCGTATTCAGCCGCGACCTTGGGGGCGGCGACCGGATCCTTCGCAGAAAGGATCACGGTCGGGCCCTTGAACAGGTCCGACATGTGCTCGAGTTCGGTGCCGACGAGAGCCAGCTTGGCGAGGCGGTTCTTCGCGACCTTGACGGTGCCACCGGCGGCACGAACCTTCCCGCGAAGCGCGGTCATGTTCGCCACCGTGAGCCCGGCGTACTTCGCGACCACAACGGACCCAGTCGTCTTGAACTGGACGTTGAGCGTCGCGACCAGTTCGCGCTTTTCCGCTCTTTCCACGACAGCCTCTATACCTTTGACCTCGCGAAACAGAGTTCGACGAGGCCGGTTGCAGGGGGCGCGGCGATCGGAGACCGATCACGCACCACTTTCTTCCTGTCCCCTCCGGCCACGGCTCGCGCGGTGGTCAAAGGATCAACGGTCCGAACCGACCCGAACGGCGGGTCGACCCCGCCTCGCAATCCGCTTCATCCCGTCTCGTGCAGGCCCCCCGGATCGCACCCGAGTTCGACGAATTAAGCCGAGGGATCGCTCCCTCCGCGCCTGCAGTCTCGGACAGGTCCTCGCGCCGACGCGTAGGCGTCCTCACGAGGCCCCTTCCCTCCCGACCGAGATCGAGGGGGAAGTCGCCGCTCGGAAACCCCGTCCGGAGACGGGACTTCCGAGCGAATTCTCATCCACCGCCTCAGGAGGCGGCGTGAACGGTCGACGGATCGACCTTGACGCCCGGGCCCATGGTCGAAGAGACCGCGACGCGCTGGACGTAGGTGCCCTTGGCGCCGGTGGGCTTGGCCTTCTGCACGGATTCGGCGAAGGCGACGATGTTCTGGACCAGAGCATCGATCGAGAACGAGGCCTTGCCGACGCCGGCGTGGACGATGCCCGCCTTCTCGGCACGGAACTCGACCGCGCCGCCCTTGGCGTCGCCGACGGCCTTGGTGACGTCCATGGTCACGGTGCCGACCTTCGGGTTCGGCATCAGGCCGCGCGGGCCCAGCACCTTGCCGAGGCGACCGACGAGCGGCATCAGGTCCGGGGTGGCGATGCAGCGATCGAAATCGATGTTGCCGCCCTGGATGCGCTCGAGCAGGTCTTCGGCGCCGACGATGTCGGCACCGGCCTTGGTGGCCTCGTCGGCCTTGGCGCCGCGGGCGAACACCGCGACACGAACCGTACGGCCGGTGCCGTTCGGCAGGTTGCAGACACCACGGACCATCTGGTCGGCATGACGCGGATCGACGCCGAGGTTCATGGAGATCTCGACGGTCTCGTCGAACTTGGCCGAGGCCCGCTCCTTGATCAGCGTGACCGCTTCGGTCAGGCCGTAGAGCTTGTTCGGATCGATGCCCTCACGGGACTTCGCTACGCGCTTGGCAATCTTCGGCATGATCTCACTCCACCACGCGCAGGCCCATGGACCGCGCCGTGCCTTCGATCATGCGGGAGGCCGCGTCGAGGTCGTTGGCGTTCAGGTCCTTCATCTTCTTCTCGGCGATCTCGCGGATCTGATCCTGCGAGACCTGGCCGACGAAGGAGCGACCCGGGGTCTTGGAACCGGAGCCGGGCTTCTTCTTGGTCTCGAGCTTGGCGGCCTGCTTCAGGAAGAAGGCGGCCGGAGGCGTCTTGAACTCGAAGGAGAAGCTCTTGTCGGTGAAATAGGTGATCACCACCGGGGTCGGCTGACCCTTGGGCATTTCCGCGGTCTTCGAGTTGAAGTCCTTGCAGAACTGCATGATGTTCAGGCCGCGCTGACCGAGCGCGGGACCGATCGGCGGCGACGGATTGGCAGAACCCGCCGGCACCTGGAGCTTGATGTAGCCCTGTACCTTCTTCGCCATTTCATGGCTCCCTGTAGGCGCCGTCCGAGCCTCACGCTCGACGGCTCACTGGAGGTGGCGGTCGGGTTCCGTTCGGCGTCTGGCGACGACCCCGGAGAACCTCCCGCCCGCCCGCCGAACCCCCTTCGGAGGCCGCGACGGACATTCGTGCCGCCCTTCCCGAACGTTTCGGAGAGCGCGGCGACCGGTTCGGGGGACCCGAAACGGCCGACCGAGGCCACCCCCGACCGATTCGGTCGAGGGAGACCTCGGAAATTCTGCGGGTCAGACCTTCTCGACCTGACCGTATTCGAGATCGACCGGCGTGGCGCGACCGAAGATCGACACCGCGACCTTGAGGCGCGAACGCTCCTCGTCGACCTCTTCGACGACGCCGTTGAACGAGGCGAACGGACCGTCGGCGACCCGAACGTTCTCGCCGATCTCGAAGGTGATCGACGGCTTCGGGCGCTCGACCCCGTCCTGGACCTGCTGCAGGATGCGCAGCGCCTCGGACTCCTGGATCGGCATCGGCTTGTTGTCGGCTCCGAGGAAGCCGGTGACCTTGGGCGTGTTCTTGATCAGGTGGAAGACCTGATCGGTGAGCTCGGCCTTCACCAGCACGTAGCCGGGGAAGAACTTGCGCTCGGTGTCGACCTTGCGGCCGCGACGCACCTCGGTGACCTTCTCGGTCGGAACCAGGATCTGCTCGAACATGTCGGTCAGCCCGTTCTGACCCGCGCGTTCGCGAATCGACTCGGCGACCTTGTTCTCGAAGTTCGAATAGGCGTGAACGATGTACCAGCGCTTGGCCATGTGACGATCCCCGCCCGTCACCGACCGAGGCCGAGGACGAGGCTCACGCCCGACCCCATCAGCCAGTCGGCGAGAAGAAAGAACAGAGCGGCGACGAAGGCCATCGCGACGACCATCAGGGTCGTCACGCCGGTCTCGTTCCTGGTCGGCCAAGTCACCTTGGCGACCTCGTCACGCACCTGCTGCACGAAGTTGAAAGGATTGGTCTTGGCCATCCGCCGCTCACGACAGGCGGGCGCGGGAGGGAGTCCCCTCGCGCGCCTCGCTGGGAAGTTCTACCTAGTGCGTTACCGAGAAGATAACAAGAGGAAATCGACTGGCAGGGGCAGTAGGACTCGAACCTACGACCCTCGGTTTTGGAGACCGATGCTCTACCAACTGAGCTATACCCCTAAAGGCACAGTCGAATTTCGGCTCTCGCCGTCGCCCGCGCATCTCCGTCCCTAGACGAGGATGCGCGAGAATCTCGTGTTCGCGCCCACCTTCCCACCTTGGGCGGGAAGTAGGCCTCGGCCCGGAGGTCGAGGCGAATCACCGGCAGACGGTCGGCGAGGCGGCCCGAAGGGCCTCGCCGAAGTCCGTCATCAGGCGATGATCTTGGCGACGACGCCGGCGCCGACGGTGCGACCGCCTTCA
>JBEOKB010000031.1:0-7040 GCA_040275425.1 Siculibacillus sp. | reverse complement strand
CGCGATCCCGATCGAGCGACCGCCGCGGCCCGGGGAGATCTCGCGCCAGGACGCGTACTGGCGCCGTTCGGGTGAGCGGGAGGACGGCGGGGCGCTCACCCCGCCAGGATCGCCCGGACCCCGTCGGCGACGAACTGCACCGCCAGCGCCGCCAGCAACAGCCCGAGCAGGCGGCCGATGACCACTCGCCCGGTCTCGCCGATGCGCCGATCGATCGGCCCGGCGGCGAGGAAGACGATCAGGCACAGCGCCATCACCGCGACGATCAGCCCCATGAAGGCGCCGTAGGCGGTGAGGTTCGGCGCCTTGGAGGCGGCGAGGATCGAGGCCGAGATCGCGCCGGGACCCGCCAGCAGCGGAATCGCCAACGGGAAGGCGGCGATGTCGCGGATGTGGTCGAGCGTCACCGCCCGGTCGGCGTCCGACTTGTCGCGCGGCTGCTTCTGCGAATAGACCATCTGGAACGCGGTGTAGAACAGCAGCAGGCCGCCGGCGATGCGGAAGGCGGGCAACGAAATTCCCAGAAGCGCCAGGAGCTTGCCGCCCGCGAGCGCGAAGAAGACGAGCACGCCCGTGGCGATTCCGACCGCTCGAAGCGCCACGTGGCGCCGGTCTGCCGCCCCCATGCCCTCGGTCAGGCCGATGAACAGCGGCGCCAATCCGAGCGGGTCGACGGTGACGAAGAGGGTGACGAAGGCTTCGAGCAGATAGTCGAGCATGAGCGCTCCCGCATCGTCGCGCCCGACCCGCCGTCGCGCCCGATCCGCCCCTGTCTAGCACGCCCCGCGCGCCCGGTCTCCCACCCCGCCGCGCGGCCGCCGGACCCGCGCCCTCCGCGACCGAAAGATACGGGAAAACCGGGACTTCGATTGGCTTTCGCGAGCGGAATCGTCTAAGGAACGGGATCGCGCGCGTGCGCGCCGATCGAGAGAGAGAGACCGCATTTGTCCGGCCGAGACGATACCATCCGCGGCGGCGGCGACGCCTCCGAAATCAAGCCGATCTCCATCGCCGACGAGATGAAGCGCAGCTATCTCGATTACGCGATGAGCGTGATCGTCAGCCGTGCGCTGCCCGACGTGCGCGACGGCCTGAAGCCGGTTCACCGGCGCATTCTCTTCTCGATGCACGAGAACGGCTACGACTGGAACAAGGCCTATCGCAAGTCGGCCCGTGTCGTCGGCGACGTCATCGGTAAGTACCACCCCCACGGCGACCAGGCGGTCTACGACGCGCTGGTGCGCATGGCGCAGGACTTCTCCATGCGCCTGCCGCTGGTCGACGGCCAGGGCAACTTCGGCTCGGTCGACGGCGATTCGGCCGCGGCCATGCGATACACCGAGGTCCGCCTCGCCAAGCCCGCCCACAAGCTGCTCGAGAACATCGACGAGGACACCGTCGACTTTCAGGGCAACTACGACAACACCGAGCGCGAGCCGGTCGTCCTGCCGGCGCGCTTCCCCAATCTGCTGGCCAACGGCGCCGGCGGCATCGCCGTCGGCATGGCGACCAACATCCCGCCGCACAATCTCGGCGAGGTGATCGACGCCACCATCGCGCTGATCGATCGCCCCGAGATGTCGATCGAGGATCTGACCGAGATCATCCCCGGCCCGGACTTCCCCACCGGCGGCATCATTCTGGGCCGCTCGGGCATCCGCTCGGCCTACGCCACCGGCCGCGGCTCGATCACCATGCGCGGCCGCGTCGGCTTCGAGACCGCGCGCGGCGGCCGTGAGGCCATCGTCATTTCCGACATCCCCTATCAGGTCAACAAGGCCTCGATGGTGGAGCGGATCGGCGAACTGGTGCGCGAGAAGAAGATCGAGGGCATCGCCGAGGTCCGCGACGAATCCGACCGCGACGGCTATCGCGTCGTCATCGAACTGAAGCGCGACGCCATGTCGGACGTGGTGCTCAATCAGCTCTATCGGTTCACTCAGCTCCAGTCGACCTTCGGCTGCAACATGGTGGCGCTCAACGGCGGCCGCCCGATGCTGATGAATCTCAAGGACATGCTGGTCGCCTTCGTCGCCTTCCGCGAGGAGGTGATCGGCCGGCGCACCCGCTTCCTGCTCGCCAAGGCCCGCGATCGCGCCCACGTCCTGGTCGGTCTGGCCATCGCGGTGGCCAACATCGACGAGGTCATCCGCACCATCCGCAACGCGCCCGATCCGGCCACCGCCCGCGCCGAGCTGATGGAGCGCGCCTGGCCCGCCAAGGACATGGCGCCGCTGATCGCGCTCATCGCCGATCCGCGCCACGTCGTCGCCGAGGACGGCACCTATCGCCTCTCCGAGGAACAGGCCCGCGCCATCCTCGATCTGCGCCTCCAGCGCCTCACCGCGCTCGGCCGCGACGAGATCGCCGAGGAGTTGGAGAAGCTCGCCCGCGAGATCGCCGACTATCTCGAGATCCTCGCCTCGCGCGAGCGCATCATGGCCATCGTCAAGAACGAGCTGGCCGAGGTCCGCGCCGAGTTCGCCACCCCGCGCAAGACCGAGATCCTCGACGTCGACGGCGACGTCGACGACGAGGATCTGATCGCCCGCGAGGACATGGTCGTCACCGTCACCCACGCCGGCTGGATCAAGCGCGTGCCGCTGTCGACTTATCGGGCGCAACGTCGCGGCGGCAAGGGCCGCTCCGGCATGGCGACCAAGGACGAGGATTTCGTGGTCCGCCTGTTCGTGGCCTCGACCCACACGCCGATCCTGTTCTTCTCCTCGCGCGGTCAGGTCTACAAGACCAAGGTGTGGCGCCTGCCCCTGGCGGCGCCGCAGGCGCGCGGCAAGGCGCTGGTCAACATGTTCCCGCTCGAGCCCGGCGAGCGGATCACCTCGATCCTGCCGTTACCGGAGGACGAGGCCGATTGGGCCAAGCTCGACGTGATGTTCGCCACCACCGGCGGCAACGTCCGCCGCAACGCGCTCTCGGACTTCACCCAGGTCAATCGCAACGGCAAGATCGCCATGAAGCTCGAAGAGGGCGAGGGCATCGTCGGCGTCGACACCTGCACCGAGGGCGACGACGTGCTGCTGACGACCGCGCTCGGCCAGTGCATCCGCTTCCCCGTGCCCGACGTGCGCGTCTTCAAGGGCCGCGATTCGATGGGCGTGCGCGGCATCTCGCTCGCCGAGACCGACCACGTCATCTCCATGGCCATCCTGCGCCACTTCGAGGCGACGCCGGACGAGCGCTCGGAATACCTCCGTCGTAGCCGCGCTGTCCGTGGTGAGACCGAGGCAGAAGCCGACTCGATCGAAGCAGAGACCGAAGGCAACGCCGCCGGCATCGAATTGGGCGACCGTTACACGGTCATGTCCGAGGCCGAGCAGTTCGTCCTCACGGTGTCGGTCAACGGCTACGGCAAGCGCACCTCGTCGTTCGAGTACCGGACGACGGGTCGCGGCGGCAAGGGCATCGTCGCCATGTCGACCGGCGCCCGCAACGGCGAGCTGATCGCCTCCTTCCCCGTCGAGCACGCCGACCAGATCATGCTGGTGACCGACGGCGGCCAGCTGATCCGCTGCCCGGTCGAAGGCATCCGCATCGCCGGCCGCTCGACCCAGGGCGTGATCGTGTTCGACACCGCCGAGAGCGAGCGCGTCGTCTCGGTCGAGCGCATCCGCGAGGAGGAGAGCGAAGAGGAGGGCGGCGAGGCCTGAGCCCCGCCGTCGGCACCCGCCCGCCGACGCCCGATCGTCGAGACGTCGAAACCGCGCCCGCGCCCCCGCCGGCGCGGTTTCGCGCGTTCAGAGGCGACGTCGCGCGTCTCACGGCGGCGCCGGGACGAGACGGAGTTCGGCGGGGAGGGGAGAAGAGAGGCGGGGGAGCGTGTCGTGTCGGGAGAACACGCTCCCCCTGTGCGACCGCCGGTGGGAGGCGATCGCAGTTCCGGGCGGCCGTGGCGGCCGCTGGAAGAAAGGGAGAGGCGTGTTCGTCGGGAGAACACGCCCCTCAAGTTGGCGGCCGGATGGCGGGCCGCTAACTCGCAAACTCGACGGGGACGGCGGGCGGCGGGGCCGCGCCCCGCATCGACCGGGGGGTTCGACGCGGGGCTGCGAAACCGATCGCCGCGAGGCCGTCGGGCGAGAGTTCCGGGCTGGGAGAAACCCGGAACTCTCACGTAGTTCCGATCGTTGGCGGTCGATGCGGAAGCTGCGATCCTCTCGGACGGAGAGAAACGTACCGCGCGCACGTGTGTGGGACTTTGCGTCGTGCCGGAATTGTGTTGCCTCCCGCCTCGCTCGACGAAACAATCCCCGCCGAACGCGTCGCACTCGCCGCCGCCGACGCGCCGCTTGCCGCTGAGCCCGAGGAGCGCTAAGGCGAGAGGGCAGGGCGGCTCCCTCGAACCGGGAATCACCGCCCCCCCGAGCCGATCGGCCGTCGCGCCGCGATCGTCCGCCGCAGGGAAGGATGCCGATGCCGCGCACATTCATCTATTCCGGCTCGTTCGACCCCGTCACCAACGGTCACGTCGACGTGCTCGCCCAGGCGCTCGATCTCGCCGACCGCGTCGTGGTGGCGATCGGCGTCCATCCGGCCAAGAAGCCGATGTTCTCCTTCGACGAGCGCGTGGCGATGATTCGCGAATGCCTCGCCGCCCTCGGTGTCGATCAGGCCCGTGTCGACGTCGTCGCCTTCTCCGATCTCGTGGTGACGGCCGCCGCCCGCGCCGGCGCCTGCGCCATCGTGCGCGGCCTGCGCGACGCCACCGACTTCGACTACGAAATGCAGATGGCCGGCATGAACGGCACCATGGCGCCGACGGTGCGCACGGTGTTTCTGCCCGCCTCGCCCGGCGTCCGCCACATCACCGCCACCCTGGTGCGCCAGATCGCGGCGATGGGCGGCGACGTCTCCGCCTTCGTCCCCGAAGGGGTGGCCGCACGCCTGCGCGCGCGCCTCACCCCCTCGTCCGCCGAGTGAAGCCAACCCACGTCCTTTCGGGAGTACGCCCCTTGCTGCGCAGAACCCTCCTCGCCGCCCTTCTCCTCGGCTCCGTCGCCCTCGGCCCCGCCGAGGCCGCCGGCCCCGCCGCCGGTGATCCGGAGAACACGCTCTATCTCGATCTGAAGGACGGCCGCGTCGTCATCCGCCTGCGCCCCGACGTCGCGCCGAAGCACGTCGCCCGCATCAAGGAACTGACCCGCCGCAAGTTCTACGACGGCCTGAAGTTCCATCGCGTCATCGAGGGCTTCATGGCCCAGACCGGCGACCCGCGCGGCGACGGCACCGGCGGCTCCGACCTCGGCAACCTGCCGGCCGAGTTCAACCAGATGCCCTTCGAACGCGGCACCCTCGGCATGGCCCGCTCGCAGGCCCCCAACAGCGCCAACTCGCAGTTCTTCATCATGTTCGCCGACGGCGCCTTCCTGAACGGCAACTACACCTCGTTCGGTCAGGTCGTGTCGGGCATGGAGTTCGTCGACAAGATCAAGAAGGGGCCGAAGGAGCAGAACGGCGCCGTCACCAGTCCCGACGTGATCGTCCGGATGCAGGTCGCCGCCGACGTCAAGTGACGTCGCGAACGCCCCTGAAACGCGAAACGCCCGGCGTGAGCCGGGCGTCTTCGTATCCGTGGAGGCGGTCGCTCAGGCCACGCGCGCCTTGTCGGCGGCGCTCGGCTCGTCGACCGACCAGCGCACCTGATTGCGCCCGCCGTGCTTGGCCGCATAGAGACACATGTCGGCGCGCTCGATCATCGACTGCGCCGTGTCGCCGCGCTTCCATTCGGATACGCCGATCGAAATGGTGATGCGGCCGAGGTTCTCGCCGGTGGAGCGCTTGACCAGCTCCTTGGAGAACACCGCCTCGCGGATGTGTTCGGCCACGACCGAGGACTTCTCGAGGCCCGTGCGCGGCAGCAGCACCGCGAACTCCTCACCGCCGTAGCGGCAGGCGACGTCCTGGCCCTTGATGTTCTGCTTCACCGCCAGCGCCACCAGACGCAGCACCTGATCGCCGGTCTGGTGACCGAAGGTGTCGTTGAACTTCTTGAAGTGGTCGATGTCGGTGAACAGAAGCGAGAACGTGTTGCCCGAGGCATTGGCGTCCGTGATCATCCGCTCCAGCGTCTGGTCGAAGTGCTTGCGGTTGGCCAGGGTGGTCAGATCGTCGACCAGGCTCTCGTAGCGGATCGCCTCCAGGCTCTCCTGCAGCTCGGCGATCTGCCGACGCGATTCGTTGAGCTGGTCTTCGAGCTTGCGGTTGACGCTCTCGGTCTCGTGGGTCGCCTCGATCAGCCCCTGGACGATGGTCTCCAGCGTGCCGTTCTCGGTCGCGCCCGCCAGCGCCGCCTTGGCTTCGCCCAGCGAGGTCGAATAGACCGAGGTCGAAGCCCGCTGCGTCTCGATCAGGCCGGCGACGCCGTTGATCTCTTGGCTCAGTCGCCCGCCGACCTCGTCGATGCGCTCGCCGATTCGGGTCGGCGCGATGAACTGGTCGTAGACCTTGTCGACTTCGGGCAGCGTGATCTTGCCGCGCGCGCGGATGATGTCGTTGACGGTCTTGTTGAGGGCGTGGTTGAAGCCGGCCGCGTAGGTGTACCAGAGCTCGTAGTTGCGCGGATACGCCGGGATTTCGTTCTTACGGAGATGGCCCACGGCGTTCTCGCCGTAGACGATTGTCCGCTTGAAATCGTCCCGCTCACTCATTTGCCTACGAGCTCCCACGCTGATGATCGAGCGATTTCCCACCGCCGCCCGGCCATGCCGACTCCCTTCGGCTGGATCGGAGGATCGCAGGAACCACTTAACTCATCGTAAAGCCGATCGATCAGCACCACGTGTTTCGCGAGAGAATCGAGGCGTCTGGCTCACGTACACGACAGTCGAGAAGGCGATCGAAGCCGAAATGCGAGCACTCACGGTGGAATGCTCGCATGAATCGCTCAGTTGATCGCGGCAAGTTGACGCGGTGTCAGGTTGCGCTGCGGGTCGTGCGCACCGGACGCAGCAGGAACGCGGGGACGTGATCCCCGAGCCCGACCGGCGCCTCGTCGACGTCGTCGTTGCGCGGACGTGCCGGCGGAC
>JBEOKB010000030.1:0-3881 GCA_040275425.1 Siculibacillus sp. | reverse complement strand
GCCGACCCTCGGCGCCGCCGTCCCCGGCGATCTCGGCGTCGTCGCCGCGCGCGAGGCCGCCGCTTCGGCCGCCACGCTGGACGACCTGCGTGCCGCCCTCGAGCGTTTCGACGGCTGCAACCTGCGCCTCACCGCCCGCCGGCTGGTCTTCGCCGACGGCGCGCCCGGCGCGCGGGTGATGTTCGTCGGCGAGGCCCCCGGCCGCGAGGAGGACGAGCAGGGCCTGCCCTTCGTCGGCCGCTCGGGCCACCTGCTCGACCGCATGCTGGCGGCGATCGGTCTCGCCCGCTCCGACGTCTACATCGCCAACGTCGTGCCCTGGCGCCCGCCCGGCAACCGCACGCCGACGCCCCAGGAGACCGAGATCTGCAAGCCCTTCGTGATGCGTCAGATCGAACTGGTCGATCCCGACGTGCTGGTGTTCCTCGGCGGCGCCTCGGCGGCCGCGCTCGCGGGAACGAAGGAGGGCATCCTGCGTCTGCGCGGCAAATGGCTGACCCACCGCACCGCGACCCGCGAGATCCTCGCCCTCGCCACGCTCCATCCCGCCTATCTGCTGCGCCAACCGCTGCAGAAGCGCCTCGCCTGGCGTGATTTCCTGAGCCTGCGCCGCGCCCTCGACGAGGCCGCGAGGAGATCCGCGCCCGAACGCGGCGGTTGATCCCGCCGGATCGTTCCGTTCGGCCGCGGAGGCGGAGGGATCTCGGCGGCGATCACCCGTCGACGCCGTGCTCGCCGGTCGATCCCCCGGCGTGAGAAGAACCGCGAGCCCCGGAAGGACGAAGACCGCCGGTGGAGGTCTCCACCGGCGGTCCGAAATTCACATGCGAGCGGAACTCGCGTCGAAGACGGCGCTCAGACCGGCCCGCCCTTGCCGTGATGTCCATGGTGCCCGTGATGCCCATGGTGGCCGCGCGAGGCGCGGACCTGACTACCGGCGCCCGCGGTACCGCCACCGCCGCCGGGATACACGATCACGTAGGCCGGAGGGCAGTTGCCGCCGGGGCAGTTGCCGGCCGTGCCGACGCGCACGAGCGCTCCCGGATCGGCCATCGCAGTCGCGGAGATCAGGGTGGTGATGGCACCGGCGAGCAGTCCGACTCTCATCGTATTCGAGGCAATCGACATGACACCCATCCTCGGTTCCATGTGCCTTCGTCGCTGGCACTTCTACGCGGAACCTGACGTTAATATGGTATTAATTTTTAAAAATTCAACTGAATCGAACGGATTCGATTAATTTTTATATGACGTAAGGGAATGCGAGTTCGAATACATGCGCTCGCCGAGGTGTCGTCGGGGGATTGCCTTCCTGCATTGGTATTTCAGTTCGATCCGACCTCCGCACGCGGGAGACGAACCGGGCCCCCCCGAACGACCGCGGCCCCGCCGTCACCGAACGAAATCGGCGACGGCGGGGCCGCGGTGTCACGGCGAGCATGAAGGAGGTCTCACTGGTCGCGACAACGACGCAGGGTCGCCCCGCCGGCCGTCTTCACGATCTCCCAATGGTCGCAGTGCTTCACCTTGCGCCCGGGCTTCTTCGGCTCTTCCGTCGGCGGGCAGCCGGCGATGGTGGGGCCGCAGTTGCCGGGCGTACCCGGCAGAATGAGCTTGCCGCCCGGACCTCCGCCGGGATCGGTCGAAGTTCCGCCGGACCGCGCGGTCTGGGCTTCGGCCGTGGGGATCTGGACGAGGGCGGCGGCGACCGCCAGAAGCACGACGGCGATCGATGGACGAAGGTTCGACATGGATTGGTTCTCCCTGACTTTCCTCTCGACGATCTCCCGCCTCCACGACGGCAGGTCACGGAACGAAAATCTACACCCGGCGACATGAACTGCACCTGAACCGCTCCCCGGCCCGCCTCGAGGCCCTTGCCCGGTTGACGACGGCGCGCGGGCGTGGCTAGGGTCCGCCACGTTTCGTTTCCGCCGGAAAAGTCGCCGCCATGATCGATTCCTCGATGCCGACCCACATGCGCCCCGATCGCTCGTTCCAGGGCCTGATCCTGACGCTCCAGCGCTTCTGGGCCGACTACGGCTGCGTCGTGCTCCAGCCCTACGACATGGAGGTCGGCGCCGGCACCTTCCATCCGGCCACGACCCTGCGCGCCCTCGGCCCCAAGCCCTGGCGTGCCGCCTATGTTCAGCCCTCGCGTCGCCCCAAGGACGGCCGTTACGGCGAGAACCCCAACCGGCTCCAGCACTACTACCAGTTCCAGGTCATCCTGAAGCCCTCGCCCGCCGACCTGCAGGAGCTCTATCTGAAGAGCCTCGCCGCGATCGGTGTCGACGCCGCCACCCACGACATCCGCTTCGTCGAGGACGATTGGGAGAGCCCGACGCTCGGCGCCTGGGGCCTCGGCTGGGAGTGCTGGTGCGACGGCATGGAGGTGAGCCAGTTCACCTACTTCCAGCAGGTCGCCGGCTTCGAGTGCTCGCCGGTCTCGGGCGAACTGACCTATGGTCTCGAGCGTCTGGCCATGTACGTTCAGGGTGTCGACAACGTCTACGACCTCAACTTCAACGGCCGCGAGGGTCACGACAAGGTCACCTACGGCGACGTCTTCCTCCAGGCCGAGCGGGAATACAGCCGGCACAACTTCGAGCACGCCGACACCGCGATGCTGTTCGAGCAGTTCCGGATGGCCGAGGCGGCGGCGCAGAAGTACATCGCCGCCGGCTGGGAGACCCCGGAGGAGAAGCGCCACCTGATGGCGCTGCCCGCCTACGACCAGTGCATCAAGGCGAGCCACGTCTTCAACCTGCTCGACGCGCGCGGCGTGATCTCGGTCACCGAGCGCCAGAGCTACATCCTGCGCGTGCGCGAACTCGCCAAGGCCTGCGGCAAGGCCTGGCTGGCGACGGAAGCCGGCGGCGCGGCGTGAGCTCGAGCACGCCGCCCGTGGGCGGCGTGCGAGGGAAGGCGACGGTCATTCGAAGACGACGTGTGCCCAGACCTGCGACAGTTTTCCCGCCGGGAGCGCCTTCGGCGTCTCGAGGATTTTCGCCTTGCGACCGGCGCCGATCACGGCGCGGGGCCGTGTCCAGTCGGCGGCGCCCTTGCGTAGATTGACGCTCGTCGTCGCCGTCACCACGTCGTCTTTGGAAAGCGTGGCGAGCGTCCTGCCCTTGGGAAGCGTGAACAGACTGTCGTCGGCACCGCCGGGGTGGTCGGGAAGGAAACCGAGCGCAACCCATCCGGAGCGATCACTCGCGGGGATGGTCGTTGCCTCGCTCGGAGCGGTTGGTGAGGTGGCCGGTTCGGTCGGGACAACCGACGGGATCGAAGCCGGATCTCTTCCCTGTGGCGTCGCGGCCTTCCCCGCGTCTGCCGGCACCGCCGGTACGACGGCGGCGAGCAGCGGCTCCGGCCGACCTCCCGCCAGAACTTTCAGCCCTTCTGGATTGGCGGCGATCGCCGAACAATGTTCGAAGTACTGTGAGATCAGAACCGACAATTCGTTTCCGAACCCGGCCTGAACGGTCTTCAGTTGATTTCCGATCGCCGCGTTGAAGCGGCAGACGTTGGTATAGGCGTTGAAGATTTCGACCAGGAGCAGCAGCAGCAGCAGTATGCCGCTGATGATCAGCTTGATCGAGTCGAGCACATCGCGAATTGCTGCGATGGTCGACGCGAACCCCTTCGATAGGGGTTTGGGTTCCGTAGAGGTGTCGCTCATTCGTCGGTTCCTTCTCGCTTTCACTTCCCGAAACGAAGGGTCCGACAAATGAACGGTAAACGCAACCAAAAGAAGATTCAAAACAATTTAGCACGTAATAGTAGATTTACGAGCGCCGCCCCCTTCCACCCCGTGACGATACCTCGCCCACCCGCTACTCTCCTCGCGACGCGGTCCGCCAGACGACCGCCGCACC
>JBEOKB010000029.1:0-12712 GCA_040275425.1 Siculibacillus sp. | reverse complement strand
CGACTTCCTGCCGACCGCCAAGGCCCTCGCCGCCTGAGGCGAGGAGGATCGGGGAACACGTCTCACCCCCCCCCGCGTCGGCGACGGCGCGGGGGTCGTCGTTTCTCGGGAGCGGATCAGAGGAGGCGGGCCGCGAGCTTCGGCACCGCCTCCCACAGGGTGGTGACGGCGAACACCAGGAACAGCGCGCCGGTGCCCCGCACGATCATCACCGCGTGCGACAGGTAGATCCGCCGCATGAAGGCGGTGCCCACCGTCCACGCCAGGATCACGTCGCCGATGAGGAACCCGGCGAAGGAGGCGGCGAACAGCGCCGGCATCGCCGCGAAGGTCAGCACCTCGGTCTGTCCGGCGAACAGCGCCGTGTACATCGCCAGCGCCACCGGATAGCTCTTCGGATTGGTGAGCCCGAACATCACCCCGCGCAGCCACGGCCGATCGCCGATCAGATCGTCGGCCCCGCGCGCCGATTGCGCCGTGAACCCGCGCCAGCCCAGGTGGCCGAGGTAGAGGCCGCAGGCCAGCGCCACCAGATCGAACAGCAGCGGATCGAACACCTTGGCCCCGACCAGCGCCATGATCGCCAGCGTGCACCACAGCGTGTCGCCGGCGAGATGGCCGAGCAGGAACCGGATCGCCGGCCCGCGTCCGCGCGCCGCGCCGATGCCGACCAGCGCCAGCACCGCCGGTCCCGGCGACACCACGTAGAGACAACCGGCGATCGCGGCGGAGAGGAGGGCGGTGAGCGTCATGCCTCCTCCATAGCAGCGCGGCGAACGCCGCGCGAGCGCCCCAGGCCCGCCGTCGCGGCAGACCGGAACCCCACCACCGCCGCCGGCCGATGGCACGGCCGTTGCTCCGGCTCGTCGATGGCGGCCGAGCGCCGAGGTCGAGGAGGGGCGACACCCCCCTCGTCCCCCGGAACGGTCGGCTTTGCGACAACAGGGGCGGCTTTTCGACGCCCGCACGACGAGAGGGTTCCATGGCGGTTCACATGGTCAAGGTCGCCTACGAGGGCGCGGTGACGAAGGCGCTGAAGAATGCCGAGGCCGGGCTCACCAGCGGCGGCGCGGTGGTCTACGAGGTCGAGGGCGTTCCGGCGAACCTGACGCTCGACGACGTGATCGAGGCGGTGAAGAAGGTCGGCGGCAAGCCGCCCCACATCGACCACGTGGTCAGATGGGCCGACATCGCCGCCTGATCCGGACGGCGTCTCGGCGGGCGGGCGGGCGCGTCGCGGGCGCGGACGGTCTCGATCATCGTGCCCGTCGCGGCCCACCGATTCGACGCGACGGCGACGACGAGGTTGACGCGGTCGAAGACATGCGGGAATTCCCTCCTGCGGTTCCCGGCGCAGATCGCCTCTGCCGAACCGCCGAGGAGGTGGAGTGTGAGTCCCGAGCGCGAATCCGACCTGCGCATCCTGGTCGACGCCGACGCCTGCCCCGTGAAGGACGAGGTCTTCCGCGTCGCCGGGCGCCTGCGCCTGCCGGTGGTGGTGGTCGCCAACAGCTGGATGCGCCTGCCCGACGATCCGCTGATCGAGCGCGTGGTGGTGGGGCAGGGGCCGAACGTCGCCGACGATCACATCGCCGAGGCGGCGCGAGCGGGCGTGGTGGTGATCACCGCCGACGTGCCGCTCGCCGATCGCTGCGTCAAGGCGGGCGCGCGCGTCGTCGCCCCGACCGGCCGCGTGTTCGACGCCGCCTCGATCGGCATGGCCCTGGCGACCCGCGATCTCATGGAGGATCTGCGCTCGGCCGGCGCCGTCACCGGCGGCCCGCGCCCGTTCGCCCCGCGCGACCGCCAGACCTTTCTCCAGGCGCTCGACCGCGAGATCCGCCGCGCCCGCCACGATCTCTCCCGCCCCGTCGTACCGCCGAGGGCGACGGGCGAGACCGAGTGATCAGGCCGAGCCTCTCACCGCCGCGACGTTGATCGCTACGTTCTCGACGTCCTCGAACAGACGGCGGCTGTCGATCCGCTCGACGCCGACCTCGGTGACGCGGGCGAGCATCGGCACGCCGCGCGCGCCGAGACGGCTCATCAGCTCGCGCGCGAGAGTGGCGCGCTGGTTGAGCGCCTCGATCACCACCTCGTCCTCGGCGAGGAACGCGGCGACGACGCTCTCCTCGAACCCGGCCCGCCGCAGCACCTCGGCGCATACCACCTCGGAGGTGACGTCGAGCCCGTCGACCCAGCGCGCACCCTGGAGCGCGTGCAGCGCCTCCAGCGTCCGCTCCGGCGCCGAGAGCTGCACCGTGGTCAGCGCCAGCGTCGCCGGCCCGCTGTCGAACCGGGTTTCGAAGTTGCCGAGCACCCCGTCGCGATAGGCATTCGAGAAGGTCTGGCCGGTGAGATCGCGGATGCGCTCGTCGTTCTTCCAGGCGTACTCGGCGAATTCCGGCGTCATCGGCCGATCGCCGATGAACAGGCCCGAGGCGACCACCTCGAGCCGCTCGCCGGCCGCCGCCAGCCGCGTCAGCGCCGGGGCCGCGCCCCAGCACCACCCGCACAGGGGATCGACCACCACGATCAGCGTACCGGGCGCCAGCACCTCGACGTCGTCGTCGGTCTCGGCTTCGGGGGGCATGTCCGTCTGGTTCATTTCGCGCGCTCCAGGGTCTCCGTGCCCTCGATGGCGATGCCGAACCCTTCCAGGCCGACGTAGCGGCGTTCCTTGGACGAGATCAGACGGATCGAGGCGACGCCGAGATCCTTGAGGATCTGCGCGCCGAGGCCGATCTCGCGCCAGTTCTCCGCCCGGGTCGAGGCCGAGACGTGGGCCTCCGCTTCCGCCGCCGCCATCGGATCGGCGCCCTTCTCCGGCTCGCGCGTCGGCTTCACCACGCCGACCGAGCCCTCGCGCAGGTAGACGACGACGCCGCGCCCCTCCTTGCCCATCTTCTCCATCAACCGATCGAGCGTCTTGGCCTTGCCGAACACGTCGTCGACCACCGACTCGAGATGGAGCCGCACCGGCACCGAACGCCCGTCACGAATGTCGCCGAACACCACCGCGAGGTGATGCATCGGATCGAACGGCGTCGAATAGGACACCGCCCGAGCCTGCCCGTGCGGCGTCTCGACGTCGAACTCGGCGACGCGCTCGACCAGCCGTTCGTTGCGCTGGCGATAGGCGATCAGGTCGGCGACCGAGACGATCTCGAGCCCGTGCTCCTCGGCGAACCGGGCCACGTCCGGCCCGCGCTTGACCGTGCCGTCGTCGTTGACCAGCTCGCAGATCACGCCGACCGGCGGCAGCTTGGCGAGCCGGCAGAGATCGACCGCCGCCTCGGTGTGGCCGGAGCGCATGAGGACGCCGCCGTCGCGCGCGATCAGCGGGAACACGTGGCCCGGACGCACGAAGTCGGTCGGCCCGACGTTGGGATTGGCGAGCGCCCGCGCGGTGTTGCAGCGCTCCTCGGCGGAGATGCCGGTGGTCAGCCCGTGGCGGTAGTCGATCGTCACCGTGAAGGCGGTGCCCAGCGGCGCGTCGTTGGCGGCGATCATCGGCTCGAGATGGAGCTTGCGGGCGAGATCGCGCGGGATCGGCGTGCACACGATGCCCGAAGTGTGGCGCACGATGAAGGCCATCTTCTCCGGCGTCGCATGGACCGCGGCGACGATCAGGTCGCCCTCGTTCTCGCGATCGTCGTCGTCGGTGACGACCACGATCTCTCCGCGTTCGAAGGCGCGCAGGGCGGCGGCGACTCGGGACTGGTTCATCATCGTCTCCTCGTGGGCCTTGGACTTGGGTCGGAGGCCCAGAAAATCGTCGGGTGTGACGGCGCCGCGCGTGGCGGCGGCGATCTTCTCGGCGGTCTCGCGCGAGATCCACACCGAGGGGTCGTTGCACAACGCCGTGACCGCCGCCGGCGACAGGCCGACGCGGCGCGCGAAGGCGCTGCGGGTCTCTTTCGTGCGGGCGAGCCATTGGTCGAGGCGCATGGCCGGTATGTTAGCGGCCTGCCTTTTCAGTGGCAATGAAAACTACGTGTGATGTTCACGTTCGATCAATGTGGGGCGACGGTCGGGCTCAGCTCTTGCGGAACACCGTGACCGCCTCGACGTGATGCGACCACAGGAACTGGTCGATCGGCGTCACCTCGCCCATGGTCCACCCGGCGTCGATCAGATAGCGGGCGTCGCGCGCCAACGTCGCCGGATTGCACGACACCGCCACGATCACCGGGATCGCCGACTTCGCCAGTTCCTTGAACTGCGGCGCGGCGCCGTCGCGCGGCGGATCGATCACCACCGCGTCGTATCCGGCCAGTTCCTTGTCCATCAGCGGCCGTCGATAGAGGTCGCGCGCCTCCACGCTCACCGGCTTGAGGCCCTGGGTGTGGCGTGCCGCGAACGAGAGCGCGTCGAGCGACATCCGGTCGCTCTCCACCGCGTGCACCTGGGCATGCCGGGCGATCCGCAGCGAGAACGTGCCGCACCCGGCGAAGAGATCGGCGACCCGCGCCGGACCCTTTGCCTTCTTCGGCCGGTTCGCCAGCGCCTCGGCGACGGCCGCGTCGACCAGCCGCGCCATCGCCTCCTCCGCCGCCGCCACCGCCTGGAGGAAGCCCCCCGGCGGCGGCATCACCGCGATGCCGCCGAAACGCACCACCGGCGCATGCGCCTCCACCACGATCTCCCGGCCGATCGACAGACGGGCGAAGCCGAGATCGAGCGCCTGGGTCAGCGCCTGCTGACGGCGTTCCGGCGCCAGCGTCGCCTCCGCCACCGAGACGTCGAGCCCGGTTTCCGTGTCGAGCACGGTGAACACCGCGCCCTTCGGCCCGAAGGTGAGGAGATGGGAGATCTGGCCGAGCTTGGGCATCGCCGCGCGGATGCGCGGGCTGACCAGCAGGCAGTCGCGCCCGTCGACCACCGTGTGCGACAGCCGCTCGCGGAAGCCGACCAGGGGCGAGCCGGTCCGCCGCTGCACCGCGATCACCGCGCGCCGACGGCTGGCCGGGCCGGTCGCGATGGTCTCGGCCACCTCCGCCTCGATGCCGCGATCGAGGAAGGCCTCGCGCACCCGCGCCTGCTTCCAGGTGAGATAGGGCACCTGATCCCAGTGCTGCAGCGAGCAGCCGCCGCAGGTCGCCGCCACCGCGCACGGCGGCTCGACCCGGTCGGGGCTGGCGTGGAGGATCTCGACGATGCGACCGCGCTCGTTGACGCCCTCGCCGGTGATCTCCACCCGAACCGTCTCGCCCGGCAGCGCGCCGCCGACGAACAGTTGTCGCTCGCCCGCCTCCGTTTCGAAGCGCGCGACGCCGTCGCCCTTGTGGGCGATGTCGGTGATGGTGACCGTTTCGGTCGGCGAGGAGAGATCGAGAGCGGGTATCGTCATGGTGCGCCCTTGTGCCCCACTTCCGCGTCCGGCGCGAGGGGTGGAATACCGGGGGAGCCTCTCATCGCACCGATTTCTCGGCCGCGATCACGAATTCCTGATTGCCGTCGCCCCCGGCGATCGACGCTTCGGCCCGGCCGATCTCGCGCCAGCCGCGGTCGGCGAGGAGCCGCGCGATGCGATCGACGCTCGCCAGCGCCGCGGCCGGGTCGCGCACCAGCCCGCCGCGTCCGATCCCCTCGCGCCCCACCTCGAACTGCGGCTTGACCAGGAACACGCCGCGCGCGCCGGCCCGCGCGAGGTCGAGCGCCGGCGGCAGCGCCAGCGTCAGCGAGATGAAACTGACGTCGGCGACCACGAAGTCGGGCGCCGAGGCGAGATGCTCGGCCGAGAGGTCGCGCGCGTTGAGCCCCTCGATCGAGACGACGCGCGGGTCCGCCGCCACCTCGCCCGCCAATTGCCCGTGCCCGACGTCGATCGCCGTCACCCGCGCCGCGCCGCGCGCCAGCAGCACCTGGGTGAAGCCGCCGGTCGAGGCCCCGACGTCGAGACAGTCGCAAGCCGTGGGATCGAGCCCGAACCGGTCGAGCGCTCCGGTGAGCTTCAGGGCCGCCCGCGACACCCACTGCGCCGCCGGATCGTCGATCGTGATCGCGGCCTCCGGTCCGACCCCCGTCGCCGGCTTCGTCTCGACCCGTCCGTCGACCACGACGTGTCCACGCTGGATCGCGTCGCGCGCCCGCGCCCGCGTCGGCGCGAGACCACGGTCGACGAGCGCGAGATCGAGGCGCGTGCGGCTCATCGGCGGGGCGCTCTCACAGGCAGGTCGTCATGCCGCCGACGATCGTGTCGAAGAACACGCCCCCGCCCCAGCGCGACCACGCCCACAGCGCCGTCGCCAGGAGCGCGAGCCCGACGGCGACGCCGGCGTAGAGGACGGGACGGGGAGGGCTCTCGGTCATGGCGTCCATCATGAACCCGCGATCGCGCGGGGAAAAGGGGGGTCAGCCCGCGGCCAGAAGGCGCCGGATCTTGGCCATCGCCTTGTCGGTCGCCTCCTGGAAGTTGATGATGCCGACGAAGCGGCCCTGCGCGTCGAGCAGATAGACCGCCGCCGTGTGGTCCATCGTGTAGTCGCTACCGGGATTGTCGACCTTGCGCGCCACCACCCGCCACGCCTTGATCACCCGGTCCGTCTCCGCTCGCGATCCCGACAGGCCGATGAAGCGGGGGTCGAAGTTCGACAGATAGACCTTGAGCTTCTCCGGCGTGTCGCGCTCCGGATCGACCGACACGAACACCACCCGCAGCCGATCGGCGTCGGCGCCGAGTTCCTTCATCCAGGTCTCGGCCTCGAGCAGCGTGGTCGGACAGACGTCCGGGCAGAAGGTGTAGCCGAAGAACAGCAGCGTCGGCCGGCCCTGGAGCGAGGCCTCGGTGAAGGTGCCGCCGTTCTGATCGATCAGCGAGAACGGCCCGCCGATGCCGGCGACCGGCTTCAGCTCGACCGTCTCCGTCCTGGGAGCGGTGGTGGGCGGCGCTTCGCGCAGCGCCGCGAAGACGCCGAACCCGACGATCAGCAGCGCGATCAGTACCCACGACGCGTTGCGAACGAGGCGCAGGACCATGCTCTTCTCCTTATCGGCGTCAGGCCCGCCGGGCGGGCTCCGCCGCCGAGCGTCCGAGCGCCTCGAAGACCCGCCGGACGATTCCGGCGGCATCGATGCCGACCCTCGCATGAGTCTTCTCCGAATCGCCGTGATCGAGGAACTCGTCCGGCAGCATCAGCGTGCGGATCTTGAGCCCGCCGTCGAGCAGTCCGTCCTCCGCCAGCGCATGGAGCACGTGGCTGCCGAAACCACCGATCGCGCCCTCCTCGACCGTGATCAGAACCTCGTGACCGCGTGCCAGCCGCCGCAGCAGATCGCGGTCGAGCGGCTTCATGAAGCGCGCGTCGGCGACCGTCGTCGACAGGCCGTGCGCGTCCAGCGTCTCCGCCGCCTCCAGGCTCGCCGCCAGCCGCGTGCCCAGCGACAGGATCGCCACCTTGGACCCCTCGCGCACGATCCGTCCTCGGCCGATCTCCAGCACCTCGCCGCGCGCCGGCAGCTCCACCCCGACGCCCTCGCCGCGCGGGAAGCGGAACGCCGACGGTCGATCGTCGATCGCCGCCGCCGTCGCCACCATATGGACGAGTTCGGCCTCGTCGGCCGGTGCCATGATCACGAAATTGGGCAGAAAGCCGAGATAGGCGAGATCGTAGGCCCCCGCGTGCGTCGCCCCGTCGGCGCCGACGAACCCGGCCCGGTCGATCGGGAAGCGGACCGGAAGCTTCTGCAGCGCCACGTCGTGCGCCACCTGATCGAACCCGCGCTGCAGGAACGTCGAATAGATCGCGCAGAACGGCTTGAACCCGTCGGCGGCGAGCCCGGCGGCGAAGGTCACCGCGTGCTGCTCGGCGATGCCGACGTCGAACATCCGCTTCGGGAACGCCTCCCCGAACAGATCGAGCCCGGTGCCGGACGGCATCGCCGCCGTGATGCCGAGGATCTTGTCGTCGCGGCCCGCCTCCGCGATCAGCGCGTCGGCGAACACCCGCGTATAGGACGGCGCGTTGGCCTTGGGCTTGGCCTGCTTGCCGGTGACCACGTCGAAGCGGGCGACGCCGTGATACTTGTCGTCCGCGGCCTCCGCCGGGGCGTAGCCCTTGCCCTTCTGGGTGACGACGTGGACCAGGATCGGCCCCTCCTTCGCGTCGCGCACGTTGCGCAGCACCGGCAGGAGGTGGTCGAGATTGTGCCCGTCGATCGGCCCGACGTAATAGAAGCCGAGCTCCTCGAACAGGGTCCCGCCCATCGCCATGCCGCGCGCGAACTCCTCCGCGCGGCCCGCCGCGACGCCGAGGAACTTCGGCAGCCGCCGCGAGATCTGCTTGCCGATGTCGCGCAGCGACATGAAGGTTCGCGAGGAGACGAGCCGCGCCAGATAGGCGCTCATCGCCCCCGTCGGCGGCGCGATCGACATGTCGTTGTCGTTGAGGATGACGATCAGCCGCGCGTCCATCGCTCCGGCGTTGTTCATCGCCTCGTAGGCCATGCCCGCCGACATCGACCCGTCGCCGATCACCGCCACCACGTTGGTGTCGCCGCCGCGCAGGTCGCGCGCCGCCGCGAAGCCCAGCGCCGCCGAGACCGAGGTCGACGAATGACCCGCGCCGAACGGATCGTAGACGCTCTCCTCGCGCTTGTTGAAGCCCGACAGCCCGCCCGGCTGGCGCAGCGTGCGGATGCGGTCGCGTCGACCGGTCAGGATCTTGTGCGGATAGGACTGATGCCCGACGTCCCAGATGACGATGTCGCGCGGCGTGTCGAACACCTTGTGCAGCGCCACCGTCAGCTCGACCACGCCCAGACCCGCGCCGAGATGGCCGCCCGTCACCGAAACCGCGTCGATCGTCTCCGCCCGTAGCTCGTCGGCGAGCTGGCGCAGCTGATGATCCGGAATCTTCCGCAGATCCTCGGGGGACTTCACGGTGTCGAGGAGAGGGGTCTCGATGGGGCTCGGCAAAATCGGAACTCTCGCGATTGCGACCGCGGGAGGAGGCCTCTTGCCCGTGCGGTCTCGAGGGGCGCGCGCACGTCGCGGGCGAACGACCCTACCCCACCGATACATGAGCGATCGACCGGCTGCAAATCACCGATTCGAGGGGAGGGAATCCCCGAGGGTGCCGGTCGCCCTTTCGGCGGGGGCATCGCCGCTCGCTCCGATCAGTCCGCGCGCCTCCTCGCGCAAGGCGCGCAGCAGCGCATCCGAGATCTCCGGCGCGCTCGCCCCCAGCCCGCGCGCCAGCCCGAGCCCGCCAACCAGCAGCGCCGCCAGCCCGCTCGCCCGCCGCTGCCGCGCCTCGATCGACCCGCCCGGCATCCGCTTCGTCAGCTCGTCGACGAATCGCGCCACCCCCTCGGCGTAGCGCGCCCGCACCTCCGCGCCCGCATGCGCCACCTCGCCGCCGAGCGCCACCATCGGGCACCCGCTCTCGGGATGGTCGCGGTGCGCGCGCGACAGATAGACCCGCACGTAGGCCTCGAGATCGACCGCGCCCTCGAGCACCGCCAGCCCGTCGGCGAAGGCCGCCTCGCACGCCTCCGCCGCCAGCGCGTCCTTGGAGGCGAAGTGGCCGTAGAAGCCACCGTGGGTGAGCCCGGCCGCCCGCGTGATCTCGGCGATGCCGACCCGCTCGAACCCGTGCCGCCGGAACATCCGTCCCGCCGCCCGCACGATCGCCGCCCGGTGCGCCGCCGCCGTCTCCCTGCTCACCCGCATCGTTCATCTCCTCGCCCCGACGAGCGGGCCTCGGGCCGCCGCTCGCGTTGAGACGTCGCCCGCCCGTCCCTGACCCGCGCCGCCGCCCGCTCTGTCGGCGATCCCGGTCGCTCCCTCGCCGGAAACCGAATGTCGCTTGACTCTATCATGACGACCATCATGATAAAACGAACATGATGACCATCATGAAAAAAGCGGAGCGGAAATCCGTTTGGAGGGAGAGGGCGATGCGGGAGCACTGGCTCGAGGATCTGGCCGTCGGCCGACGCTTCACCACCGGCTCGGTCGCGGTCACCGCCGAGGACATCAAGGCCTTCGCCGCACTCTACGATCGGCAGGCCTTTCATCTCGACGAGGAGGCGGCGCGCGACACGGTCTTCGCCGGTCTCGCCGCCAGCGGCTGGCACACCGCCGCCCTGTCGATGCGGCTCCTGACCGAGGCGGGAACGCCCTTCGCCGGCGGCATCGTCGGCGCCGGTGGTGAGATTTCCTGGCCACGCCCGACCCGCCCCGGCGACGTCCTCACCGTCGAGGTCGAGATCGTGGAGGTGACGCGCTCGCGCTCGCGCCCCGATCGCGGCATCGTCACGGTGCGCAACGACACCCGCAATCAGGCGGGCGAGGTGATTCAGCGTCTGGTGGCGAAACTGGTGGTGCCGAGCCGTCCCGTGGGCGGTGTCGACGGGCCTCAGCCCTGATCGACGTCGAGCGGCTCGGTGCCGGCGGGCCGACCGTCCGAGGCGAGGCGGATCTTCTCCACGCGTGCCTCGGCCACCGACAGCAGCCGGGCGCAATGCGCCTTCAGCGCCTCGCCGCGCTCGTAGGCCGCGATCGAATCCTCGAGCGGCACGTCGCCGCGCTCGAGCCGCGCGACGATCGTCTCGAGTTCGGCCAGCGCCTTCTCGAAGGTGAGAGAGGTCGGATCGGCGGCGGTCGTGTCGGTCACGGCGGACGGCTCTCGGGTGGGGGAGGGCGGAAGGCGCGGGAACGTCAGCGGTCTTCGAGCAGACCCGACTTCTTCCCCGCCGGCAGCTTCTTGGCGTAGACGATCTCGATGTCGTAGATCGTCGCCTCGCCCGAGCTCTCCTGTGCCTGGACCACCGCCTTGTCGGTGCCCTCGCCCTTGGCCGGCAGCGGGATCTTCACGATCGTCCAGTTGAACTTCTTGCCGTCGCAGGCGCCGTAGGGGCCGTTCTTGTCGGTCGCCCCGACCGCCTGCGCGGTGGAGACCGAGAGCTTGCCGAAGGCCGGGTTCTGCAGAACCGTCACCACCGGCGCCGGCGCGAGCGCGCAGTCCTCGCGCATCTCGCGGAACTTGTCGACCTGGACCGAGCCCGCCCCGACCGAGAGCCACAGCCGCTTCTCGATCCGGTCGACATCGGCCGCCGCCGGACCGGCGAGCGCGAGAACCACGGGCAGCCCGAGCCCGATCGCGACCAGCGAACGGCGGACCGAGGACGGAGTGACGATCGAACGGCGAGACATCGCGATCTCCTCGCAGGCGCGGTCCGGTAGGAGGCGGCGAATCGTGCTCGTCCGCAACCGCCTTTCCGACCGAGGGAAGGGCTCGGCATTTTCGACCACCTGCCCGCGCGGCGCCAGAGGGTTTCGGGCGCTGTCCACGGGAGATCGTCGTCGCGCGGACGTCAGCTCTTCATCAGCGTCATGACGTGGGCGGCGACCGAGCGCGCCAGCCCCTCGAGATCGTAACCGCCCTCGAGCACCGACACGAGGCGGCTGTTGCAGCGCCGATCGGCGATGTCCATCAGCCGCGACGTCGCCCACGCGAAGTCCGATTCGACCAGATTGATCTGGCTCATCGGATCGCGCGTATGGGCGTCGAACCCGGCCGAGATGATCACGAGATCGGGCCGGAAGTCGTCGATGCGCGGCAGAACGGCGATGTCCATCGCCTCGCGGAAGTCCGCCCCGCCCGCGCCCGCCCACAAGGGCGCGTTGACGATGTTGTCCCTGACGCCGGTCTCGCTCACCTCGCCGGTGCCGGGATAGAACGGCATCTGGTGGGTCGAGGCGTACATCAGGTTCGGATCGTTCCAGAAGATGTCCTGGGTGCCGTTGCCGTGGTGGACGTCGAAGTCCATCACCACCACGCGCTCGCAACCGTGGCGCACCCGCGCCCAATGAGCGGCGATCGCCGCGTTGTTGAACAGGCAGAAGCCCATCGCCCGCTTCGATTCGGCATGGTGACCCGGCGGGCGCACCGTCACGAAGGCGTTCTTGACCTTCTTGGCGAACACCTCGTCGACCGCCTGACACGCCCCGCCGACCGCGCGCAGCGCCGCCTCGAGACTGCCGGGCGAGATCGTGGTGTCGTCGTCGAGGCGCAGCAGCCCCTCGTCGGGCACCGACTCGGCGATCTCGTCGAAGTAGTTGCCGGGGTGGGCCATCTCCACCATCTCGCGAGTGCCGCGCGACGCCGCCTCGCGCTCCAGCGGCTGGAACCGCTCGTGCTCGAGAATGCGGTCGATCACGCGCATGCGATCGGCGCGCTCGGGATGTCCGAGCGGGGTCGCATGCCCGAGGCAGGCGGGATGATGAATCAACAACGTCGACATGCGTCCGTCCTTCCTCCCTGGACCGCGCCGCACCTTGCGTGGTGCGGTTCCGCCGTTCGGCTGTCGCGGTCTCGGCGCCCCTTTGCGGCGTCTCGTCGAACTCGCACCGCCCGACGTCGAACGGCCCGCATCCGAACTCCGGACGCCGGCCCCACGAGGCGCGGTGACTTCCCCTCTACGATGACGGATCGTGGCCCGGCCGTCATCCCGCGACCGTGACTGAAATCAATATGGCCGTCATACCTTCGTCGTGGAGCGACTTTCGTCGCCATGCGTTGGGCGCATGACGAACGTCGCGTCGGCTCGCCCGTTACGGCGTCCGCGGCGCCGCCGCTCGGCGCAGGCGATCGAGGATCGCCTCGCCCAGCCCCTCGTCGGGGATCGACGCGGCCACCGCGATCGTCGCGACGCCCGCGGCGTCGAGGTCGCGCAGCGCCCGGAACAGGCCCGCCGCCGCCTC
>JBEOKB010000028.1:0-5149 GCA_040275425.1 Siculibacillus sp. | reverse complement strand
CGCGCCCGCCGACCCGGCCGTGCTCGCCCTCGGCGCGCGCCTCGGCGCCGATCTCGCCGCGATCCGGCGCACCACGCTCGCCGGCTTCCGCGTGCTCGACGCCGCCGGCACGGTGGTGGCCGGGCGCGAGGAGATCGGCCTCTCGCTCGCCCACGTCGAGGAGGTGGCCGAGGCCCTGCGCGGCACCCCGTCGAGCCGCCTGCGCCTGCGCGTGTCGAAGCACGAGCCGCCGCCGCTCTATTCGCTCAGCCGGGGCACCGGCGTGCGGGTGTTCGTGGCGGTGCCGATCGTCGCCCGCGACCGGGTGGCCGGTGTCGTCTACGTCTCGCGCACCCCGAGCAACGTCATCAAGCGCCTCTACGAGGAACGCTGGCGCGTCGCCGCGGCGGGCGGGGCGATCCTGCTGCTGACGCTGGCGATCGGCTTCGTGTTCCATCGCGCCATCACCCGTCCGGTGCGCGAGCTGATCGCCCGCACCGCCCGCATCGAGCGCGGCGACCGCACCGCGCTCCGCCCGCTCGACCACCACGGCACCGCCGAATTGGCCGAACTGTCGCGCGGCCTGCTCGATCTCGCCGGGCACCTGACCCGCCGCTCCGACTTCGTCGCCACCTTCGCTCGCCACGTCTCGCACGAGATGAAGTCGCCGCTCACCTCGATCCAGGGCGCGGTCGAACTGCTGCGCGACGACCTCGCCGACGGCGCGATGAGCGAGGCCGATCGCCGCGCCTTCCTCGACAACGTCCTCGCCGACACCCGCCGCCTCACCGCGATCGTCGCCCGGCTGCGCGACCTCGCCCGCGCCGAGACTTCGCCCACCGGCGGCGTGACCACCGTCGACGCCGCGCTGATGGCGGTCGCCGTCGACCTGCCCGACGTGAAGGTCGCCGGTCACGGCGACACGAGCGCCGAGGTGCGCATGTCGAGCGAGACCCTCGCCATCGTTCTCGCCCATCTCGGCGACAACGCCGCCCGTCACGGCGCGACCCGGCTCGACGTCACCGTGCGCCGTCGCCCCGACCGGGTCGAGATCGCCGTCGCCGACGACGGGCACGGCATCTCCCCCGGCAACCGCGACAAGGTGTTCGACGCCTTCTTCACCACCCGGCGCGAGAGCGGCGGCACCGGCATGGGTCTGGTGATCGTCCGCGCCATGCTGGAGGCCCACGGGGGCGAGATCGCGCTCGCGGAGAGCACGGCCGGCGCCCTGTTCGAGCTGGTGCTTCCGGCGGCGGACGGACCGCGCGCGTGAGCGCGGCCGCCACCGGGCGGCCGGCGCCGATCGCATCCGCCGGGCGCATGACGACGCGCGCGCGGGAGAGGCGCGGGAAACGTGATCTCATCTCGGGGAGACGGGGTCGCCGCGATCCGCTTTCGGCTCGCTCTGCGAATGTCCTTTCGGGAGAAGGACTTTGCGGTGGTCGGAGTGGCAGGATTTGAACCTGCGACCCCCTCGTCCCGAACGAGGTGCGCTACCAGACTGCGCTACACTCCGTGACCGCGAGGCGCTGTATAGCGACCTCGACCCTCCCCCGCAAGTGCCGATTTGCCCGTCGTGGACAACTCGGTGCGTTCGACCGTCTTCGATCCCCCGTTCCGGCCGGCGGCGCGGTTGCCCGCGCTTCGCGAAGCCGATATACGGAGGGCCGTTCGGCACGCGCGTCGCGCCGAAGCGCTGGGGCGTCGCCAAGTGGTAAGGCAGCGGATTTTGATTCCGCCATTCACAGGTTCGAATCCTGTCGCCCCATCCATCGCCTTCCCCGGCCCCGACGCTTCCGGCGCTCCTGCCCTTGACCCCCGGTCGACGGCGGCTATGGTGCCCGCCCTTTTCCCGCCTCGGCCCCTCGGTGTCGAACCGTCTCGAACGGCTCGATCCGGCCGACGCGTCTTCGCTCGAGGAACCCCGCCGATGCGCCCCGTCTCGTCCGCCGCCCCGCGCCCGCCCACCCTCGGGCTCGACTTCGGCACCACCAATTCGGTCGGCGCCGTCGCCGATCCGGATCGTCCCGGCGAGGTCCGGCCGCTGACCTTCCCCGATCGCGAGACGGCCCATTCGGTCTTCCGCTCCGCCCTCGACTTCTGGACCGAAGGCGGTCGCGACGGGCGGCGCACCCGCGTCGAGGCCGGACCCTGGGCGATCGACCACTACGTCGAGAACCCCGAGGGCGGCCGCTTCCTGCAGTCGTTCAAGACCTTCGCCGCGAGCCCGTCGTTCCGCTCGACCAGCATCTTCGGCCGCGCCTACCGCTTCGAGGATCTGCTCGAGACCTTCCTCGCCCGCCTCGCCGCCCATGCCGACGCCGCCATGACGCCGCTGCCGCGCCGCCTCGTCGTCGGCCGCCCCGTCACCTTCGCCGGGGCGAGCCCCGATCCGGCACTCGCCGAGGCGCGCTACGACGCCGCCTTCCGCGCCGCCGGCTTCGAGGAGATCCACTACGTCCACGAGCCCGTCGCCGCCGCCTTCTGGTTCGCCCGCGGCCTGAAGCGCGACGCCACCGTCCTGGTCGCCGACTTCGGCGGCGGTACCTCCGACTTCTCGGTGGTGCGCTTCACCGTCGGCGCCGACGGCGTCCGCGCCCACCCGCTCGCTCAGACCGGCGTCGGCGTCGCCGGTGACGGTTTCGACTTCCGCATCCTCGATCGCGTCGTCTCGCCCCGCCTCGGCAAGGGCGGCCGCTACCGCAGCTTCGGCAAGTGGCTGGAGATCCCCGCCCACTACTTCGCCGACTTCGCCCGCTGGAACCGCCTCGCGGTGATGAAGACCGGCGAGACGCTGAAGGAGCTGGAGCGCCTGGCCGCCGCCAGCGAGGACCCGACCGGCCTCGAGCGTCTGATCGAGGTGATCGAGGAGGACCTCGGCTACCCGCTCTACAAGGCCGTGTCGGAGGTCAAGCTGGCGCTCTCCCATGCCGACGAGGCTCGGTTGCGCTTCCGCCACCACGACATCGAGATCGACGAGATCGTCCGCCGCGCCGACTTCGAGACCTGGATCGCCCAGGACCTCGACCGCATCCGCGCCTCCTTCGAGGAGGCGATCACCCGCTCCGGCGTCGCCGAGAGCGAGATCGACCGCGTCTTCCTCACCGGCGGCACGTCGTTCGTGCCGGCCGTGCGCCGCCTGTTCGAGGATCGCTTCGGCGCCGCCCGCATCGAGACCGGCGATCAGCTGCTGTCGATCGCCTACGGCCTCGCCCTGATCGGCGCCGAGGAGGATCTCTCCCGCTGGACCGTGCGCGAGACCGCCGCCGCCGCCGCCTCCTGAGCGACGCGCGGGAGGACGAGGGAAGGGGAGGGCGCCCGCGTCCCCTCGAGAGGGAGCGCCTATCGCGCCAGCGCCGCGATCGGCGCCGGACTGACCGTGGTCGGCTGCTGGAACGGGTTGCCCTGCACCAGCACGATCGCCGCCGTCGGCGCCGCCGCCAGTGCGAACAGCCAGATCGCCACCAGCGCCGCGCGCGGATGCTCGACGTGGACGACCGCCACCGACAGCATGGTGACGAAGCCGAGGAAGGCCATCCCCAGCCACTTGAGCGGATTGACGTGGGTCTGGCTCAGCCCGATCCGCTGATCGCGGCTGTCGCGCACGTCGACCACCTGCCGCAACACCTGCGCGTGAACCGCCTGACCGAGCGCCGCGCCGATGTCGGGCGAGGCGATCGCCCCGAGCAGCTGATCGAGCCGCGCCTTGGTCGCCTCGCTGTGCTGCCGCCGCGCCAGCAACGGCCACTCCACCTCGACAGCCGAACGTGCGTAGGAGGAGATCGCCTGCTCGATCGCCGCCCGGCGATCCTCGGGCAACGCCCGCGTGAGCGCCCGCGCCGCATGCAGACTGTCCGCCTCGCGCGTGACCGCGCTCGACGCCCGATCGTGCGCGCTCCAGGTGTCGTTGGCCAGAAACGCCAGCGTCAGCGCGAACAGAACCCCGATGATGTTGATGAACGGCGGGACGACGCCCCGGAGCGAGGCCAGCTTCTCGGCCCAGCGCTCCTCGTGCAGGAGCGAAACGAGGAAGGCCGAAGCGAGAAAGGTCCCGACGAGCGCCACCAGCGCGAAGCCGTAGTGATCATAGGCGCCCCAATCGAACTCGCTCATCGCGTCCCCCTTCGCATCCTTCCCCCACGTCGTCCGATCGTGGCCCTGCCCGGATAAGCTGTCGATAGGGGAAAGACCGCGTTCCGCCCGCCCGGACGCCCCCTCTGGGCCCCGCGCGAGGGGTGGGGGAGGGCGGGAGCGCCCCCTCTCGGCCCGATCCCGAGATGAAAAATCGCCCCGCTCGGACCCGACCCCCGCCTCTCCGCGCGTCGCCGCTCATCCGTGGAATTTCTTATCCACAGGCCGAAGCCGCTGAAATCCTGGAAATCTCGCCTGCTCGTGAAAAATCACGATCGAGCCGATGAAGTTTTTGCGACACGGGTGTTGACGCCTCCGAAAGGTGGGCCTATAAACCGGTCCAACGACGGCGGCGGTGCCGCTGGCGACGAAATCCTTCGCTCTGCGAACCGGCGATTTTCTCCACGGAGGGGGTTGCCAACGGGTTCGGAAAGGTGTTGAAGGTCACTGAATTCGGGCGACCGAAGGGATGTGCCAAATCGCTCATCTGGCCCTGTGGTGGGGTGAGCGTACGATGTCGGACCGGCATCGGGTTCTTTGACAATTGAATAGGAAGAAAGAGAAACGTGGACGGCGTGATCCTTGCGAGGACGCCACGGGGGCTTCGGTCCTTCTGGTGTCCGGATGGGGAAAACGGCTTGATCTACGTTTTGAAGTCTCACCGCTCTTCGAGAGAAGAGCGTGTTGGAGACCTCGTCAAACGTGCGATCGCATAAAGCCGATTGAACTTTCCAACTTGAGAGTTTGATCCTGGCTCAGAACGAACGCTGGCGGCAGGCTTAACACATGCAAGTCGAGCGCCTCGCAAGGGGAGCGGCAGACGGGTGAGTAACGCGTGGGAAACTACCCTTTGGTACGGAATAACACAGAGAAATTTGTGCTAATACCGTATGAGCCCTTCGGGGGAAAGATTTATCGCCATAGGATGTGCCCGCGTAGGATTAGCTAGTTGGTGTGGTAATGGCGCACCAAGGCGACGATCCTTAGCTGGTCTGAGAGGATGATCAGCCACACTGGGACTGAGACACGGCCCAGACTC
>JBEOKB010000027.1:0-9405 GCA_040275425.1 Siculibacillus sp. | reverse complement strand
ACGGGGACACGGGACGCGGGGTGGCTGCGCGGCCCCTGGGCTGGGGGCGGCGGGACGCGGGGGCGGCGACGCGGCCCTTGGCTGGGGGACACGGAACGCGGGGTGGCGGCAAGGCCCCGGCGGTCGTCGGGGCGGTGTGGTGCGGGATCGAGCGGAGCGACGGGTTCGGGGTGGGGAAGTGGGGTCGAGAGGGCGCGCGGAGGCGGACGGGAAGGGGTGATCGGGTGGTGAGGTGGGATCGGAAGGAACCGCGGTGAAGCGGGCGGTCGGGCGCGTTCTCCGGTTCGCGCGGGCGGGGCGCGGGACTCGGGCGGCGGGGGTGTCGGCGCGGGAGGTTCGGGGCGACCAAAGGCGCCCGTCTACGCGTCGAGACGCATCTTTCGGCCCGTCGTCGGCTATGTTAGGAAGACCCCACTCGAGGCGGCCCCGGGCCGTGCGAGGGCGCGTGCGTTCGAGATGCGCCGCCCGATCGATCGACGCCGCGCCCGAGGGCGGGGACGTCACGACGACACCGAAGCAATCAGAGGAAGACATGTCGGACCGGCGCTCCAGCTTCACCTACGAAGAACTGCTCTCCTGCGGACGCGGCGAGCTGTTCGGTCCGGGCAATGCGCAGCTGCCGCTGCCGCCGATGCTGATGTTCGATCGCATCGTCGAGATCTCCGAGACCGGCGGTGCGAACGGTGTCGGTCTGGTGCGCGCCGAGTTCGACATCCGCCCCGACCTCTGGTTCTTCCCCTGCCATTTCCAGGGCGACCCCGTCATGCCGGGGTGCCTCGGCCTCGACGCGCTGTGGCAGCTCACCGGCTTCTACCTCGGCTGGCTCGGCCTGCCCGGCCGCGGCCGGGCGCTGGGCGTCGGCGAGGTCAAGTTCGCCGATCAGGTGCTGCCGACGACCAGGCTCGTCGAGTACCGGGTCGAGTTCAAGCGCGTCTTCAAGACCAAGCTCAAGCTCGGCATCGCCGACGGCACGCTGCTCGCCGACGGCAAGCCGATCTACGAGGTCAAGGACATGCGCGTCGGCCTGTTCCAGGCCTGATCGAGCCGAATTCGCCTCGGCGCGATCCCCCCGAGGGGCTCGTCGCCGAGACGTGATAGAGTGTCCCCGCCGAGGTTCGGCGCGGGGTGGTTCGTCGTCGTGGACGGCGGATCGGGATGTGGAGCGGACGCCGGTGGGCGGACCGCCAGCGCGAAAGGTCACCCACATGAGGCGGGTCGTCGTCACCGGTATGGGCATCGTCTCCTCGATCGGCAACGAGGTCGGGGCGGTTCTGACGTCACTGCGCGAGGCCAAGTCCGGCATCGTTCGCGCCGACGACTATGCGGCGATGAACTTCCGCTGCCAGGTCCACGGCGTGCCCAACGTCGACGTCAATGCGCTGGTCGATCGCCGCGCCATGCGCTTCCACGGCGGCGGCACCGCGTGGAACCACGTCGCGATGGATCAGGCGATCGCCGATTCCGGGCTCACCAAGGAGGAGATCTCCAACGAGCGCACCGGCATCGTCATGGGTTCGGGCGGTCCCTCGACCCGGATCATCGTCGACGCCGCCGCGATCACCCGCGACAAGGGGCCGAAGCGCATCGGACCGTTCGCGGTGCCCAAGGCGATGTCCTCGACCGCCTCGGCGACGCTGGCCACCTGGTTCGAGATCAAGGGCGTCAACTATTCGATCTCGTCGGCCTGCGCGACCTCCAATCACTGCATCGGCAACGCCTACGAGCTGATCCAGTGGGGCAAGCAGGACGTGATGTTCGCCGGCGGCTGCGAGGATCTCGACTGGTCGCTGTCGAACCTGTTCGACGCGATGGGTGCGATGTCGTCGAAGTACAACGACACCCCGGCCAAGGCCTCGCGCGCCTACGACAAGAACCGTGACGGCTTCGTCATCGCCGGTGGCGCCGGTGTTCTCGTCCTCGAGGAGCTCGAGCACGCCAAGGCGCGCGGCGCCAAGATCTACGCCGAGATCGTCGGCTACGGCGCGACCTCGGACGGCTACGACATGGTCGCGCCGTCGGGCGAGGGCGCGATCCGCTGCATGCGTCAGGCGATGGCGAGCGTGAAGACCAGGATCGACTACATCAACCCGCACGCCACCTCGACCCCGGTCGGCGACGTGAAGGAGATCGAGGCGATCCGCGAAGTGTTCGGGGCCGAGTGCCCGCCGATCTCGGCGACCAAGTCGCTGACCGGCCACTCGCTCGGTGCGACCGGCGTGCAGGAGGCGATCTACTCGCTCCTGATGATGAACAACGACTTCATCTGCGAGAGCGCCAACATCGAAGAGATCGATCCGGCCTTCGCCGACATGCCGATCGTGCGCAAGCGCATCGACGGGGTGAAGCTCGGCACCGTGCTGTCGAACTCGTTCGGTTTCGGCGGCACCAACGCCACGCTGGTGTTCTCGCGCCACGACGTCTGATCGATCGGGCGGCGACGCCCGACGACGTTTCGACGGCTCGCCTCGCGCGGCCGATCCCCGGTCCGGGGTGGGCCGTCGTCTTTCTGCAATGCTCGGAGACGATACCGAGCCGAACGCTCTCCCGCCCTCGGGGGAGCGTCGTGAAATTGGTCCAGCGACCAGTCGAAGGAGCATTCATGAGCGGCATCATGAAGGGAAAGCGCGGCCTCGTGATGGGCGTCGCCAACGACCACTCGATCGCCTGGGGCATCGCCAAGAAGATCGCCGAGCACGGCGCGGAGATCGCCTTCACCTATCAGGGCGAGGCCTTCGGCAAGCGGCTGCGGCCGCTGGCGGCGGGCATCGGTTCCGATCTGGTGCTGCCGTGCGACGTGGAGGACATCGCCTCGGTCGACGCGGTGTTCGACCGGCTCCGGGCTGAGTGGGGGTCGATCGACTTCCTGGTCCATTCGATCGGCTTCTCCGACAAGAACGAACTCAAGGGGCGTTACGCCGACACCAGCCGCGAAAACTTCTCGCGCACCATGGTCATCTCCTGCTTCTCCTTCACCGAGGTGGCCAAGCGCGCCGCGGCGATGATGAACAAGGGCGGCTCGATGATCACGCTGACCTACGGCGGGTCGACCCGGGTGATGCCGAACTACAACGTCATGGGCGTCGCCAAGGCGGCGCTCGAGAGTTCGGTGCGCTATCTCGCGATGGACTTCGGGCTCGACGACATCCGCGTCAACGCGATCTCGGCCGGTCCGGTGCGCACGCTCGCCGGCGCGGGCGTCGCCGACGCGCGGCTGATGTACAATTTCCAGAAGCGCAATTCGCCGCTCGGGCGCACGGTCACGATCGAAGAGGTCGGCGGCACCGCGCTCTATCTCTTGTCGGATCTGTCGACCGGCGTCACCGGCGAGGTTCACTTCGTCGATTCCGGCTATTCGATCGTGTCGATGCCGCGTCTCGAGGAGCTGAAGCTGCAGGAGCGCCGCGAGGCCGAAGAAGGCTCCGCCGCCGCCGAGTGAGGCGGGGGCGCCTTCCCGTCGTCGTTCGAGACGAGGAGCGCGCCATGACCTCTCCCGCACCGAACCGCACCGGCCTCGCGGCGCTGCCGCGCGGCATCTGGGTGCTCGGGTTCGTGTCGATGGCGATGGACGTCTCCTCGGAGATGATCCACGCCCTGCTTCCGGTCTATCTGGTCACGGTGCTGGGCGCGTCGGCGGTGACGGTCGGGCTGATCGAGGGTATCGCCGAGGCGACGGCCGCGCTCACCAAGATCGTCTCGGGGACGCTGTCCGACCGGCTGGGGACGCGCAAGTGGCTCGTCGCGCTCGGCTACGGGCTGGCGGCGCTGACCAAGCCGGTGTTTCCGCTCGCCTCCTCGGTCGGCTGGGTGGTGGCGGCGCGGTTCGTCGACCGCATCGGCAAGGGCATTCGCGGGGCGCCGCGCGACGCGCTCGCCGCCGACATCGCTCCGCCGGACCTGCGCGGCGCCGCCTTCGGCCTGCGGCAATCGCTCGACACGATCGGCGCCTTCGTCGGTCCGTTCCTCGCGATCGCCCTGATGTGGGCGAGCGGGGGATCGTTCACGACCGTGTTCTGGGTGGCGGTGGTGCCGGCGTTCGTCGCGGTCGGACTGATCGTCTTCGGCATCGAGGACGCGGCGCGACCGGTGGCGCGGGTCGGCGACGGCGACGGGGCGCCGAGCGAGCGGGGGCCGCTCGGGGCGGCGTTCCGGGGCGTGACGGCGGTGGCGGCGGTGTTCACGCTGGCGCGGTTCTCGGAGGCCTTCCTGGTGCTGAAGGCGTCGGCGCTCGGGGTGTCGGCGACGGCGGTGCCGTTGGTGCTGGTGGCGATGAACGTGGTCTATGCCGCCGCCGCCTATCCGGCCGGGGCGCTGTCCGACCGGGTCGGGCGGACGGCGCTGCTCTTGGTCGGGCTCGCGGTGCTGGTGGGTGGCGATCTGCTGCTCGCCTTCGGCTCCGATCGGGTGACGCTCGGCCTGGGCATCGCCGCCTGGGGGCTGCACATGGGGCTGACGCAGGGCGTGCTCACGGCCATGGTCGCGGACACGGTGGCGCCGGAACGGCGCGGCACCGCCTTCGGGGTGTTCAACTTCGTCACCGGCCTCGCGGCGCTGGCGGCGAGCCTCGTCGCCGGACTATTGTGGGAGACGGTCGGCGCCTCGGCGACGTTCCTGGCCGGGGCGGGGTTCGCGACGGTCACGGCGATCGGCGTCATGGTTCTGCGGCGCGAACGGGCGGCGGCGCGGGCGGCGAAGGAGGGCTGAACCGGCGGAACGACGGGCAGGGCTTCCGTGATTTTACGACAGTATTGTTGACCTTTTATCGGGACGCGCCTAGCGTGTCGGCCCCTGCCCTCAGGATCGGATGAACCGAAATGTCCGCGCTCGACTGGTCTCACGTCTTCGCCACTCGCTCCGAACGCATGCGCGCCTCGGAGATCCGCGAGCTGCTGAAGCTGCTCGACCAGCCGGACATCATCTCCTTCGCCGGGGGTATTCCCGATCCGAGCCTGTTTCCCGTGCGGGCGATCCGCGAGGCCAACGACGCGCTGCTCGACGATCCGGTCACCGCGGCGCAGGCGCTGCAGTATTCGGTGTCCGAGGGCTTCGGGCCGCTGCGGCGCTGGATCGTCGACTTCATGGGGAAGAACGGCGTTCCCTGCTCCATCGACAACGTGCTGATCACCTGCGGCTCGCAGCAGGGGCTCGACTTCCTCGGCAAGCTGCTGCTGTCGCCCGGCGACACCGCGCTGGTCGAGGCGCCGACCTATCTCGGCGCGCTACAGGCCTTCAACGCCTACGAGCCGCGCTACGATCGGCTGATCGTCGACGGCGGCAACACCACGCCGGCGGCCTACGCGCAAGCGGCGGCGGCGAACGGCGGGCGGGTCAAGTTCGCCTATTGCGTTCCCGACTTCGCCAATCCGACCGGGATCACCATGTCGGTCGAGAACCGTCGCCGTCTGCTGGCGCTCGCCGCCGAGCTCGACGTGCCGGTGATCGAGGACAGCGCCTATCAGGCGCTCCGGTTCGAGGGCGAGGCGGTTCCCTCGATCCTGTCGCTCGACTGCGCGGCCAACGGCGGCGACATCGAGAAGACGCGCACGGTCTATTGCGGCACCTTCTCCAAGACGCTGGTTCCGGCGCTCCGGGTCGGGTGGATCGTCGCGGCGACGCCGCTGATCCAGAAGTTGGTGCTGATCAAGCAGGCGGGCGACCTCCACTCCTCGACCCTCAATCAGATGGTGATGGCGCGGGTCGCCGAGACCACCTACGAGGCCAACGTCGAGCGGGCGATCGCGCTCTATTCGAAGCGTCGCGACGTGATGATGACCGCGCTCGCGGCGGCCATGCCGGCGGGCGTCGAATGGACCCGACCCGAGGGCGGCCTCTTCGTGTGGCTGACGCTGCCGGCGGGCATCGACGGGGCGGAACTGCTCGCGCGGGCGATCGCCGAGGAGCGGGTGGCGTTCGTGCCGGGCAAGGCGTTCTTCGCCACCGACGCGGCCGCCAACACCATTCGCCTCAACTTCTCCTCGGCGACCGAGGCGCAGATCGCCGAGGGCGTCGCGCGGCTCGGCCGACTGATCGGGCGCATGGCCGCCTGAGCCCGCGGTCCGCGCCGCCGCCACGACGAAGGACGTCCAGCCGATGCCGCTCCGCGACGTCCTCCTCGCCCTTCTGGTCGTCTCGATCTGGGGCTTCAACTTCGTGGTGATGAAGGTGGGGCTGGGGGCGGTGCCGCCACTCCTGCTGATGGCGCTGCGCTTCTTCTTCGCCGCCGTGCCGGCCGTGTTCTTCGTGCGGCGCCCGGCATGCGCGTGGCGGTGGGTGGTGGCGTTCGGGCTGGTGCTCGGCGTCGCCAAGTTCTCGCTCCTGATCCTCGGGCTGAAGTGGGGGATGCCCGCCGGGCTCTCCTCGCTGGTGCTCCAGGTCCAGGCGTTCTTCACCATGGGCTTCGCGGTGGTGCTGCTCGCCGATCGGCCGCTGCCGGTGCAGATCGGGGGGGCGGTGGTCGCCTTCGTCGGCGTCGCGGTGATCGGCTCGGGGCGCACCGAGGGGGCGGCACTGCTGCCGCTCGCGCTGGTGATCGGCGCGGCGGCATGCTGGGGGCTCGCCAACATCGTCGCCAAGAAGGCCGGACGGGTCGACATGTTCGCCTTCGTGGTGTGGTCGAGCCTCGTCTCGCCGCTGCCGCTCCTGGCGTTGTCGCTGGTGTTCGAGGGGCCGGAGGCGATCGGGGCGGCGCTTCTCGCGATGACGCCGACGACGCTCGGCACCATCCTGTTCCAGGCGTGGCCGACGACGCTGTTCGGCTTCGCGATCTGGAACGGGCTGCTCAGCCGTCATCCGGTGGCGACGGTGGCGCCGTTCTCGCTCCTGGTGCCGGTGGCGGGGCTGACCAGCGCGGCGCTGGTGCTGGGCGAGCCGCTGGGGGCGCGCGAGATCGTCGGCTCGGGGCTGGTGCTGCTCGGGCTCGGCGTCAACGTGTTCGGGCCACGGCTGGCGGCGCGGCTGCGCCGGTGAGGCGGGGTCAGAACTTCGTGCGCGCGCGCATGGCCTGGGCGAGGGTGCCGTCGTCGAGATAGTCGAGTTCGCCGCCGACCGGCACGCCGTGCGCCAGCCGCGTCACGGTGATGTCGCGGCCCTCCTCGACGAGGTGGGCGAGCTGGTCGGTGACGTAGTGGGCGGTGGTCTGGCCCTCGACGGTGGCGTTGACGGCCAGCACCACCTCGCGCACACCGCCGGCACGGCAGCGCTCGATCAGGGAGGCGATGTTGAGATCGCCGGGGCCGATGCCGTCGAGCGGCGACAGCACGCCGCCGAGCACGTGGTACTTGGCGTCGATCGCCCCGGCGCGCTCCAACGCCCACAGGTCCGAGACGTCCTCGACCACCACCACCACCGAGCCGTCGCGGCGCTCGTCGCGGCAGATGGTGCAGGGCTCGAGCGTATCGACGTTGCCGCACACCGAGCACACGCCGACGCGATCGAGCGCGGCCTCCATCGCCCGCGTCAGCGGCGCGAACAGGCTCTCCTTCTTCTTGACCAGATGCAGCGCGGCGCGGCGGGCCGAGCGGGGGCCGAGGCCGGGAAGCTTGGCGAGTAGTTGGATCAGACGTTCGATCTCGGGTCCGGCGACCTGTCTGGCCATGAGCCCTCGCGAGGTGGACGATTCGGAGCCGCAGTCTAACGCGCCGACGCGGGGCGCGCGCGGGGGAGGACGGCGCCGCGGAGACAGGACCGGAGGCGGCGCGGCGGAATTCTTCAAACGATTAGAATTGAAGAAATCCGAGCAAGGAGAGGGCAACGGGTCTGTGGCATTGTCAATTCAATCGATTGAAGAGCCCGACGGAGAGCGGGAACGGACCAACCGAGCCGGAAGAGACGCCGGACGCAGAAAGCCCGAGGAGACGTCACATGTTCGCATCGATCGGATCGCTCTACATCGTGAAGACCTGGGATCGCGAAGCGCTCGGCCGCGAGCGCTCGAGGGCTCGTGGCGCGGCCGCGATCGGAGGCGAAGCGCCCGGTCGCAACGTGGTGGCCTTCACCCGCTCCACCGACACGACCGGCCGCTGATCCTTCTCGCTTCGACGCGCGTCGGCCCCCCTGAGACGCGCCCCCAGCCCCCGTCCGACCCCCGTCGGGCGGGGGTCGTCGTTTCAGGGCGTCGTCGTCTCTGGGGTTGC
This sequence comes from Siculibacillus sp., assembly GCA_040275425.1. GTDB lineage: Bacteria > Pseudomonadota > Alphaproteobacteria > Rhizobiales > Ancalomicrobiaceae > Pinisolibacter. The sequence continues at coordinate 1,276 of JBEOKB010000027.1, read as the reverse complement.
GTCCAAACGACGCGCGAAGACTCACGGTTCCTTCACCAACGGAGTCGAAACCGGAGTATTCGCGCGATCATCTGTGGAAAATTAGGTTTTCGCGAAGGTTGTGGGCGCAGCCTTTCCTACGAACGACCAGGAAGGAATACGCCATGTCAATGCCCGTCGCTCCGGTCGGCTACGCCCCGGTCCGCACGCCCGAGCCGCTCGATGCGGTTCGCTCCGACCAGCGCGTGATCGAAACCCAGCCTTCGGACGATTCGAACTCGGCCTCCTCGCGCCGGCAGCCGCCGGAAGGCATGGGTCGCCACGTCGACAAGCGCGCGTGAGCGCGTCGGCGACGGGGGCGTGAGCCCCCGTGCGCGCGGTCGGCCTCAGAACGGCAGCTTGAACCCGCCCGGCAGACCGAGGCCGCCGGTCACTTCGGCCATCTTCTCGGCGATCGCCGCCTCGGCCCTGACGTGGGCGTCGCGGTGGGCGGCGACGATCAGATCCTCGACGATCTCGACCTCGTCCGGCTTCATAAGCGACGGGTCGATCTTCACGCCCTTGAGCTCGCCCTTGCCGGTGATGGTGACGGCGACGAGACCGGCGCCGGCGGTGCCGACCACCTCGATCAGCGCCAGCTCGTCCTGCAGCGTGGCCATGCGAGACTGCATCTCCTTGGCCTTGCTCATCATCTTCATGAAGTCCATCGGGGTCTCCACCCTTTCTCGTCTGCGATGTCTCGCGGTCGGCCGTCAGTCGTCCGGGCTCCAACCCGGATCGTCGGTCTCGCCGGGCAGCGGCGTGTCGAAGCCTTCGGCGTCGGTCGTCTCGTCGGCCCGCTCGGGCCCGCGCACGCGCACGTCGACGATCTCGGAGCCGGGGAAGCGCTTGAGCACCGCCGCCACCAGCGGTTCGGCGCGGGCGTCGGTGACGAGTTTGGAGCGGGCCGCCTCGCGATCCTCGGCGATGGTGGCGCCGCCCTGTTCACGCGACACCGCGACGACCCAGCGCATGCCGGTCCAGTCGCCGAGTTTGCGGGCGAGGTCCTGGGGCAGGTCGAACGGCGCGTCGGGGGTGAGCGACAGATCGATCCGTCCGGGCTCGAACCGCACCGGGCGGCACTGGCGCTCGAGGGCGATCTTGAGGCGGATGTCGCGCTTGTCGGCCGCCAGCGCCGCCACTTCGGCGAGCGAGGTGGGCAGCGGGCCCTTGGGCTCGACGCGGGCGGCGGGCGCGGTCGGCTGGGGCACTTCGGCCTGGGCGGCGACCAGTCGGGGGCCGGGGCGGGCGGTGTCGG
>JBEOKB010000026.1:0-14530 GCA_040275425.1 Siculibacillus sp. | reverse complement strand
CCGTCTCGCCCCATGCCCCGCCGGCCGCCCCGAGCCCGGTCTTGAGCGCCGCCAACGTCGCCGCGCCCCCGGTCGAGGTCGCCCGATGCCCGGCCCCGGCCAGCGCCTGCCTGAGCGCTCCGACCACCAGGCCGCGCACCCGCGCCCCGTCGCGGAAGCGCACGTCCGCCTTGGTCGGATGGACGTTGACGTCGACCTCGCTCGGCTCGATCGCCAGATCGAGCACCACCACCGCATGGCGGTCGTGCGACATCACGTCGGCATAGGCGCCGCGGATCGCCCCGAACAGCATCTTGTCGCGTACCGGGCGGCCGTTGACGGTGAAGTACTGCTGGGTCGAGGCGGCGCGGTGGTAGGTCGGCAGTCCGACCCGCCCGGTGAGGCGGATCCCCTCGCGCTCGGCGTCGACGGGAAGCGAGTTCTCGGCGAAGTCGTCGCCGACGATCGCCGCGATCCGCGCCTCCAGCGCGTCGACCCCGCGCGCGGTCGGCCAGTCGAGCGAGGTGCGGTCGGCCCCGGCCAGCGAGAAGCGCACGTCCGGCCGCGCCAGCGCCAGCCGCCGCACCACCTCGGTGATCGCCGCCGTCTCCGCCCGCTCCGACTTCAGGAACTTGAGCCGCGCCGGCGTGGCGAAGAAGAGGTCGCGCACCTCCACTCGCGTGCCGCGCGTGATCGCGCTCGGCCGCACCTCGCCGACCGCCCCTCCGTCGAGCGCGATCTCCCAACCGTGCGGCTGATCGGCCGTGCGCGTCGCCAGCGTCATCCGCGCCACCGCCCCGATCGACGGCAGCGCCTCGCCGCGAAAGCCCAGGCTCTCGATGCGGAACAGATCGTCCTCGGCCAGTTTCGAGGTGCAGTGACGCTGCACCGCCAACGCCAGATCGTCCGGCCCCATCCCGAAACCGTCGTCGGTGACCCGGATCAGCGTCTTGCCGCCACCCGCCGTGGTCACCTCGATCCGGGTCGCGCCGGCGTCGAGCGCGTTCTCCACCAGCTCCTTCACCACGCTCGCCGGCCGCTCGATCACCTCGCCCGCGGCGATGCGATTGACGGTGGTTTCCGACAGCTGGCGTACGATCATGACCCGAGAACCTCGATTTCGACCACCCACCTTCTCGGATTCGCACCCGAGCGTCACGCGAAACCGCGTCGAAACGCCACTTTCGACTTCCGGCATGTTGCGGTGCAACACGCAGAGGACTAGATATCTCTCGCCAGAGACGTCCCCCACCGAGGTTTCCCTCATGCTCATGATCTCGCCGCCGCGCATTTCCGGTCTGTCGGCCCTCGCCGGTCGATACGATGCGATTCTCTGCGACGTGTGGGGGGTGCTCCACAACGGCGTCGCCGCCTATCCCGGCGCTCCCGAGGCGCTGAAGCGCTGGCGCGAGAGCGGCGGCCGCGTGATGCTGCTCACCAACGCGCCGCGCCCGTCCGGCCCGATCCACGAGCAGCTCGCCCGCCTCGGCATCCCGCGCGAGGCCTACGACGAGCTCCTCACCTCCGGTGACGTCACCCGCGAGATGCTGATGGCGCGCGCCGAGCGCCGCATCCTCCACATCGGCCCCGACCGCGACCTCACCCTCTACGAGGGCCTGCCGCACACCCTCGTCGGCGACGACGAGGCCGAGCTGGTGGTGGTGACCGGCCTCGCCGACGACGTCACCGAGACCCCGGACGACTATCGCGACCGCCTCGCCGCCCTGGCGCGGCGGCGCCTGCCACTGGTGTGCGCCAACCCCGACATCGTCGTCGAGCGCGGCGATCAACGGGTGTGGTGCGCCGGCGCCCTCGCCCGCGTCTACAAGGAGCTGGGCGGCGAGATCTTCCTGATCGGCAAGCCCTACGCCCCGGTCTACGAGGAGGCCCGCCTGCGCCTGTCGACGATGTTCGCCAAGCCCTTCGCCCAGATCCGCGTTCTGGCGATCGGCGACGGCCTCGCCACCGACGTGCGCGGCGCCTACGGCCAGAAGCTCGACGTGCTGCTGGTCACCGGCGGCATCCACGCCGCCGACTTCGGCGCCCTCGACATGCCCGATCCCAAGCGGGTCGAGATCCGTCTGATGGAAGAGGATCTCGCCGTCACGGCCATGCTGCCGCGTCTGGTGTGGTGAGACGGGACGGCGTCGATCGCCGTTCCCCCGCCGTCATACTGTTCGGATGAAATTCCTCCTCGTTCGACGGAGGTTCTTCATGGTGAGGCGGCCGACCATCGGTCGGCCCTCGAACCACGAAGAACCGGGCCGAGGAGACGGCGAGTTCGGTACTCATCGGCCCTTCGTGGCTCGATGGCCGCTCGCGCGGCCACCTCTACCCGTGAAGGACCTCCGCTCCGATCCGAAGAGATCTGGACGTCATTCGGTTGAAGTCACTTCTTGGCTTCCGGTCCGACCACCACCACGTCGAGCGGTTCGGAGAACAGCCGCTTGGCCACGCGCTTGACGTCGTCGAGCGTCACCGCCTCGATCAGCCCGTTGCGCTTGTCGATGTAGTCGATGCCGAGGTCGTCGACCTGCATCGCCAGGAGCGCCCCGGCGATCTTCTCCGACGTGTCGAACCGCAGCGGATAGGACCCGATCAGGAAGGCCTTGGCCGCCGCCAGCTCCTCCGCGCTCGGCCCGGTGTCGCGCATGCGCGCGATCTCGGTGCGGATCAACGCCAGCGTCTCCTCGACCTTGTCGGCCGAGGTGCCGACCGAGCCGACGAAGGCTGCGCCCTTGGCGTAGGCCGAGAGCCCCGTGCCGATCGAATAGGCCAGCCCGCGCTTCTCGCGCACCTCCGTGTGCAGCCACGCCGAGAACCCGCCGCCGCCCAGAATGTGGTTCATCACATAGGCCGGGATGAAGTCCGGGTCGGCGCGCAGAATGCCGACGCCGCCGAACTGGATCGTCGCCTGCGGCACCGCCAGCACGGCGCTCGCCGTCCTGCCCGTCGCCGCCTCGACCTTCGCCACCTCGGTGAGGCGCCCCTCGGCCGGCAGATCGCCGAACATCCGGTCGAGCATCGGCCCGAGCCGCGCCGCGTCGATGTCGCCGACCACGGAGATCTTCAGCCCCTTGCGGGTGAACACGCGCTGGTGGAAGTCCACGACGTCGGCGCGGACGATCGCGCCCACCGTCGCCTCGGTTCCCTCGGCGGCACGGCCGTAGGGATGGCCGGGGAACACCGTCGCCGACCACAGCCGCCCGGCGACGCTCTCCGGGTTCTTGGCCGAGCGCCTGAGACCGGCGATGGTCTGCACCCGCATCCGCTCGATTGCCTCCGCCTCGAAGCGCGGTCTGGCCAGCGCCATGGCGAGCAGGTCGACGGCGGCGTCGGTGTGCTCGCTCAGCGTCTTCATCGAGCCGTTGAAGCGGTCGCGATCGTCGGAGAAGTGCATCTCCACCGCCAATTCCTCGAGCCGGGTCTGGAACGCCTGCGAATCGAGGTCGCCCGCGCCCTCGTCGATCAGCGACGACACCAGATTGGCCAGCCCCTCCTTGCCCTGCGGGTCCTGGGTCGAGCCCCCGAGGAACGAGAACTGGAACGCGACCAGCGGGATCGCGTGCTCCTCCACCAGCCACGCCTCGATGCCCTTGGGGCTCGTCACCTTCTGGATGCGCGTCGCCGAGGCCGGGGTGGCCGCGAGCGACACCGCGATCAGGGCGAGGGCCGCGAGCCCGGCGCGAACGAGGCCGTCGAAGCGGGAGGTGAGGGGAGACGTCATGGGGCGATACTCTCCGAAACGGGTCGGCGCCTGGGGCGCAAGCGAGATCGTCGATCGGGGACGGGATCAGCGGATCGGCCCGCCGGTCGGCCACGCCGCCGGCTTGGGCGCGACCGCCTTGCCCGTGGCGGGCGCGGTGCGCAGCTCGGCCGTCACCGCCGCCTCGGGCTTCAGCCGCAACGCCGCCGCCGCCTTCACTTCGGCCGCAGTCACGGCACGGATCCGCGCCGGCCACGTACGCACGCGCTCGACCGAACCGCCGACCGCCAGCTCCTCGCCGAACAGCCGCGCGAGCGCCGCCTGACTGTCCTGCACCCGGATCGACTCGGCCAGCACCTTGGTCTTGGAGCGCGTCAGTTCCGCCTCGCTCGGCCCGTCGGCGATCGCCTCGGCCACCACCGCGTCGACCGCCTTGCCGAGATCGGCCAGCGCCACCCCGTCGCGCGGCACCGCGTAGACCGCGAACTTGCCGTCGTCGAGCGCGTCGCCCTGGTGATAGGCCGCGACCTGCGCCGCCAGCCCCTTCTCCACCACCAGCTTGCGATAGAGCAGACTGGTGGAGCCGCCGCCGAGCACGTCGGCGAACAGATCGAGCGCCTCGCTCTCCCCCGCCGGCGCCTTGCGCCCCGACGGCACCGCGTAGACCCGCCGCCACGACGGCTGCGACACCCGCTCGTCGGCCAGCGCCACGAAGCGCGAGACCACGCTCTCCGGGTCCTGCGGCCGCGCCCGGTCGCCGGGCTCCGCCCGCCGCGCCACCCGGCCGTAGTGGGTCAGCGCCAGATCGCGCACCGTCGCCTCGTCGACGTCGCCCGCCACCACCAGGATCGCGTTGTTGGGCGTGTAGTATCGATCGTAGAACGCCTTGGCGTCGTCGACCGTCAGCTGCTCGATCTCGTCGCGCCAGCCGATGATCGGGATGCGATAGGGATGATTGGGGTGCAGCGCCGCGTCGAGCGCCTCCGACAGCCGCGCCGACGGATCGTTGTCGACGCGCATCGAGCGCTCCTCCAGCACCACCTTCAGCTCCGGCGCGGCGGTGGCCGCGTCGAGCGCGAGGTTCTGCATCCGATCGGCCTCGAGCCCCATCACCAGCCCGAGATGCTCCTTGGCGACGCGCTGGTAGTAGGCGGTGTAGTCCCACGAGGTGAAGGCGTTCTCCTGGCCGCCGATCTCGGCGACCTTCTTGGAGAAGATCCCGCCCGGATTGGCCTTGGTGCCCTTGAACATCAGGTGTTCGAGATAGTGGGCGATGCCCGACTTGCCCGCCGGTTCGTCGGCCGAGCCCGCTCGATACCACACCATGTGGGTGACGACCGGCGCGCGCCGATCCGGGATCACCACCACGGTGAGGCCGTTGGGCAGCTTGAAGGTGGAGACCGCCGCCCCGATCACCGGAGCGGACGCGGGCACGGTGGTGGTCGCCGCTTCCTCGGCGGAGGCGGGACCGACCGCGAGCAGCGCGGTGGCGACGAGGAGACCGGCAGAGAATCGAGCGAGAAGTCGCGTCAAGACGAGGAACCTCCGCGGACGGGAACGATCTACGGCGACAGATGGGGTGCGCACGCACGAAATCGAGGCCCGTCGGCCTCGATCACCGGCCTCAGAGCGGCCACCACTTCGGCTTCCACGAGGACTTGTCCTCGGGCGCGGCGACCGGCGCGTTCGGCGACGGCTTGCGATACTGGTCCGGCGGCTCGATCAGCGTCTTGCGTCCGGACGGATTGGCGGCGCGCTTGATCGCCTCTTCCTGGGTCTGGCCCTGGCCGCGCAGCTCGTCCGGCGACAGGCGACGACCCGGATCGGGATCGTAGCGGTTGATCTTGCCGGCGCCGGGGATGGCGTATTTGCGCATCTCGTCGGGTGTCATGATCCGCCCGTCGGTGCCCTTCTCGTCGCGCAGCGCGGCACGGCGCTGCTCGTCGGCGACGTCCTCGGGGTTGCGCGGGAAGTTCGGCGACACCGCGTTGGCGTCGCGCGGCGCCGGCAGCGTGCGCGAGGGCGGCGCCACCAGCGGCGCGCGCGGCTTGAACTCGACCGGCTTCTCGCTCGGATCGACCGCGCCCAGGCTCTGCATCACCGCCTTGACGGCGTTGCGGTCGATGCCCTCGTCCTCGGTTCCCTCCACGGTGAAACCGTCCGAGGAACTGCCGCACCCGCCGAGCAGGGCCGCCACAATCGCAATCGCGGCCGCACCGCGCGCCACCGTCCAGGAATTCGTCGTCACGAAATCAGCTCTCCCGTCGGGCGTCCACTCGGCGGCCCACCACCCGTATCCGCCGTGCCTCTTCGGCCCGTTCGCCGTCGTCGTCGTTCCGTCTCAGGAAGACCCGGACTTTGTGGCATCCTCGGGGCCGGACGTGATCGAGTCATACAGGAGCCCGACCACGCCGACAACGATCCACACGTCCGCGAGGTTGAAGACGTACCAGGACCGCGATCGATCGGGCAGGAACAGATGGGCGAAGTCGATCACCGCCCCCGCCCACGCCCGATCGAGCGCGTTGCCGAGCGCCCCGCCGATGATCAGCCCCAGCGACACCGCCAGCACCATCGACGTCGAGCGCACCATCCACACCGTCATGGCCACGCTCGCCGCCACCGCCAGCACCACCAGGACCCAACGCCCGAACGCGCCGTCCTGCTGGAACAGGCCGTAGGAGATGCCGTAGTTCCAGACGAGGCGCAGCTCGGCGAAGGGCGCGAGCGCGATCGGCCCGGTCTCGCCGATCCGCGCCCCGTAGAGGAGGCCGAGCTTGGAGGCCTGATCGGCGACGAAGCCGAGCCCCGTCACCCACAGTCCCGCGCGCGCTGCCGAAGAGAGGCTCATGCGTCGAGCCCCCGCGCCTTGCGCTCCTCGAGCGCCGCCGCGTCGCGCGCCGACACGCCCGGATAACCCGGCACCGTGCCGACGGTCGGATCGATCCGCCACGAGCGCGCGCACTTGGCGCCGTCGAGCTTGACCGGCACCACCGCCACGCCCGCCACGTCGAACAACCGGAACGCCGTCTCCGGCGCCGCCGCGTCGGTGACGATCCGCACGCTCGAGGTGATCGCCACCTCGGCGAGATCGACGCCCTCGAGCGCCTCGAGCAGGTCGAGGTTCTCGATGTGGACGATCGGCCCGGCCTCCAGGCTGGAGCCGATCCGCTTGGCCGCGCGCTCCACCTCGAGCGCGCCCGTCACCACGCGCCGGATGTCGCGCACCTTGGCCCACTTCGCCGCCAGCGCGTCGTCGCGCCGGTCGGCCGGGATCTCCGGGAACAGCTCGAGATGGATCGAGGGGACCGAGGTCGGATCGGACGGCGCGTGGCGATGGCCCCACGCCTCCTCCATCGTGAACGGCAGCATCGGCGCCAGCCACTTGGTGAGCGCGTCGAACAGTCGATCGACCACCAGCAGCGCCGCGCGCCGCTTCACCGAGGAGATCGGATCGCAGTAGAGCGCGTCCTTGCGGACGTCGAAGTAGAACGCCGACAGATCGACCACCATGAAGTTCACGATCGCGCCGACCACCCGCTTGAAGTCGTAGGCCGCGTAACCCGCCTTCACCACCTCCGACACCTCCCAGAGGCGATGCAGCACCAGCCGCTCCAGCTCGGGCATCTCGGCGTAGGCAGGGTCTTCGCTCGGCACATGGTGAGCCAGCGTGCCGAGCATCCAGCGCAGGGTGTTGCGCAGCTTGCGATAGCTCTCGACGTTGGTCTTGAGGATCTCCTTGCCGATCCTGAGATCGTCGGCATAGTCGGAGGTCATCACCCACAGACGCAGGATGTCGGCGCCCGATTGCGCGATCACCTCCTGCGGGCTGACGATGTTGCCGAGCGACTTCGACATCTTGCGCCCGTCCTCGGCCATGACGAAGCCGTGGGTGAGCACGCTGTCGTAGGGAGCTCGCCCGTTGGTGCCGCAGCTCTCGAGCAGCGAGGAATGGAACCAGCCGCGATGCTGGTCCGAACCCTCGAGATACATGTCCGCCGGCCACTTGAGGTCCGGCCGCTTGCGCAGGCAGAAGGCGTGGGTCGATCCGCTGTCGAACCAGACGTCGAGAATGTCGGTGACCTGATCCCACGAGGAGAGGTCCTCGACCAGCCCGCCCAGGAACCGCTCCTTGGCGCCCTCCTCGTACCAGGCGTCGGCGCCGTGGGCGACGAAGGCGTCGTGCACGCGCGTCTCGAGCTCGGCGTTGGCCGCGAAGGTCGGCCCCGGCGCCAGCTCGCCGGTCTTGGAATTGCGGAACACCGCGATCGGCACGCCCCAGGCACGCTGCCGCGACACCACCCAGTCCGGCCGGTTGGCGATCATGCCGTTGAGCCGGTTCTGACCGGCGGGCGGATAGAAGGTGGTCTCGCCGATCGCCTTCAGCGCGCGGGCGCGCAGCGTGTCGCCCTGTCCGTCGACGTCGCGGTCCATGTGGATGAACCACTGCGGCGTGTTGCGGAAGATCACCGGCTTCTTGGAGCGCCAGGAGTGCGGATACTGGTGCTTGAGCCGCCCGCGCGCCAACAGCGCCCCGGCGTCCACCAGCGCCTGGATCACCGCCGGATTGGCGTCGCCCTTGTCGCCCTTGTCGGTGATGACCGACCGCCCGACGAAGCCCGGCGCGTCCTCGGTGAGGAAGCCGGCGTCGTCGACGGTGAAGGGGATGGCGGTGTCGATGCCGCGCGCCTCGAGCGCCCGCGCATTGTGCATCCAGATCTCGAAGTCCTCGCGGCCGTGGCCCGGCGCGGTGTGGACGAAACCGGTGCCACTGTCGTCGGTGACGTGGTCGCCGTCGAGGAGGGGAGCGGTGAAATCGTAGCCCAGCGCGGCGAGCGGGTGGGCGAGGGCGAGCGCGCCGAGTTCCTTTGCCGCGACGTCGCGCAGCTTGGCGAAGCCCACGACCTTGGCCGCCTTGAAGACGTCCTCGGCGAGCTTGTCGGCGAGGATCAGCCTGTCGCCGACCTTGGCCCAGTTGCCCTCGGGCGAGGCGGTCACCTCGTAGAGCCCGTAGGCGATGCGGCTCGAGAACGACACGGCGCGGTTGCCCGGGATCGTCCACGGCGTCGTCGTCCAGATGACCACCGACGCGCCGACGCAGTCCCCGGCCGTCACCGGGAACTTCACGAAGATCGTGTCGCTCGTGTGGTCCTGATACTCGACTTCCGCCTCGGCCAGCGCGGTGCGCTCGACCACCGACCACATCACCGGCTTGGAGCCGCGATAGAGCTGGCCGGAGGTGGCGAACTTCTGGATCTCGTTGGCGATCACCGCCTCCGCCTCGAACGCCATGGTCTTGTAGGGCGTCTCGAAGTCGCCGATCACGCCGAGACGGCGGAACTCGTCCGACTGCACGCCGACCCAGTGCTCCGCGAAGGCGCGGCACTCGGCGCGGAATTCGTTGATCGGAACTTCGTCCTTGTTCTTGCCCGCCGCGCGGTACTTCTCCTCGATCTTCCACTCGATCGGCAGGCCGTGACAGTCCCAGCCCGGAACGTAGTTGCTGTCGAACCCTTCCATCTGCTTCTGGCGGGTGATCGCGTCCTTGAGGATCTTGTTGAGCGCGTGGCCGATGTGCAGATGGCCGTTGGCGTAGGGAGGGCCGTCGTGCAGGACGAACTTGGGCCGCCCCGCCGCCTTCGCCCGCAGCTCGGCGTAGAGGTTCTCCGCGTCCCAGCGCTTCTGGATCAGCGGCTCCTTGTCGGGCAGCCCGGCGCGCATCGGGAACTCGGTCTGGGGCAGATTGAGCGTCTTGGAATAGTCGACGCTCGAAGCGGCGGGGTCGACGGTCTTGTCGGTCATGGAACCACCCGGATCGGAAATGTCTCGTGATCGCTCGAGGTCCGCCGCGAAGGGCGGAGGCGATCGGGAAGGCCGCGAAGCAGGCGTTCGTCGGCGCGCGTCTGTGGAGCCCGGACCCGGCGATCGCGCCTCAGGCGCGTCCGCTCGGAGCCGGGCCGATAATTCGCGTCGTGAACGCGTGGCGAGGCGAGAACCCCGCTCGATCGGATCGCCGAGAAGTCATGGAGCGAGGTTCTAACAGGAGACGCCGCGAACCGGAAGGGCGAACACCCGCTCGCCCTTCGTCCCATCGGTGAAATCGGCCGTTTCCGACCCGCCCCCGCGCACCGGGCGCATCAGAGAAAAAGGCGCCCGCTCCCCTGGGGGCGGACGCCTCGCGCAGGACCGACGTCGTCACGACGCCTCGCGCAGGAAGACGGGTCGTCGCGACGCCTCGCGCTCAGAACCGATAGTTGATCTTGGCCACCACCACGTCGTTGGCCTCGCGGAAGCCGACCGAGGTCGGGCCGAGCCCACCCGAACCGGTGCGCTTGCCGAAGTCGTAGTGCTTCCATTCGACACCCGCCGTCCAGCGGTCGGCGAAGGCGTATTCGAGCCCGAGCCCGGCGGTCCAGCCGACCCGAGACCCGCCCGACCACGACTGCGGCCCGCCCACGGTCTGATCGAAGCGATAGTCGGTGAAGGCGACGCCGCCGGTGCCGTAGAACAGCACGCGATCGAAGGCGTAGCCGCCGCGCAGCCGCGCCGCTCCGATCCAGTTCTGCCGCGTGCGGCATTCGGTTCCCACCGTGCTGGAGCACTGCCCGCGCCCGCTGATCGAGAAGCCGGAGAACTCGCCCTCGACACCGAGCACGAAGCGATCCCACTGGGCGTTGTAGCCGATCTGCACGCCGCCCAGCGCCGAGGCGCCGTCGGTGTCGAACGCCGGTCCGCCGGCGAAGTCGCTCCAGTGGCTGCGGCCCCACACGCCGCCCGCCTGCGCGCCGGCATAGAAGCCGGTCCAGTCGTAGGCGTGCTCCGGCGCCATGGCGACCTCGGCGGCCGGGATCGGACGGCGCAGCATGTCGGCGCCCTCCGCCGGGGTGACGACGAGCGGAATCGCGGCGACGAGAGCGGAGAAGACGAGGAGACCGGTGCGATGCATGACGACACCCCCCGAAAGGACGGACACGTCGCCCCCGATGGACGAGGTTCCGTTTACGAATTCTTGAGGAAGATCGTAGTGCGGATCGTTCTCGGAGTCGATTCGAATCGTGCGAATCGATTGAAGCCTCCGGTGACGCCGCGCATCGCAAGTCGTCACGCTCCGAGTACGTCGTGAATACGTCGATGCGGTCAGCCCACGCCGCTCCCCGAACCGTCGGTCGGCATCGCGCTCGCCGCGCCCTTGCTCCGCTCGTGGTGGACGATCGTGACGCCCGAAGCGACGATCAGCCCGATCCCGACCCAGGTGATCGGATCGGGGAAATCGCCGAAGACGAGGAAGCCGAGCGCCGTCGCCGACACGATCTCGAGATAACCGAACGGCGCCAGCACGGCGGCGGGCGCGAATTCGAACGCCTTGACGATCATGCCGTGGGTGACGAACGACAGCACGCCGATGCCCAGGAACAGCACCAGCGACCATCCGCTCGGCATCGTCGGCGCCTTCTCCAGGATCCCCAGTTGCGTCGCCACCGGCAGCGCCACCGCGAGCGCCGCCGATCCCACCAGCCCGGTGACGAACTGGATCGCCCACAGCGACCCCTGGCCCGACAGCCGCCGCGTCATCACGTGGTATCCGGCGAAGGTGAAGGCGGCGGCGAGCGGCAGCAGCGCGGTGGTGCCGAACTGCTCGAAGCTCGGCCGGATGATCATCAGCGTCCCGAGAAAGCCGATCCCGCACGCCGCCCACTGCCGCCCCCCCACCCGCTCGCCCAGGAGCCACGGCGACACTGCGGTCAGGATCATCGGCTCGGCGAAGGCGATCGCCAGCGCGTCCGTCAGCGGCATGGTCGCGAGCGCGGTGAAGAACAGGAGCGACGTCGCCGCCAGGAACAGGCCGCGCACCACGTGTCCGAACGGGTTCGGCGGCACCAGCCGTCGCCCCTCGCCGACCGCGACGCCCACGATCCCCGCCACCAGGAACTGGCCGAGGAAGCGCCCGAGCGCCACCTCCATGCCCGGCATGTCGCGCGTCAGCAGCTTGGCCAGCACGTCCATCGACGGCACGATCAGCATGGCGATCGTCATGACGACGATGCCGCGCACGATCGTCGCCTGCGCTTCGGGCGAGGGGGAGGAGGGGGTCATGACGCGCTCGGTTCGGTCAGGGCCCGGTCGAGCGCCGTCCCCGGCGCCACCGCCCCGAGCACCGCGCGCGCCTCGGCGCAGTCGAGCCGCATCTGCGCGATCAGCCCGTCGAGCCCGGCGAACTTCGCCTCCGGCCGCAGGTAGGAGACGAAGGTCACCTCCGCCCGCTTGCCGTAGAGATCGCCGGAGAAGTCGAGCACGTGCGTCTCGAGCACCGGCGCACCGTTGTCGAACTGCGGTCGCCGCCCCCAGTTGGCCGCGCCGAACCGGGTGACGCCGTCGACGGTGAAGCGCACCGCATAGACCCCGTGCGCCAGCCGGCAGTCGGGCGCCAGCCGCATGTTGGCGGTCGGAAAGCCGAGATCGCGCCCGCGCCGGTCGCCGCCGACGATCTCGCCCTCCACGAACCAGCGGTAGCCGAGCAGCCCGTGCGCCTCGGCGAGATCGGCCCGTTCCAGCGCCGCCCGAATCCGGCTCGACGACACCGGCTCGCCGTTTTCGCACCCGTGCGGCTCGACCACGTCGACGGTGAACCCGTGCCGCCGCCCCGCCGCGTCGAGGAAGGCGGGCGAACCCTCGCGCCCGCGCCCGAAATGAAAGTCCCAGCCGATGGTCGCGCCGGCGAGGCCGAGCCGCTCGACCAGCATCTCGGCGACGAAGTCCTCCGCCGAGAGCGCCGCGAGCGGCCGGTCGAACCGCGCCACCACCAGCCCGTCGAGCCCGAGCGCCGCCACCAGCCGCGCCTTGGCGGCGGGCGGGGTCAGTCGGAACACCGGCCTGTCGGGCGCGAAGAACGAGCGCGGATGCGGCTCGAACGTCAGCATCAGCGCCGGGCGCCCCGAGGCGCGCGCCCGGTCGAGCGCCGCCGCCAGCACCGCCTGATGGCCGCGATGCACGCCGTCGAAGTTGCCGATGGCGACATGGGCGCCGCGCAGGCGATCCGGCAGCACGGCGTCGAGGTCGAGCGTGGGAAACGCCGGAGCGGCGCCGGTGGGCGACAGGTCGGACATCTGGCCTTCGATCGACGAGTCGAAAGGGGAAACGGCCGGCCGACGTCGACCGCCCGGACCGGCCGACCCTGCCGCGCGCGCCGCCGACGGTCAAGCCCGTCGCCGCGCAGCCCGGTCGTGCGGAGATCGCGGGACAGGGTTAACGTCGTCTTTCCGTGTGCTTCGTGAATTCCACCAGTTGATCGCCAGATGAGGAGAGAACAGGAGAATCCCCGTGCAGGCGAGCGGCGGAACAACTCAGATATCGTGAAATCCCGAGCAACAACGGCGTCTTGCCATTAACCGAATGTTTGAAGCTCCGCGCTAGATTGCTGACAGGGCCGAGGGAGAACGTCAGACGAAGGCGGTCGCCCGCAGCCTCCGAGAAGACAGAATGGACACGTCTCGACAGGGGACGTCGCAGCCCGTTTCGGAGTACGAACTCATGGCGCTGGACCTTTCGATGCCGGTTCTCGTGGTCGACGACTACAAGACGATGATCCGCATCATTCGCAATCTCCTCAAGCAGCTCGGGTTCGACGACGTCGACGAGGCGTCCGACGGCACCGAGGCGCTCGGCAAGATGAAGGACCGTCGCTACGGTCTGGTCATCTCCGACTGGAACATGGAGCCGATGACGGGCTACGAGCTTCTCAAGCACGTGCGCGCCGATCCCTCGCTCACCAAGACGCCGTTCATCATGGTCACCGCGGAATCGAAGACGGAGAACGTCATCGCCGCGAAGAAGGCCGGCGTGAACAACTACATCGTCAAGCCCTTCAACGCGCAGACGCTCAAGGGCAAGATCGAGGCGGTCTTCTCCGACTGAGGAGGACGCGGGAACGACGATCGGCGGCAGATGGGGATCTCCGCCGGTTCCGACACTCAGGGGGATGAAGACACATGGCGCCGGCACAACCGGAGCAGATCGCCTGCATCGTGGATTTCCTGAAGCGCGAGCGACGCGATCTGTCGCTTCAGGACGTCATGGTCCTCGCCGAACGCATGGCCGAGACCCTCGACGACACGGTTGCACGGGTCGACGCGCTGCTCCACGACGAGTTCAAGTCGATCGTCGGCGAAATCGCCACGCTGCGCCGTGAGATGGGCGGCTTCCGAGCCGACCACATGCGCTTCGAGAAGATCCCGGAGGCCGGGCGCGAGCTCGATGCCGTGGTCGAGGCGACCGAGACCGCGACCACCGCGATCATGGAGGCGGCCGAGACCATCATGGCCGCCGACACCTCGGACCCGGAGGCCTTCAAGGCCCTGGTCGACGACAAGATGATCGTCGTGTTCGAGGCCTGCTCGTTCCAGGACATCACCGGTCAGCGCATCCGCAAGGTCGTTCGCACCCTGAACTGGATCGAGGAACGCCTCGGCGCCCTCTCCGCCAAGCTCAAGTTCGACGACGTCGACCAGTCCCCCGAGGAGGAGACCGAGGACGAGCGCCGCATGCGCGAACTCATCCTGCACGGTCCGCAGATGGGCGGAGCCGGCGTCAGTCAGGACTTCGTCGACGGCATGTTCGCCAATTCCGACCAGGACGACATCGACAAGATGTTCCCCTGATCCGAGAGACCGGACGAATGCGCCGCCGCGCGGGACACCCTCCCGGGCGGCGGTTTCGTCTGTGCCTCAGCGGGTCCTCGTGCCCGTGCCCGTTCCCGTGCCGGGGACGATGCGGATGCCCGGCCGCGCCTCGGGTTCGGCCGCCGCCTTGGCCGTCGCGGCGCGCGCCACCGGAGGCGGCACCGGCGCC
>JBEOKB010000025.1:0-6506 GCA_040275425.1 Siculibacillus sp. | reverse complement strand
CCCGATCTCATGTCCCACGCCGTCTCTCCGCTCGCGCCGACCTCGCTGCCCGTTCCGCCGGCGGTGCCGGGCGTGCGCTTCGCGACCGCCGAGGCCGGGATCAAGTACAAGAACCGCACCGACGTGCTGCTGGCGATCTTCGACGCGGGGACGCGGGTCGCGGGGGTGTTCACCACCTCCAAGTGCCCGTCGGCGCCGGTCGACTGGTGCCGGGCCGGGCTCGCGGGCGGGCGGGCGCGGGCGCTGGTGGTCAATTCGGGCAATGCCAACGCCTTCACGGGCAGACGTGGCGCCGAGACGGTGCGGATCACCGCCGACATCGCGGCGCGGGCCGTCGGCTGCGCGCCCGGCGAGGTGTTCCTCGCCTCGACCGGCGTGATCGGCGAGCCGCTCGACGCGACCAAGTTCGAGGGCGTGCTGGCGGAGACCGCGGCGCGGGTGGCGGCCGAGCCGTGGATCGACGCGGCCAAGGCGATCATGACCACCGACACCTTCCCCAAGGTGGCGACGCGGACGATCGATCTCGGCGGGGTCGCGGTGCAGCTCACCGGCATCGCCAAGGGCGCGGGCATGATCGCGCCGGACATGGCGACGATGCTGTCGTTCCTGTTCACCGACGCGGCGATCGAGGCCGACGTGCTCCAGGGGCTGGTGTCGGCCGCCGTGGTCGACAGTTTCAACGCCACCACGGTCGACGGCGACACCTCGACCTCGGACACGGTGCTGCTGTTCGCCACGGGAGCGGCGGCGGCGCGCGGTCAGGCGACGATCGCCTCGGCGACGGACCCGCGCCTGGTGGCGTTCAAGGCCGGGCTCGAGAGCCTGACGCTGGAGCTGGCGCAGTACGTCGCCAAGGACGGCGAGGGCGCGCGCAAGTTCGTGTCGATCACGGTCGAGGGTGCGGTGTCGAAGGCGTCGGCGCGGCGGATCGCGATGTCGATCGCCAATTCGCCGCTGGTGAAGACGGCGGTGGCGGGCGAGGACGCCAACTGGGGCCGCGTCGTGATGGCGGTGGGCAAGGCGGGCGAGCCGGCCGAGCGCGATCGGCTGGCGATCTGGTTCGGCGACGTGCGGGTGGCGGTCGAGGGCGAGCGCGACCCGGACTATTCGGAGGCCGCCGCCTCGGCGCACATGAAGCAGCGGGACATCGTCGTGCGGGTCGATCTCGGCCTCGGCGAGGGGCGCGACACCGTCTATACCTGCGATCTGACCAAGGAATACGTGGCGATCAACGGCGACTACCGGAGCTGAGGGCATGAGCCGCATCGTTCTGGTCGCCGCCGTGGCGCTTCTCGACGCCGACGATCGGGTGCTGCTGGCGCAGCGGCCGGCGGGAAAATCGATGGCGGGGCTGTGGGAGTTTCCCGGCGGCAAGGTCGAGCCGGGCGAGATGCCGGAGGACACGCTGATCCGAGAACTTCACGAAGAGCTCGGAATCACGGTGAAGGCACCTTGTCTGGCGCCTCTCACCTTCGCCAGTCATCGTTATGACGATTTTCATCTCTTGATGCCATTGTGGGTGTGCCGACGGTGGGAAGGCTTCGTCGTGGGACGGGAGGGACAGGCCCTGAAGTGGGTCCGGCCCAATCGACTCCGCGACTACCCCATGCCACCCGCCGACGAACCCCTGATCCCGCATCTGATCGACCTGATCGGATGACCAGAAGGCCGGCTCGGAGATGGAAGATCCGCAGATTGGTACCTCGAGCGGTTCCAAGAGGCTGCTGCGCGCGCTCCTCCGCGACGAGAGCGGGGCGACCGCGATCGAGTACGCGTTGCTGACGCTGTTCATCTTCCTCGCCGTCGTCGCCTCGATCGGGTCGACGGGATCCAATCTCGGCGGGCGGTGGTCGAACATGGCCAACAATGCCGCCAACGCCATGAGAACCTACTGAGTCTTCGCCGGTCTCACGCTCACCGCTTCTCCTCTCCCGCGATCCCGGTCGGATCGAGGGGGTATTCGCGCGTCTCGAGGGCGTCGGCGAGGCGCATCCTGGCCGAGCCGGGGGCGAGCGGCTTCTGCTGGCTGTCGTGCGGGGCCCAGCCGGAGGCGGAGACGATCTCGAAGGTGGCGCGCAGGCGACCGTCGGGATCGGCGTGGCGCTCGGCGTAGATCTCGGCGGCGCGCAGGAACAGCGCGCGCGAGGCGGGGCGGCGCGAACGCTCGACCAGAGCATTGGTGGCGCCCATGGCGCGCAGGTCGGCGATCAGATCGAACATGGTCGAATAGCGCACGGTGACGCGGTCGGTGTCGGTGACCGGCAGGGTGAAGCCGGCGCGCTGCAACAGGGCGCCGAGGTCGCGTACGCCGAGGAAGGGAGCGACGCGCGGACTGACGCCGCCGCTCAGTTCGATCTCGGCGGCCATCAGCGCGTCGCGCAGCTCGTGGAGGGTGGCGCCGCCGAGCAGCGCGGCGAGGAAGAGGCCGTCGGGGGCGAGCGCGCGGCGGATCTGGACGAGGGTGCCGGGCAGATCGTCGACGAACTGCAACGACAGCATCGAGACGACCAGTTCCAGGCTCTCGGGGGCGAAGGGCAGGGCCTCCTCGTCGACGCCGAGGTCGACGCCGGGGCGCTCGCCGTCGGGCGAGGCGACGAGGACGTGTTCGACCTTGCCCGACGCGGCGAGCACGCGCGCGGCCGGACCGGCGGCGAGGCCGAGATCGACGGCGCGCGGGAAGCGGCGCAGGATGGTGGCGAGGCGATCGTCGAGGTCGGCGACCGCGCGTTCGAGCAGGAAGTCGGCGCCGGGACGCGGCCGGGCGCGCGCGCGGGCGCGGCGGGCGGCGAGGAGGGCGCGGTCGAACAGGCGCGGCGGGGTCGTGGTCATGGCGGCTCCGGAGGTCGGGGAACCCATCGCACGGAGGGCGCGCGCCGTCAAAGCGCGAGACCGTCTGTCGCGCGTCGACGAGCGGGCGTATCGTGGTGGACGGGAGGCGTCGCATGGGCGTCGAGGACGACGAGATCGCGGGGCCGAGCGGGGCCGAGCGAGCGCGGGCGGCGGTCGGGCTCCTGTTCGGGGCGGCGCGGCGGCTGGGCCGGGCCGGGCTCGATCTCATCCTGCCGCCGGTGTGCACGGCCTGTCGGCGGCCGGTCGATCGACCGCATGCGCTGTGCGGGGCGTGCTGGGCACGGCTGAAGCCGATCGAGCGGCCCTATTGCGAGCGGCTCGGGATTCCGTTCGGCTACGACATCGGGGAGGGCGCGCTGTCGGCGGAGGCGATCGCCACGCCGCCGGTGTTCGATCGGGCCCGGGCGGCGGTGATCTACGAGGACGTGGCGCGTGATCTGGTGCACGGGCTCAAGTACCACGACCGCACCGAACTGGCGAAGCCGATCGGGCGGATGACGGCGCGGGCGGGGGCGGATCTGCTCGGCGAGGCGGAGATCCTGGTGCCGATGCCGCTGCACCGGTCGCGGCTGTGGGTGCGCAAGTTCAATCAGGCGGCGATGATCGCGCGCGAGGTCGGGCGGATCTCGGGCGTGCCGGTCGATCCGGCGGCGCTCCTGCGCATCCGGGCGACGCGCTCGCAGGTGGGGCTGAGCGAGGCGGAGCGGACGGCCAACGTGCGCGGCGCGTTCCGGGTGCCGGTGTCGCACCGCGGGGTGATCGAGGGGCGGCGGGTGGTGCTGATCGACGACGTGTTGACCACGGGAGCGACGGCGAGCGCGGCGACGCGGGCGCTGCGACGGGCGGGGGCGCGGACGGTCGACGTGCTCACCTTCGCGCGGGTTGCCCCGGGAGGGCCGATCACGATATGAACGACGGCAGACCGCTGCGCCGAAGAACGAGGGTCCGAGCGATGGCCGCACCGCACGTATTGATCTACACCCGCGACTTCTGCGGCTACTGCACCGCCGCCAAGGCGCTCTTGAAGGCCAAGGGCGTGGCGTTCGAGGAGCGCAACGCGACGGCGAACCCGGACTTCCGCGCCGAGATGATCAAGGTCTCGGGCCGCAACACCTTCCCCCAGATCTTCGTCGGCACGACCCACGTCGGCGGCTGCGACGATCTGCACGACCTCGATCATCGCGGCGGTCTCGATCGCCTGCTCGCCGGCGAGACGGCCTGACCGAACGACCGGGCGGCGCTGCCGTCCGGCGGAGACGCACCCATGACCCAGTTTCGCGCCGCTCTCGTTCAGATGACCTCGTCGCGCTCGATCGCGGAGAACATCGCGGCGATGGACGCGCTGGTGCGGGAGGCGGCGGCGAAGGGCGCGGTCTACGTCCAGACGCCGGAGACCACCGGCATCATGGACGAGGACCCGGAGCGGCTGTTCGCGACGCTGCGCGAAGAGGCGGACGACGCCACGCTGGCGCATGCGCGGGGTCTCGCGCGCGAGCTCGGCCTTCATCTCCATCTCGGCAGTCTGGCGATCCGGGTCGGCGACGGGACGAGGGCGGCCAACCGCGCCTTCGTGATCGCGCCGACGGGCGAGATCGCCGCGCGCTACGACAAGATCCATCTGTTCGACGTGCAGCTCGCCAACGGCGAGGTCTACCGGGAGAGCGCGCGCTACGTGGCGGGCGATCGGGCGGTGACGGTCGAGTTGCCGTGGGGGCGGCTCGGGCTGGCGATCTGCTACGATCTGCGCTTCCCGCATCTCTTCCGCGCGCTGGCGCAACAGGGCGGGGCGACGATGCTGGCGGTGCCGGCGGCCTTCACCCGGCCGACCGGCGAGGCGCATTGGCACACGCTGCTCAGGGCGCGGGCGATCGAGAACGGGGCATGGGTGTTCGCGGCGGCGCAGGCCGGGCGGCACGAGAACGGGCGCGAGACCTACGGGCACGCGCTGATCATCGATCCGTGGGGACGGGTCGTCGCCGAGGGCGGCGCCACGCCGGGGGTGATCGTCGCCGACGTCGACATGGACGAGGTCGCGGCGGTGCGAGGACGGGTGCCGGCGCTCCGCCACGATCGGCCGTTCGTGGTCGAAACAATCGGGCAGGGGAGCTCGTCATGATCCACTACACGCTGGTGTGCGATCGCGAGCACGGCTTCGAGGGCTGGTTCCGGTCGTCGGCCGACTTCGACGAGCAGGTGGCGGCGGGGCTGGTGAGCTGCCCGGTGTGCGGGTCGGTCGCGGTGACGCGCGGGCTGATGGCGCCGAGCGTGCAGTCGGGGCGCGGGCGCGAGGAGCGCGAAAACCGGGACGAGCCGGCCGAGGGCACGAAGCGTCAGGCGGTGATGATGCCGGACCGGACGCAGAAGATGATGCTCGAGGCGATGCGCGAGATCCGCAAGAAGGTGACCGAGAACGCCACCTATGTCGGCGACAGGTTCGCCGAGGAGGCGCGGCGGATGCACCACGGCGAGGTCGAGCATCGCGGCATCTACGGCGAGGCGACGGCGGAAGAGGTGCAGACCCTGGCCGAGGAGGGCATCGAGTTCCAGGCGCTGCCGCAGTTGCCGGAAGACCGCAACTGATGATCGGCGCGGGGAGTGCCGAGGCATTTTCCGCGCGGGTGCGCCGCGTGATCGACGCGGAAGCGGAGCGGCTCGGCTTCTCCGGCGTCGGAGTGGCCGACCTCGGCGCGCTCGCGGGCGCGGGGGCCGATCTCGACGCCTTCCTCGCCGCGGGTTTCCACGGAACGATGGGGTGGATGGCCGAGACGGCCGATCGACGGCGATCGCCGCGCGGGCTGTGGCCCGAGGTGCGCTCGGTGGTGGTGTTCGCCTTCGACTACGGGCCGAGCGAGAACCCGCTCGAGGCCGCGCGCGGGGCCGGGACGGGCGAGATCTCGGCCTATGCGCGCCACCGCGACTATCACGACCTCGTCAAGGGGCGGCTCAAGGAGATCGGGGGCAAGATCGCGGCGGAGGCGCGACGGGCGGGCGTGGCGTGCGAGCTGAAGGTGTTCGTCGACACCGCACCGGTGATGGAGAAGCCGTTGGCGCGCGCCGCCGGGCTCGCCTGGATCGGCAAGAACACGCTGGCCACCTCGCGACGGCTGGGGTCGTGGTTCTTCCTCGGCTCGATCTTCACCTCGCTCGAGCTCGTGGCCGACCGACCGGAGGACGACCATTGCGGCTCGTGTCGGGCCTGTCTCGACGCCTGCCCGACGGCGGCCTTTCCGCGTCCGCGCGAAATCGACGCGCGGCGGTGCCTATCCTACCTCACCATCGAGCACGCCGGACCGATCCCGGAAGAATTCCGCGCGCAGATGGGCGATCGGATCTACGGCTGCGACGACTGTCTGGCGGTGTGTCCGTGGAACAAGTTCGCCACGCCCACCGGCGAGGCGAAGCTGATCGCGCGGGAGGAACTGGTGCGGCCGAGGCTCGCCGACCTGGTCGCGCTCGACGACACCGGGTTTCGAGCGCTGTTCGCGGGCTCGCCGGTCAAGCGGATCGGGCACGAGCGGTTCTCACGCAACGTGCTGATCGCGATCGGCAATTCGGGCGAGCGAGATCTCGTCGCGGCGGTCGCGGCGCGGCTCGACGATCCGTCGGCGGTGGTGCGCGAGGCGGCGGCGTGGGCGCTGGCGCGGCTCTCCGGCGGC
>JBEOKB010000024.1:0-10293 GCA_040275425.1 Siculibacillus sp. | reverse complement strand
GGCCACGACCCCGGCGACGCCCGCGCCGGTCGCCACACCCGCCCCGGCCGTCGTAGCGCCCCCGGCTCAGGTGCCGACCGTCGTCGAGGCCCCGGCTCCGGTCGTGACCCCGGCCGCGCCGCCTTCCGCGCCCGAGGTTCCCGCTCCGGTCGAGGTGGTCGCCCACGAGGGCCCCGCCATCGCCGAAGCCGACAAGAGCCGCGCCGCCGAGGCCGATGCGATCGGCGCTCGCCCGGTCGGTCTCGCCGCCCCGGTCGCGGAGAAGGCCGACGACCTCAAGCGCATCAAGGGCATCGGTCGCCAGAACGAGTCCCGTCTGCACGGGCTCGGCATCTGGCACTTCCACCAGATCGCCGCCTGGACACCGGAGAACGCCCGTTGGGTCGGGTCGTTCCTCGCCTTCCAGGGCCGTATCGAGCGGGAGGACTGGATCGGTCAGGCCAAGCTGCTGGCCGATGGTCGCCAGACCGAGTTCTCCAAGCGGGTCGATGCCGGCGACGTGCCGACCAGCTCGTGAGTTCCGGCGCTCGCTCCGACCGCCCCCGCGCGCAAGAAGATGCGACGGCCGCCCCTCGGGCGGCCGTCGTCGTCTCGACCGCCCGATGCGCGATCCCTCACGCCCCGACCCGGTCGAGGAAGCCGGTGAGCGCGTCGAGCGAGGCCGCGTCCTCGAACAGCGGCGCATGACCCTCGTCGGCGATCTCGATCGCCTCGCATCCGGGATGGCGCCGCTTCATCTCCTCGACCGTCTCCCGCGAGAGAAGATCGGACAGCCCGCCGCGCACCACCAGCGTCGGCACGCCGACGAGGCTCTCGAACGGCGCCCACAGATCCGGCATCGGCGTCGCCTCGTCGAAGGCGGCGAAGCCGAGCGCGATCGCCGGGTCGTAGTCCATCGCCGGGCGCCCGCCGACGTCGCGGCACAGCCGTCGCGCGTAGCGCTCGAACCCGGCCGCGTCGAGACGCGGATAGACCCCGGTGTTGGCGCTCGCCAACAGCGCGGCGAGCTGTGCCCATTCCAGCCCCTTCGGCAGTGCCCGCCCGACGTAGCCCTTGATCCGCATCAGTCCGGCGATGTCGACCACGGCGCCGATGTCGTTGAGCACCGCCGCCTTGACCAGCCCCGGCGCCACCAGCCCGGACAGCATGGTGACGATGCCGCCGCGCGAAGTGCCGAAGGCGGTGATCTCGCCGATCCCGAGCGCCCTCAGCCCGAGCAACGTGTCGGTGAGCTCCTGCAACGGCGTGTACTGCGCCGGATCGCCGGCGTACTGCGATGCGCCGCGTCCGCGGAAATCGAAGGTGACGCAGCGCCGCGCTGGCGACGCGTCGCCGCCCGCCACCAGTCGCGCCACCGCCGGCTCGAAGTCGCGCGAGTTGCGGGTGAGCCCCGGCAGGCACACCACCGGCCGCCGATCGCTCGGGGTCGTCGCCGCGTAGTCGCGCCCCGCCAGCACCAGTCCGTCGGCGGCGAAGAAGCGGAACGGCCGGTAGGGCGTGCCGAGCGCGTCGAGCGTGGTGGGTCCGAAGGCGATGCCGCTCGGCGCGGCGGGATCGGTGGGGGAGGGGATCAAGGGCGGCTCCGTCGCGCGTGGTCGGGCCGATCCCGAACCGCCGCCGACAGTGTCGTCTCGCCCGCGCCCGCGCAAGGGCGCCTCTCGTCGAGCCCGGCGCGACCCGGCCGGACGACGATCAGTCGCCGCCGAACCACGAGCCGATGCCGCCCGACTTCGCCGCCGGCGTCGACCCGGTCGGCGCGCGCGCGCCGATGCCGCGCTGGAGATCCTGCGCCAGCTCGAGTTTGCGCCCGTCCATGCGGAACCGGTAGACCTGGAGGTTCTCGAGCACGCGGTGGACGTAGTTGCGCGTCTCCGAGAACGGAATGCGCTCCATCCAGTCGACGATGTCGACCTGACCCGTGCGCGGATCGCCGTAGTCGCGCACCCAGTCGCGGATGCGGCCCGGACCGGCGTTGTAGCCGGCGATCGCCATCACGTAGTTGCCGTCGTAGTTCTTGACCAGATTGGCGACGTAGGCCGAGCCGAGCCGGATGTTGTAGGCCGGATCATTGCGCCAGGCGTTGGCGTCGTAGCCGATGCCGAGCATCTTGGCCGCGTCGCGCCCGGTGTCGGGCATCACCTGGAAGATGCCGGTCGCCCCGGCCGAAGAGATCACCGACTGATTGAACTCGCTCTCCTGGCGCATGATCGCGAAGGCCAGCGCCCGCTCGAGCCCCGAGGTGTCGACGTTCGGATTGACGCCGATCGGGAAGGCCATCGCCTGCATGTCCATGCCGCGCTGCGCCCCCGCCTTGCCGGCGGTGACGGCGAGATTGGTCCAGCCCTGCTTCTCGGCGATCTCGATCACCGCCGCGATCTGCCCCGCCGTCGGCAGGGTCTCGGCCATGTGCTTGTAGAACACCGTGGCGAGATCGCGCCGCCCGAGCTTGCCCAGCCGCCGGATCGCCTCGAACCGGTCGTCGCGCTCCATCGCCGCCCGGTCGGCGGCGTTGGGCGAGACCGTGCGCGAGATGCCCAGATCGGACGAGCCGAGCTTGGCCCGCGCCATCTGGCCGTAGAAGGTGAAGCCGAATTCGGCGCCCTTGCGATAGAACTCGTTGGCCGAGCCGCCCGCGCCCGCCTCCGCCGCGCGGCCCATCCAGTAGTAGGCGCGCGCCCGCGTCACGGGCTTCGCCGAATCCTCGGCCACCGCCGCGAAATGGCGCATCGCCGCCGGCGCGTCCTTGAGGAAGCGCAGCGCGTACCAGCCCATGTGGAAATCGGCCTCGGCCTGATTGGCCGGCGTCGACCCGGCATGCCCGAGCACCACCCTGTAGGCGGTCTTGGCGTCGCCCATGTCGAGCAGCTTGCGGCTGACGATGCGCTTCTCTTCCCACCACTCGTCGGGTCGGCCGAGAAGGCGCGGATCCTTCGGCGCCTGGATCAGGAGATCCGCCGCCTCCTTCCACCGTTCGGCCCGCCGCGCGTACTGGGCGCGCGCGAACAGGTAGGCCGGGTCGCTCTTCAGCCCGCCCGGCACCGCGTCGAGCAGCGACCCGGCGTTCGATTCCTTCTTCTCGACCGCCAGCCCCGCCCGTGCCAGCGCCTCGTAGCCGCCACCGAGCTTACGCGCCGCCCGCATCGCGTCGCCCGCGCGCCCCTTGAGCAGGGCCATGTCGAACCGCGCCTTGAAGTCGCCCGGCTGCAGCAGTGAGCCGAACTCGTTCTCGAGAATGCTCGCCTCGTCGTCGGTCAGCTTGTCGTCGCGATAGGCGTAGCGCGCCCACTGCGCCGCGTCCGCCTTGCGCCCCTTGGCCACCAACGCGCGCGCGAGCAGGATGCGCCCGCGATTGGAATAGGGTCGCGACCCCTGGAACGCCCCGATCACGTCGTCGGGCGAGGGGTTCTCCTTCTCCAGCGCCTGCTCGGCGCGGCGGCGGAAGAACTCCGGGTCCGGCCACGTCGGATTGGCGATGGCGAAGGCGGTGATCGCCTGGGACGGCAGGCCGGAGCCCATGCGGATCAGATACCAGTCGACGATCTTCTGATCGACCCGGTCGAGGTCGCCGCGCATCCCGTTGACGGCGGCGACGTCGCCGCGTTGCGCTGCCGCCAGCGCCCGCGACAGGTCTTGCGCCCGTGCCGAGATCGGCATCGCCACGACCACCGTCGCGGCGAGCGCCGCCATCTTCGGCAGCACGCTTCGAACGATCCGTCGAGCCGTCGCGAACATCACCGTCTCCTCGATCCGCCCACCATCGTCGCGGGGTCGGCCGCACGTCCCCCGCGCGCTCGCCCCCGCACCAATACGAAGAACGACGCTGCCCTCGGGGGAGGGGCGCCGTCGACGTCCGGACATCGTCTCCGACCCTATGGGGGTCAGAGTGAACAAAGCCTTACACCGCCACATGCGCATCCCGCCCCGGTTCGGCTTGAGTTGCGCGTCGAGGGGGACTATTGTCGCCGCCCGCCCGCCGAAATCGACGGCAGGGCGATTTCTCGTCCGTCTCGCACGGGATCATGCGCCGCCACTTGCGGCTTTTTCAGGTTCCGAAAGGGTACCACGATGTTCAAGGGCTCGATCACCGCACTCGTCACGCCGTTCCAGAACGGGCGCGTCGACGAGAAAGCCCTGCAGAACTTCGTGG
Source organism: Siculibacillus sp. (assembly GCA_040275425.1). Lineage (GTDB taxonomy): Bacteria > Pseudomonadota > Alphaproteobacteria > Rhizobiales > Ancalomicrobiaceae > Pinisolibacter. The sequence goes on along the minus strand of JBEOKB010000024.1, from coordinate 6,146 downwards.
CCTGGCAGATCGCGGAAGGCTCCAACGGCGTCGTGCCCTGCGGCACCACCGGCGAGAGCCCGACGCTGTCGCACGTCGAGCACAAGCGCGTGGTCGAGCTGGTCGTGGAAGTGGCCAAGGGCAAGGTGCCGGTGATCGCCGGCGCCGGCTCCAACAACACCGCCGAGGCGATCGATCTCGCCACCCATGCCGAGAAGGCCGGGGCGGACGCGGTCCTCGTCGTCGCGCCCTATTACAACAAGCCGAGCCAGGAGGGCCTCTATCGCCACTTCATGGCGATCGACGCCGCCATCGGCATTCCGATCATCATCTACAACATCCCGCCGCGCTCGGTGGTCGACATCTCGGTCGAGACCATGACTCGTCTCTTCGAGAACGGCCGCAACATCAAGGGCGTCAAGGACGCGACCGGCAATCTCGCCCGTCCCGCCTTCCAGCGCATGTCGTCGGGCCGGGACTTCGTCCAACTCTCCGGCGAGGACGCGACCGCTCTCGGCTTCAACGCCATGGGCGGCGTCGGCTGCATCTCGGTGACCGCCAACGTCGCGCCGAAGCTGTGCGCGGAGTTCCAGGCGGCGACGCTGGCCGGCGACTACGTCAAGGCGCTCGAGTACCAGGACCGGCTGATGCCGTTGCATCGCGCCATGTTCCTGGAGCCGAACCCGGCCGGGCCGAAGTACCTCGCCTCGCGCCTCGGCCTGATGGCAAACGAACTTCGCCTGCCGCTGGTGGAAGCCTCCGCCGGCGTCCAGGCCGAACTCGAAGCGGCGGCGAAGTTCGCCGGCATTCTCTGAGAGGACGAGACCGATGACCGCTCCCAAGGGCGGCGGCCATCGGCTCGCCGCCGAGAACCGCAAGGCACGCTTCTCCTACCACATCGTCGATACCTGGGAGGCCGGCATCGCGCTGACCGGCACCGAGATCAAGTCGTTGCGCGGCGGCCGCTCGAACATCACCGACGCCTATGCCGCGCCCTACGGCAACGACCTGTTCCTCTACAATTGCTACATCCCGGAATACCTCCAGGCCAATCGTTTCAATCACGAGACCCGCCGCCCCCGCCGCCTGCTCCTGCACCGCAAGGAGATCAACAAGCTGATGGGCGCGGTCGAGCGCGACGGCATGACGCTCGTCCCCCTCGACATCCATTTCAACGAAAAGGGTCGCGCCAAGATCCAGCTCGCGCTCGCCAAGGGCAAGAACGCCGCCGACAAGCGCGAGACGGAGAAGGAACGCGAATGGAACCGGGAGAAGTCGCGGATCATGAAGTATCGCGAGTGAGGTGGACGCCTCGGCCGTAGGGTGCAATGAGCGCATGCGAATTGCACCGCGCGGCGCCCATGGCCGCCTCGGACGTCCCTCACGGAACCGGCCGGTCGCCACTCACCCCACCGCGTCCCTGATCCCGTCGAACACGTCGCGGAACATCTCGCGCGTCAGCCGCCCCGTGTTCGTGTTGTAGCGCGAGCAGTGGTAGCTGTCGTGGAGGCGCAGCCCGTTTGCGAGCCGGTGGATCGCCCCGTGCGCGAACGGATGCGCGGTGAGCTTGGCCCCGACCGTGCGCAGGAACGTCTCGTGCGCCACCCGCCCCAGCGCCAGCACGTCGGTGAGCGTCGGGTAAGCCGCAAGCGTCGCGACGAGATAGGGGCGGCAGGCGTGGATCTCCGAGGGCGTCGGCTTGTTCTCCGGCGGCACGCACCTGACCGCGTTGGTGATCAGCGCGCCGGTCAGCGTGAGCCCGTCGTTCGGATCGGCCCGGAACGTGCCATTCGAGAAGCCGTAGTCGGCGAGCGTCTCGTAGAGCAGGTCGCCCGCGTAGTCGCCGGTGAACGGCCGCCCGGTGCGGTTCGCCCCGCGCACCCCTGGCGCCAGCCCGACGATCAGCAGGCGAGGGGAGGTGCCGACGAAGCTCGGCACCGGCCCGTTGAACCACGTCGGCTCGCGCCCCTGCCACTCGTGGCGAAACGCGACGAGACGCGGGCAGGTCGGGCAGTCGCGGGCGGGGTCGAGCGGCGTGGACGCGGCGCGGGGCGGCATGGCGGGTCTCCGAGCGGACGGCGAACGAAAACCGGGGCGCGAAGCCCCGGTTCCCTCGATGCGTGGTGACGGATGCCGACGGGAAGATCAACCCTCCTCGTCGTACTCCTCTTCGTCGCGCTCCGCCGCCCGGCGCTGCGCCTCGCGCTCGGCCATGCGCGCCATGCGCTCGGACGGATCGCGGCCGATTCGACCCTGCAGATTGGCCAGATCGATGAAGTGATCGGCCTGACGGCGCAGGTCGTCGGCGATCATCGGCGGCTGGGTCTGCAGCGTCGAGATCACCGACACCTTCTTGCCCTTGCGCTGGATCGCCTCGACCAGTCGGCGGAAGTCGCCGTCGCCGGAGAACAGAATCACGTGATCGACGTGGTCGGCCATCTCCATGGCGTCGACCGCCAGTTCGATGTCCATGTTCGCCTTGATCTTGCGGCGTCCGGTCGAATCGAAGAACTCCTTGGTCGGCTTGGTCACGACCTTGTAGCCGTTGTAGTCGAGCCAATCGATCAGCGGGCGGATCGAGGAGTACTCCTGATCTTCGATCAGGGCGGTGTAATAGAAGGCTCTGAGCAGATAGCTCGAGGACTTGAATTCGCTGAGAAGGCGCTTGTAGTCGATGTCGAATCCGAGCGCCTTGGACGTGGCGTACAGATTCGCGCCGTCGATGAACAGCGCGATTTTTTCGCGAGGATCGAGCATGTGGTCCGTCTTCCGTAATGGGAGGGGGATGTCCCGCAGCTTTCTGTTTTTGAAATGCGGCTGGCGAGACGGGTAATTGCTGCAGCTCGGCCGAGGTGAATTTCAATTCGATGCAATTTGATGAAAACACGACGGAATGAACTGCATTGCAACTGAGAATACCGCGCTTCTTCGCCGAAGACCAGTGGCTTTTCGAAGTCGTGCCGGCGGCCCGAGCCGGCCCGAGGCGACCGGTGAGGGGCGGGCGCGTACGGGCGGTTCGCGTCGATTGCGCTTCGGCGTTGCTTTTCCGCGCGACTGGGCTTATGTCTCCGCCTTCGAATTGCCCCCCGAGGAGAGAAGAATGGCGCGCGTCACCGTCGAAGACTGCATCGACAAGGTGGAGAACCGCTTCGAGCTGGTGCTGCTGGCCAGCCACCGGGCTCGCATGATCTCGTCCGGCTCGCCGATCACCATCGACCGCGACAACGACAAGAATCCGGTCGTCGCCCTGCGCGAGATCGCCGACGAGACCATCAGCCCCGAAGACCTGAACGAGGAGTTCATCCACTCCCTTCAGAAGTTCGTCGAAGTCGACGAGCCGGAGCCGGAGGCCGTCCCGATGGTCGCCGCCCCCACCTCCGACGACGACGCCGAGATGCAGTTCGACCGCATGTCGGAAGAAGAGCTGCTGCGCGGCCTCGAGGGTCTCGTTCCGCCGGACAAGGAGGAGGAGGACTGATCGTCCTTCCCCCGTTTTCGATCTGGTCGAACGCCCGCGCCTCGCGGGCGTTCGCGTGTCCGGCCCCTCGCATCGCCGGGGCGAGAGGTCGCACCGCCTCGATCGCATGCCTCGTTCTCGTGCCTGCCCTGTGGCGCCGATGGCGAAAGGTGCGCTAGAACAGGCGTCTGCCCTCTTCGGCGTCGCTTCGCGGACCTCGTTCCGCGATTGCCGCGCCGGGGAAGAAGAGGGAACCAGAGAACCGAGGCCCCGATCGCCCCATGATGCGGCAATACGAACTCGTCGAACGGGTCAAGCGCTACAATCCGAAGTGTGACGAGAGCCTGCTCGACAAGGCCTACGTCTACGCGATGATGAAGCACGCCCCGCAGAAGCGGGCCTCGGGCGATCCCTACTTCTCCCATCCCCTCGAAGTCGCGGCCATCCTCACCGACATGCGCATGGACGATGCCACCATCGTCACCGCGCTGCTGCACGACACCATCGAGGACACCGACGCCACCAAGGCCGAGATCGAGAAGAAGTTCGGCGCCGAGATCGCCGAGCTGGTCGAGAGCCTGACCAAGCTGCAGAAGCTCGACTTCGTCTCCAAGAAGACCGAGCAGGCCGAGAACTTCCGTCGCCTGCTGCTGGCGGTCGCCGCCGACGTGCGTGTGCTCCTGGTCAAGCTCGCCGACCGCCTCCACAACATGCGCACGCTGCACCACATGCGCGACGACAAGCGCATCCGCATCGCCGAGGAGACGATGGAGATCTATGCGCCGCTCGCCGGCCGCATGGGCATGCAGAACATCCGCGAGGAGCTGGAGGATCTCTCCTTCCGCAATCTCCAGCCCGAGGCCTACGCCTCGATCGTCACCCGGCTCGATCTCCTGCGCGAGGAGAACAAGAACCTCATCCCGGCGATCGAACAGGCGCTGTCGGAAAAGCTCGGCTCGGACGGCATCCCGGTCAAGGTCAAGGGCCGCGAGAAGAAGCCGTGGTCGATCTTCACCAAGGTCCAGCGCAAGGGCCTCAGCTTCGAGCAGCTCTCCGACATCTACGGCTTCCGCCTCGTCGTCGAGAGCCTGCACGACTGCTACCACGCCCTCGGCGTGGTCCATACCACGTGGTCGATGGTCCCCGGCCGCTTCAAGGACTACGTCTCCACCCCGAAGCAGAACGACTATCGCTCGATCCACACCACCGTGGTCGGCCCGGGTCGCCAGCGCGTCGAGCTGCAGATCCGCACCGAGGAGATGCACCGCTTCGCCGAATACGGCATCGCCGCCCACGCCCTCTACAAGGACGGCGATCGCCTGCGCGGCGGCCGCTCGATCGTCGATCTGTCGAAGGAATCGGGCGCCTATGCCTGGCTGCGCGAGACCATCGAGCGCCTCAACGACCCCAACCTCAACCCCGAGGAGTTCCTCGAGAACACCAAGCTCGAGCTGTTCCAGGATCAGGTGTTCTGCTTCACCCCCAAGGGCAAGATCATCGCCCTGCCGCGCGGCGCCACCCCGATCGACTTCGCCTATGCCGTCCACACCGACGTCGGCAACACCTGCGTCGGCGCCAAGGTCAACGGTCGGGTCAAGCCGGTGATGACCGAACTCGCCAACGGCGACGAGGTCGAGATCATCCGCTCCAAGGCGCAGGTGCCCCCCGCCGCCTGGGAGCAGATCGCCGTGACCGGCAAGGCCCGCGCCGCCATCCGCCGCGCCACCCGCGAGGCGGTGAGGAAGCAGTTCGGCGGCCTCGGTCGCCAGATCCTCGAGCGCGCCTTCGAGCGCATCGGCAAGCCCTTCTCCGATGCGACGCTGGCGAGCGCCATCCACCGCCTCGGCCACAATTCGGCGAACGAGGTGCTGGCGGCTGTCGGACGCGGCGAGATCGCCTCCGACAGCGTGCTGCGCGCCGTCCACCCCGAGCTGTTCGACGGCCGCGCCCCCACGCCGCGCCCGAGCGGCGAGGGCTGGTTCGATGCCGCCTCGGCCTCGGGCGTGATGAAGTTCCGCGTCCCCGACGGCGGCTCCGACGACCGCACCTCGATCCCGATCCGCGGCCTCTCGGGCGATCTGCCGGTGCGCTTCGCCCCCAACGGCGGCGCGGTGCCGGGCGACCGCATCGTCGGCATCCTGACCCCGGGCGAGGGCATCACCGTCTACCCGATCCAGTCGCCGGCGCTGAAGGAGTTCGACGATCAGCCCGCCCGCTGGCTCGACGTGCGCTGGGACATCGACCCGTTGAAGCCCTCGCGCTTCCCCGCGCGCATAACCTTGAATTCACTGAACGAGCCGGGCTCGCTCGCCCAGATCGCGGTGGTGATCGCCGAGAACGACGGCAACATCGACAACATCAAGATGATCCCGAAGGCGGCCGACTTCCACGAGATCCTGATCGACCTGGAAGTGTGGGACCTGAAGCACCTGACCCGCATCATCCAGCAACTCCGCACCAAACCGATCATAGCCTCGGCGACGCGGGTGAATGGGTGAGCGACGGTCCTGCTTCGCTCGCGAAGCAGGACGCCGATGTCCAGTGGACATCGGCGAGGCGCGAACGCACGCCGCCCCCCCGCCGACGGGCTGGGAAAGGGCCGACGTCCCGGAAGGCGACGCCGATTGCCGGGTCCGGTGGACGTCCTCGACCGACGACCGCCCGGAGCTACGCAAGGAACGCAGTGATGATGGTTTGCAATCAACGAGAT
>JBEOKB010000023.1:0-35042 GCA_040275425.1 Siculibacillus sp. | reverse complement strand
CTTTGGAAGAAACTCGCCGCCGCCTGTTGCATCCCGCCGCCGACCCCGCTATAGAAAGCCCCGTCGCGGCCGGTGGTTCCGCCCCGGTCGAGCGAGGATGGGCGCTTAGCTCAGTTGGTAGAGCAGCTGACTCTTAATCAGCGGGTCACAGGTTCGAATCCTGTTGCGCCCACCACTTCCTCCTCGGAGGGAGTTCCCGCGAAAAGCCGCCTTCGGGCGGCTTTTTCGTTTTTCGACACCGGCGCGCGACGTGACCGGGGCAACCGGCGAGGCTTCCGATGTCCGACGAGACCCGCGATTCCAACGGCAACATCCTGGCCGACGGCGACAGCGTGACCCTGATCAAGGATCTCAAGGTCAAGGGCACCTCGACCACGCTGAAGCGCGGCACGCTGGTGAAGAACATCCGCCTGACCGGCGACCCGGACCTGATCGAGTGCAACGCCGAGAAGGTCAAGGGCCTGGTCCTGCGCACCGAGTTCCTCAAGAAGGCGTGACGGGTCCGTCAGGCTCTTGACGAAACGGGGCACGGCGCGGCGATGATGGCCCCGCGCCGAGAGGCCCCGGCGGCGCGAGTTCGCCCGGGGCCGGCGGAGCCTCGCATGACCGACCTCCCTCCCCTCGCCTCGTTTCCCGCGCGGGCATTCGACAAGCTGCGCTACGGCGACACCGATCGGCAGGGACACGTCAACAACGCCGTCTTCGCAACCTTCTTCGAGACCGGACGGGTCGAGATGATCCTGGGCGAGAACGCGCTCGCCGAGCCGGGGCAGTCCTTCGTGCTGGCGCGGATCGAGATCGATCTCCTCGCCGAGATCCTGTGGCCGGGCACGGTGGAGATCGGCTCGCGCGTCACGCGGATCGGGCGGTCGTCGATCGGCATCGAACAGGTGTTGTTCCAGAACGAACGGCCGTGCGCGCGGGCGACGTCGGTCGTGGTGCTGGTCGACGACGCCACTCGGCGGTCGACGCCGTTCTCGGCGGCGGCGCTCGCCCGGCTCGAGGCGCTGAGGCCGGCGGAAGGGGCGTGAGCGGGGGACGCTCGCGGCATTGGCTTCCCGGCCGCGCTTCGGCTATGGTCCGGCGCAATCACGGAGCCTTCCCATGTCGCACGATCCCGCCGCTGCAACGTCCGCCTCCACTCCGCGCGCGGAGGCCCCGATCGGCGGGCCCGACGCCTCGGGCGCGACCGCCTCGTTCGGCTTCACGCAAGTGCCGCTCGAGGAGAAGCAGCATCTGGTCGACGACGTGTTCCACAAGGTGGCGAGCCGCTACGACGTCATGAACGACGTCATGTCGGGCGGGCTGCATCGGCTGTGGAAGGACGCGATGGTGGCCAAGCTGTCGCCGCCCAAGATCGGCCGCCGCCCCTACGAGGTGCTCGACATGGCGGGCGGCACCGGCGACATCGCCTTCCGCATCGTCGAGAAGTCCGATCGCAAGGCCAAGGTCACGGTCTCCGACATCAACGCCTCGATGCTCGGCGTCGGGCGCGAGCGGGCGGAGAAGCGCGGGCTCTCGGCCAATCTCGACTTCGTCGAGGCCAATGCCGAGGAGCTGCCGTTCGAGAGCAATCGCTTCGACGCCTATACGATCGCCTTCGGCATCCGCAACGTGCCGCGCATCGACAAGGCGCTGCGCGAGGCTCACCGGGTGCTCAAGCCGGGCGGGCGACTGCTGGTGCTGGAGTTCTCGGCGGTCACGCTGCCGGTGCTCGACAGGATCTACGACGCGTTCTCGTTCAACCTGATCCCGGTGATGGGCAAGGTGATCGCCGGCGACGGCGAACCCTATCGCTATCTCGTGGAATCGATCCGCAAGTTCCCGAGCCAAGAGAAGTTCGCGCAGATGATCCGCGACGCCGGGTTCGCTCGGGTCGACTACACCAACTACACCGGCGGTATCGCCGCGCTGCACTCCGGCTGGAAGATCTGAGACGATGACCAGAGCGATCGCTTCGCTGGGGCGTCTGGCGCGCGCGGGCTGGGTTCTGGTGCGCGAGGGCGTGCTGACGGCGATGGCGCCGCCGGACCCGCCGGCGATCGGCCGGCTGGTGCTGTGGGCGGCCGGGCTGATCGAGCGCAGGGACGCCGAGGGCACGTCGCGCGGGGCGCGGGCGAGCCGGGCGCTCAACCGGCTCGGGCCGTCCTATGTCAAACTCGGGCAGTTCCTGGCGACGCGACCGGACGTGGTCGGGCGCGCCATGGCCGACGATCTCGAGGCGCTGCAGGACCGGGTCGAGCCGTTCTCCTCGGTGCTGGCGCGCGAGATGGTCGCCAAGAGCCTCGGCAAGCCGCTGGAGACGCTCTACGTCTCGTTCGGCGACGCGGTGGCGGCGGCCTCGATCGCCCAGGTCCACAGGGCGCGGGTGCGCACCCGCGACGGCGAGGAGCGCGACGTCGCGGTCAAGGTGCTGCGGCCCGACGTGGAGCTGCGGTTCAAGCGCGATCTCGACGCCTTCTATCTGGCGGCGCGGCTGATCGAGGCGGTGGCGCCGGTCACGCGGCGGCTTCGTCCGGTGGCGATCGTCGACACGCTGGCGCGGTCGGTGCGGCTGGAGATGGATCTCAGGCTCGAGGCGGCGGCGCTGTCGGAGATGGCCGAGAACACGGCGGCCGATCCCGACTTCGCCCTGCCCAGGGTCGACTGGGAGCGGACCCAGCGCGGGGTGCTGACGCTCGAATGGATCGACGGCATCAAGCTCAACGAACGCGAGCGGCTGGTCGCGGCCGGACACGACCCGATCCGGCTGGCGCGGGTGGTGATGCAGTCGTTCCTGCGCCACGCCATGCGCGACGGCTTCTTCCACGCCGACATGCACCAGGGCAATCTGTTCGTGGTGCCGTCGGGCGATCTCGTCGCGGTCGATCTCGGCATCACCGGGCGGCTCGATCCGTCGGAGCGGCGGTTCCTGGCCGAGATCCTCTACGGCTTCATCACCCGCGACTACATGCGCACGGCGCAGGTCCACTTCGACGCCGGATACGTGCCGGCGACGCAGGAGGTGGAGGTGTTCGCCCAGGCGCTGCGCGCGGTCGGCGAGCCGTTGCGCGATCGGCCGCCGAGCGAGATCTCGATGGCGGGCCTCCTCGGCCAGCTGTTCGAGTACACCGACGTGTTCGACATGAAGACCCAGCCGCGGCTGATTCTGCTGCAGAAGACCATGGTGGTGGTCGAGGGCGTGGCGCGGGTGCTCGATCCGGATCTCGACATCTGGACGGTGTCGGAGCCGGTGGTGCGCGAGTGGGTCGAGAAGAACCTCGGCCCCGGCGCAAAGATCGCCGACGCCGCCTCCTCCGCCGGGGCGATCGGGCGGCTGGCCCTGGCGCTGCCGCGGCTCGTGGAGCGGCTCGACGCGGCCTCGGCCGGGTTCGCCGGATGGGCGGCGGGCGGGGTGCGCCTCGACGCCGAGACGATCGAGGCACTAGCCATCGCGCAGGCCCGTCATGGGCGCTTCGGTCGCATCGCGACATGGATCGGGGCGGCTTCCCTCGCGGCGCTCGCCTGTGCCATTCTCCTCGCCTGAACAAAGAAGTCGCAGCTCAGCGTTTGTGCATCTCTGCGCGCGCCAGGGCCGCCGGGCCATCGGAGGATCCCCCACCATGACGTCGTCTCGCCTTTCCGCCGTCTTCGCCGCCATCGACGCCACCAACGCCGACGACCCGACCACGGTCGACGTCGGCGGTGTGGCGCGTCCCTACGCGGTCGTCTACGGCGAGCGGATGAGCGAGCGGCTGGCCAAGCTGGCGCCCGACGCCTCGGAGGCACTGCGGATCGCCGCGCGCGCGCAGCACGTGCGCCGGTTCGACATGCCGCGCTCGAGCTACCCGATGGACAAACCCGGCTATCATGCCTGGCGCAACGCGCTGAAGGTCCATCACGCCGAGGTGGTGGGCAGGCTGATGGCCGAGGTCGGCTATGGGTCGGAGGAGATCGAGCGGGTCGGGCAGCTGGTGCGCAAGGAGCGGATCAAGCGCGATCCGGAAGCGCAGACCGTCGAGGACTGCGCCTCGCTGGTGTTCCTCGAGCACGAATACGCGGCGTTCGGGGGCAAGTACACCGACGAGAAGATCGTCGACATCGTCGCCAAGACCTGGGCGAAGATGTCCGACACCGGCCACGCCCAGGCGCTGGAGCTGGTGCCGCTGCTGCCGGAACGGCTGCAGGCGCTCACCGTGAAGGCGGTGACGGGAGCGTAATCGGTCAACGAGTGGCGAACGCCCGAGAGAGAAGGCGGAATACGGCTTCGTCTATTCCGCCCTACGGGGGGCCGCGTCCCGGATCGATCAGGGGGTGTCGACGCGCAGACGGCGGACGACGCCCGCGCCCGCCGCCCTGCCCGTCGCGAAGCAGGCCTGGAGCAGGAAGCCGCCGGTGGGGGCCTCCCAATCGAGCATCTCGCCGGCGACGAAGACACCGGGCAGGCGCCTCAACATGTAGTCCGTCGTCATCTCGTCGAGCAGGACGCCACCGGCGGAGGAGATCGCGCGCTCGAGCGGGCGGGCGGCCTCGACGCGGACGGGCACGTCCTTGATCAGGCGGGCGAGCTCGGCCGGGGTGGCGGGCAGGCCACCACCGCCGGCCTCGCGCATCAGGCCGATGGCGGCGGGGGGAAGCCCCGCGCCCTTGCGCAGGCGATTGGCGAGGCTGTCGCCCTTGCGGCCGCCGGTCAGCGCCGTCTCCAGTTCCTCGACGGTCATGCCGGGCTTCAGATCGATGCGGATCTCGATCGGGCCGGAGGCCTCGATCGCCTCGCGCAGCGGGGCGGACAGGCCGTAGACGGCGCCGCCCTCGAGGCCGTCGGCGGTGATCATCGCCTCGCCGATCGAGACGTGGTCGGCGAAGCGCACGGCGAGGCGCTTGAGCGGCTGGCCCTCGAAGCGGGCGCGGAACACCTCCGACCAGGAGACGGCGAAGCCGCAGTTGGTCGGGCGCAGCGGAGCGACGGCGACGCCCTCGCGTTCGAGGATCTCGGTCCAGGCGCCGTCGGAGCCGAGGCGCGGCCAACTGGCGCCGCCGAGCGCGAGCACGAGGGCACGGCAGGCGAGGCGCTCGGCGCGGCCCTCGGCGTCGCGGAACAGCGGCTGCCCCTCCTCGAAGCCGATCCAGCGCAGGCGGGTGCGGCGGGTCACGCCGAGGCGGTCGAGGCGGGCGAGCCAGGCGCGCAGGAGCGGCGAGGCCTTGAACGAGCAGGGGAAGACCCTGCCCGAGGTGCCGACGAAGGTCTCCTCGCCGAGGTCGTGGGCGAAGGCGCGCAGCGCATCGGGCGGGAAGGCGTCGATGGCGGCGGCGAGGCGAGGCGAGGCGCGACCGTAGCGGCCGATGAAGCGATCCCGGCTCTCGGAATGGGTGAGGTTGAGGCCGCCGCGACCGGCCATCAGCAGCTTGCGGCCGACGGTCGGCATGTGGTCGACGACGGTGACGGAGAGCCCGGCCTCGGCCGCGACCTCGGCGGCCATCAGTCCGGCCGGTCCACCACCGACCACGATCACATCGCGCATGCCCCACCTCGTTCCTCGATCGCCGCTCCCCCCGAGCGAGGGTCGGCGAGCGATCCGCCGCCGGTCCGACACGAGTCGGCCGCTCCGAGTGATCGACGATCCAGGGCGGCGACGCAAGGGAGGCGCGGGATTTCGTCGCCGAAACGGAGCCGGTCCGACGAATTGTCGGGGCGATCGTTCGATATCCTCGAACACTGTAGTCGTCGGGCCGGGGGTGTGCAGGGGGCGACGACGGCCCCATGTTCGACACACATCGACGAGCGGAACCGATCCCGGTCCGCCGCGCCCTTTCGGAGATCGACGCATGACCAAGGTCCTGGTGCTCTACTATTCGTCCTACGGCCACATCGAGACGATGGCGAACGCGGTCGCCGAGGGCGCGCGCGCGGCCGGCGCCGAGGTGGCGGTCAAGCGCGTGCCGGAGACGGTGCCGACGGAGATCGCCAAGGGCGCGCACTTCAAGCTCGAGCAGGCGGCGCCGATCGCCACGGTCGACGAGTTGCCGGAATACGACGCGATCGTGTTCGGCGCGCCGACGCGGTTCGGAACCGTCGCCTCGCAGATGCGCGCCTTCATCGACCAGACCGGCGGGCTGTGGTTCACCGGCAAGCTGATCGGCAAGGTCGGCTCGGTGTTCACCTCGTCGGCGACCCAGCACGGCGGCCAGGAGTCGACCATCCTCGGCTTCCTGCCGACGCTGATGCATCACGGCATGGTGGTGGTCGGTCTGCCCTATTCCTTCGCCGGCCAGACGGGCGTCGACGAGATCAAGGGCGGCTCGCCCTACGGCGCCACCACCATCTCCGACGGCGACGGCTCGCGCTCGCCCTCGGCGGTCGAGCTCGACGCCGCCCGCTTCCAGGGGCGCCACGTCGCCGAGATCGCGGCGAAGCTCAAGGGCTGAGGCGAGACCGGAGAGCGGCCGCCGACACGACGCATCCCCTGACGACGAAGAGACCTCCGCCGAGCGATCGGCGGAGGTCTCTTCGTGTTTCGCGCGCTCGACGGTCCGGTTCAGTCGGCGCGGGCGGCCAAGGCCTCGCGCACCAGACGGGTCACGGCGACGTTGTCGATCTTGCCGGTGCCGAGCAGGGGCATGTGCTCCCAGACCAGGATCTCGGCCGGGTACATCAGCTCGGTGGCGCCGTGGGCGCGGGCGGCGGCGACGAAGTCGGAGCGAGTGACGCCGATCGCGGTGGTGGCGAGGACCACGCGCTCGCCCTTCCTGGGGTCGGGCACGGCGGCGGCGGCGACCTGGGCGTCGGGCCAGATCAGGCTCGCCAGCTTCTCGACCGCGGCGAGCGAGACCATCTCGCCGCCGATCTTGGCGAAGCGCTTGGCGCGGCCGAGGATGGTGACGAAGCCCTCGGCGTCGATCTTCACGATGTCACCGGTGTCGTGCCAGCCGTCGGTCGGCGGCTCGAGCACGCCGGGGTTCTCCACGCGCAGGTATCCGAGCATGACGTTGGGGCCGCGCAAGAAGAGGCGGCCGCCCTCGTCGATGCCGGTGACCGGCTCGAGGCGCGGCTCGAGGCCGGGCAGGATGCGGCCGACGGTGCCGAAGCGGTTGAACATCGGGGTGTTGAGGGCGACCACCGGCGCGGTCTCGGTGACGCCGTAGCCCTCGAGGATGCGCAGGCCGAACTTCTCCATCCAGGTGCGCCGGGTCGCCTCCTTGACCGGCTCGGCGCCGGCGACGACATGGCGCAGCGAGCGGAAGTCGTAGGGGTGGGCGGCGCGGGCGTAACCGGCGAGGAAGGTGTCGGTGCCGAACAGGATGGTGGCGTTGAAGCCGTAGACCAGCTCCGGCACCACCCGATAGTGCAGCGGCGAGGGATAGAGGAACACCGGCACGCCGGAGACCAGCGGCAGCACGAGGCCCGCCGTCAGGCCGAAGGAATGAAACACCGGCAGGACGTCGAGCACCTTGTCGTTGCGGCCGAAGTCGATGCGGGCGGCGGCCTGGGCGGTGTTGGAGAGCATGTTGCGGCTCGACAGCACCACGCCCTTCGGGGTGCCCTCCGAGCCGGAGGTGAAGAGCACGGCGACCGGATCGTCGGGACCGCGCCGCACCAGCGGGCGCTTCCAGTTCGCCAGCCCGATCAGGCGCTCGATCGTGCCGATCTCGGCGCGCACGTCCTCCAGCCAGAGGATGGCGACCTCCTTCTCCAGCGCGGCGATCAGCGACTCCAGGCGCCCCTTCTCGACGAAGGCGCGGGCGGTGACGATGGTCTTCACTTCCGCCGCGCGGGTGGCGGCGAGGATGCCGGCGGCACCGGCGGTGAAGTTGATCATCGCCGGCACGCGTCCGGCCGAGTGGAGGCCGAGGAAGGTGACGACGGCGCCGTTGGCGTTGGGCAGCATGACGCCGACCGCGCCGCCGACGGGGGCGAGCTTCGAGAGGCGGCGGCCGAGCACGCGGGCGCCGGCGAGCAGGCGGCGATAGGTCAGGCTGCCGGTGACCGGGTCCTCGACGGCGACGCGGCCGGGGCCGTGCAGCTTTGCGGCGGCGATCACCGCGTCGATGACCGAGCGGTCGGTCGGGGTGGTGCGGTAGATCAGGTCCGACATCACGCCGTAGAGGGCGGCGCCGGCGGCACGGCGGCGATTGCGTCCGGTGAGGGCGGGGTCGACGGCGAGCGGGGTGCCGGGCAGGACGGTGACCTTGACCTTCGGGAACAGGCGACGGCGGACCTGCGAGGGATCGAGGCGGGTGAACGGGGTCTGCTCCAGGCCCTCGATGCGCACCGGAACGACGGTGGCGCCCGACTTGACCGCGACCAGACCGGCGCCGTCGTAGACCTTCATCAGCGAACCGGTGACGGTGAGGCGGCCTTCGGGGAAGATCACCAAGGGATCACCGTCCTCGACCGCATGGATCAGGGTGCGGGTGGCCATCGGCTTCAACGGATCGAGGGCGAGGGCGCGGGCCACTTTGAGGAACGGCTTCACCCACCAGCGGGTGGCGATGGCCGAATCGATGGCGAAGACCGGCTCGCGCTCCATCAGCGCGAGCGCCAGACCGGCGTCGAGGAAGGAGACGTGGTTGAGCGCGACGACGACGCGGTCGCCGAGATTCTCGAGATGTTCACCGCCCTCGACCTCGAGGCGGTAGAAGACGCGGTAGATCAGGAACAGGGCGTCGCGCAGCGGGTGGGTCGGCAGGGTGGCGAAGATCGCCACGGCGACGACGAGGCCGAGGGCGCCGAGACCGGCGAACAGCGCCCACAGCGGCACGGCGGCGGCCTGGAGCGCGGCGACGGCGAGGGCGGCCACGGTCATGAACAGGGCGTTGATCACGTTGACGGCGGCGACGACGCGGGCGCGGGCCTCGACGCCGGCCCAGGTCTGGAGCGCGGCGAAGACGGGCACGACGTAGAGACCACCGGCGACGGCGATGCCGCCGAGGTCGATCGCCATGCGGCGAGCGAGCGGATGGGTCAGCACGTCGGCGAAGCCGACGGTGCCGGCGGCGGGCGCGGCATGAGCGAGCGCCCAGGCGGCGTCGAGGGCGAAGCCGGCGATGAGGACGGCGGCGAGCGGGGTCGGCAACAGGACGATGCGGTGGCCCGACAGCCAGGCGGCGAGGCCGGAGCCGACGGCGATGGCCACGGCGAAGACGGCGAGATAGGCGGTGACCAGCTCGTCGGTGCCGCCGATCGAGCCCTTGACCAGGGTCGGCAGCAGGGCCAGCGCCACCGCGCCGACGGCCCAGAACCAGCTCGACACCAACCCCGACCACCACAGGCGCCGGTCGCGCCTCAGGTCGAGCAGGAGATCGCGGGTCGAGGCGAAGACGTTGAGGCGCACGCGCAGGGCGGGCGCGGCCTCGCCGGTCTTGGGGATGGTGAGGGCGGCGAGGAAGGAGATCACCGCGAAGGCGACCATGATGCCGGCGAGACGGACCGGATCACCGCCCTCGGCCGCCGCCCAGCCGCCGATGACGGTGCCGAGCAGGATGGCGAGGAAGGTCGCGGTCTCGATCAGGGCGTTGCCGGCGGGCAGTTCGCCCTTCTCGAGGTGGTCGGGCAGGATGCCGTACTTGATCGGGCCGAACAGGGCGGCGATCACGCCGAAGCCGAGCAGGGCGGCGAAGAGCACCGGGATCGAATGGAGGAGGAAGCCCGCCACGGCGAGGCCGGCGACCGGGATCTCGGCGAGCTTGAGGCGGCGGGCCATCACCGCCTTGTCGAAGCGGTCGGCGAGCTCACCACCGAGGGCGGAGAAGAAGAAGAACGGCGCCATCAGCGTGGCGGCGGCGAGGCTGACCAGGGGCGCGGCGGCCTCGGCGCCCAGCTTCCACAGGATGACGAACACCAGGGCGTTCTTGAGGAAATTGTCGTTCAGCGCCGAGAAGAACTGGCACCAGAACAGTCCGGCGAAACGGCGGGTGGCGAGGAGAGAATGGGACATCCGGCATCTCCGGGCTTCGGGAACGGCCGCCGTTCGGGCGCTTCGGGTCTCTCCTTAGGAGAGGCCCCGTGAAGATTCGGAAAACGGTCGCGACGGTCGACGACGAAGGTTTATTGAACGTTGTTCATTTCTACATGCCACGTTCCTCGCCGCCGCGCAAGAGGCGAGAGAAGCCATGCGGCGGCGGGTTGGCTTTCGGAGCCCGGCACGGTTAATCTGCCGACCTCACCGGGTGAGCAGCGAGGAGTGGACATGCGGATTTCGAAGCGGGCGGCGACCATCACGGCAACCGCGGCGGTCCTCTCGGCAGTGCTCGCCGGGCCGGCGGGCGCGGCGGAGGCGCACGGCATCGACGGGGCGAGCCTGTCGGCGCTGTGGGCGGTGCCGTTCGTCGGCATTCTCCTGTCGATCGCGATCATGCCGCTGGCGGCACCGCACTTCTGGCATCACCACTTCGGCAAGGTCGCCGCCGCCTGGGGGCTGGCCTTCGCCGTGCCGTTCGCGCTCGCGCACGGAGCGGGCGTGACGGGGGGCGAGATTCTGCACGTGACGCTGGCGGAATACCTGCCGTTCGTCATCCTGCTGTGGTCGCTGTTCACGATCGCGGGCGGCATCCTGGTGACCGGCAACCTGCACGGCTCGCCGAAGCTCAACACCTCGATCCTGGCGGGCGGCACGGTGCTCGCCTCGCTGATCGGCACGACCGGCGCCTCGATGGTGCTGATCCGGCCGCTGCTGCGCGCCAACGACGAACGCCGCCACAACGTCCACGTGGTGATCTTCTTCATCTTCCTGGTTTCGAACATCGGCGGCTCGATGACGCCGCTCGGCGATCCGCCGCTGTTCCTCGGCTACCTCAAGGGCGTCGGGTTCTTCTGGACCACGGTGCACATGCTCGAGGAGACGCTGTTCGCGGCGAGCATTCTGCTGGTGTTGTTCTTCCTGGTCGACCGCCACCTCTACCACCGCGACGAGGTGTTCAAGGCGCGGTTCGATCCGACCCCGGACACCCATCGGATGGGACTGGTCGGATATCCCAACATCGCTCTCCTGGCCGTGGTGGTCGGCGGGGTGCTGCTTTCGGGCTCGTGGAAGCCGGGCATCGCCTGGACCATCGGCGGGGTCGAGGTCGAGCTGCAGAACGTCGCTCGCGACGTCATCCTGGTCGCGGCCGGGCTCGTCAGTCTGGCGATCACGCCGAAGCCGATCCGCGCCGCCAACGAGTTCTCGTGGGGGCCGATCCTGGAGGTGGCCAAGCTGTTCGCGGGCATCTTCGTGACGATCATTCCGGTGATCGCCATGCTGAAGGCGGCGGACAAGGGCGCGTTCGCGCCGCTGGTGGCGCTGGTCAATCACGCCGACGGCACGCCCAACAACGCCATGTACTTCTGGCTGACCGGCATTCTGTCGTCGTTCCTCGACAACGCGCCGACCTATCTCGTCTTCTTCAACCTCGCCGGCGGCGACGCGCAGCATCTGATGAACGATCTGCCGTGGACACTGCTGGCGATCTCGTGCGGCGCGGTGTTCATGGGCGCCAATTCCTACATCGGCAACGCCCCCAACTTCATGGTCAAGGCGATCGCCGAGGAGGCGCACGTCAAGATGCCGAGCTTCTTCGGCTATCTGCTGTGGTCGGGCGGCATCCTGCTGCCGCTGTTCGGCCTGATCACCCTCGTGTTCTTCCACTGGTGAGGCGATGGGCGCGGAGGCGGATCCGAACGGCGACGAGGCGTCGAGCGAGGCGCGGCCGAGCCGACCGGAGGAGACGCTCCTGGTCGCGCGCGGGGTGCGGCGACACCTCGTGCGGCTCGGCTTCGCGGTGGTGGAGGAGTTGCCGCTGGCCTCGGGGCGACGGGCCGACGTGATGGCGCTGTCGGCCTCCGGCGAGATCTGGATCGTCGAGATCAAGTCGTCGATCGAGGACTTCCGCGCCGATCGCAAGTGGCCGTTCTACCGGCTCCATTCGGATCGGCTGTTCTTCGCCACCAGCCCGCGGGTGCCGCTCGAGATCTTTCCCGAGGACTGCGGCCTGATCGTCGCCGACGGGTTCGGCGGCGAGATCCTGCGCGAGGCGCCCGAGCACCGGCTGGCGGCGGCGACGCGCAAGGCGACGATGCTGCGCTTCGCCCGGGTCGCGGCGCTGCGCCTGCAGGGCGTGGTCGACCCCGGCGTGCTGGGCAACGTCGTGGTGGAGTGAGACGGACGCGACGTGGCGCTCAGCGCGGGGCGCGCTTGGCGAGAATGCGCTGGAGCGTGCGGCGGTGCATGTTGAGGCGGCGGGCGGTCTCGGAGACGTTGCGCTCGCACAGTTCGTAGACGCGCTGAATGTGTTCCCAACGCACGCGATCGGCCGACATCGGGTTCTCGGGCGGGGCGGCGCGCTCGTCGGTGGTGCGCAGGAGGGCGCGCATGACCTCGTCGGCGTCGGCGGGCTTGGACAGATAGTCCGAGGCGCCGAGCTTCACGGCGGTGACGGCGGTGGCGATGTTGCCGTAGCCGGTCAGAACCACGGTGCGGGCGTCGGGGCGCTTCTCGCGCAGGTGCTCGACCACGTCGAGGCCGTTGCCGTCGCCGAGCCGCATGTCGACCACGGCGTAGGCCGGGGCGCGGGCGTCGACGTGAGTCTTGCCCTCGGCGACCGAGGCGGCCGTCTCGACCTCGAAGCCGCGCAGTTCCATCGCGCGCGCCAGGCGCTGCAGGAACGCCTTGTCGTCGTCCACGATCAGGAGCGTGCGTTCGGCGTCGTCCTGTTCTTCGGCCACCGGCGTTTCCGTCCTCGTCGTCATGTCGTCATCCCGCATGCGCCCCGGCGGCGAGATCCGCTGCCCGGGCGGGCGAAGTGTAGGGGGAGAAGCCTTATTCTTCAATCCCGTATCCAAGAGACGTCACCTTGCGGTGCATCATGGTTCGAAGCCGTCGAAGTTCGACGATCCGATCGGGCCCGCAGGGGCCTGCCACAGGGCGCGCGGCCACTGGATGCGGATCTCGGCGCCGTGCTCGGGAAAGCGTTTGTTGTCGCACACGACGCGGCCGCCCGAGCGCATCAGGAAGGTCTGGGCGATGAAGAAACCGAGGCCGAGACCACCGCCGGTGTCGCGGCGTTCCTCGGCGTCCGGCAGGATCGGCTCGCGCGTGGTGACCCAGGGCTCGCCCAGGCGCTCGAGCACGCCGGAGGAGAAGCCGGGGCCGTCGTCGGAGATGGTCACGGTCACTTCGCGGTCGTTCCAGTCGAAGGCGATGCGCACCTCGTGCTCGGCGAAGTCGACGGCGTTCTCGACGATGTTGCCGAGGCCGTAGAGGATCGCCGGATTGCGGCGGCCGACCGGCTCCTCGCCTTCGCCGCGCCGCAGCACGACGATCTCGGTGCCGAGATCGCGGAAGGGCTCGATCACCTCCTCGATCGCCTCGCCGACCGACTGGCGCACGAACCAGGCGTCGGGGTCGGTGCCCATCGAGGAGAGCTTGCGCAGGATGTCGCGGCAGCGCTCGGTCTGGCTGCGCAGGAGGGCGACGTCCTCGGCCAACGGCGAGCCCTCGGGCAGTTCGCGCTCCATCTCGCGGGTGACGACGGCGATGGTGCCGAGCGGCGTGCCGAGTTCGTGGGCGGCGGCGGCGGCGAGGCCGTCGAGGGCGGTGAGATGCTGCTCGCGCTGGAGCACGAGTTCGGTGGCGGCGAGGGCCTCGGCGAGGCGGCGGCTCTCGTCGGCGACGCGGAAGGCGTAGAGCGCGGAGAAGGACAGCGTCAGGATGATCGCCAGCCAGATGCCGACGACGTAGAGCACCGGCAGGACCGGGTGGGCGTCGGGACCCCAGGGCAGCGGGGCGTGCCAGGCGGCGAGCGCGGTCACCAGCACCGCCACCAGCACGCCGAGCAGCGCGGTCGAGCGCGGGGGCAGCGAGGCGGAGGAGACCAGCACCGGGGCGAGCAGGAGGGTGGCGAAGGGGTTCTCGAGCCCGCCGGTCAGCCACAGCAGGCCGGCGAGCTGGCAGACGTCCCAGCCGAGCAGCAGGGTTGCGTGGATGCCATCGAGGCGGTGGATCGAGGAGAACTGCCAGCGCAGCAGGATGTTGAGGGCGATCGAGGCGCCGATCAGGGCGAAGCATTCGCCGAGCGGCAGGCGGAAGCCGAGGCCGAAGCGCACGAACAGAACCGAGGCGGTCTGGCCGACCACCGCGAGCCAGCGCAGGCGCACCAACGTGTCGAGCTTGAGCGAGCGCACCGAGCTGTCGCCGAACTCGGCCAGAACCCCCAACATGGCGTGTCGTCCTCCCTCGGCGGTCGCCGTCCGGGCCGGCGCGGTCGGTTCCGTCTTCCAAGCCCGAGCGGCAGCCTATAGAAAGGGCGTTCGGCCGCAACCCCCGGCGACCGCACCCGTTCTCGTTCGCGATCGAGGTGGCGATGCCCTTCCCTCCTGCCGAAAACGCCGTCGAGGTCCGCGATCTCGTCAAGCACTTCGGGCCGGTGCGCGCGGTCGACGGCGTGTCGTTCACGCTGCCGGTCGGGCGCACGCTCGGGTTGCTCGGCGGCAACGGCGCGGGCAAGACCACGACGATCGGCATGCTGATGGGACTGATCGAACCGACCGGGGGCACGATCCGCATTCTGGGCGAGCCGATGCCAGAGGCGCGCGGGCGGCTGCTCGAGCGGATGAACTTCGAATCTCCCTACGTCGACATGCCGCATCGGCTGACGGTGAGGCAGAACCTCACGGTGTTCGGGCGGCTCTACCGGGTCGAGAACACGGTGGCGCGAATCGAGCGGCTGGCGGCGGACTTCGACCTGACCGAGCTGCTCGACCGGCGCGCGGGAAAGCTCTCGGCCGGGCAGAAGACGCGGGTGGCGCTGGCCAAGGCGCTGCTCAATTCCCCCGCCCTCCTGCTCCTCGACGAGCCGACCGCCTCTCTCGACCCCGACACCGCCGACTGGGTGCGGGCGCGGCTGGAGACGTGGCGGGCGGAGACGGGCGCCTCGATCCTGCTCGCCTCGCACAACATGCCCGAGGTGGAGCGGCTGTGCGACGAGGTGGTGATCATGGCGCGCGGGCGGATCGCCGACCGGGGGGCGCCGCGCGAGCTGATCGAGCGCTACGGGCGGACGACACTCGAGGAGGTGTTCCTCGACGTGGCGCGCGGGCGCGGGCGGGGCGAGGCCGGCGACACGGAGGGCGGAGCATGAGCGGCGCGCGGCGCGACGCGGACCGGTTCTCCTTCGCCCGGGTCGGGGCGATGGTGCTGCGGTCGTGGTATCTCCTGTCGAACTCGTGGCCGCGCGTCGTCGAGCTGGTCTACTGGCCGACGGTGCAGCTCTTGACCTGGGGCTACGTGCAGACCTGGGTGGCGCAGAACTCGAGCTATTTCGCCAATGCGGCGGGCGTGTTCATCGGTGCGCTGCTGTTGTGGGACGTACTCCTGCGGTCGCAGCAGGGGTTCGCCTTCGCCTTTCTCGAGGAGATGTGGTCGCGCAATCTCGGCAATCTCCTGATGAGCCCGCTCAAGCCGTCGGAATTCGTCGTGTCGCTGATGGTGATCAGCCTGATCCGGCTGGCGATCGGCATGGTGCCCGTGACGCTGGTGGCGATCCCCCTGTTCGGGTTCAACGTATGGAGCCTGGGGCTGCCGCTCGCCGCCTTCTTCGCGGCGCTGGTGGTGAGCGGGTGGGCGGTCGGGCTGGTGATCATCGGGCTCCTGCTCCGGCACGGGCTGGGGGCGGAGGCGCTGGCGTGGTCGCTGATGTTCGTGCTGATGCCGCTCACCTGCGTGTTCTATCCGACCTCGATGCTGCCGGAGCTGCTGCGGCCGATCGCGCTGGCGCTGCCGCCGACCCACGTGTTCGAGGGGCTGCGCGCGCTGCTGATCGACCACACCTTCCGTCTCGACCACATGGCCTGGGCGGCGGGGCTCGACGCGGTGTGGTTCGGCGCCGCCGTGTTCTCGTTTCATCGCCTGCTGGAGGGCGCGCGCCGGGCGGGATCACTGATGCAACAGGGAGAATGACGCCGGAACGGCATCGTCGAATCTTTCTAAGACGAAAGTCGGTCACAACCGTCGTCGCAAACTTGCTACCAATTGCCGAAGGTCCGCCCTCTTGGACTCCGGACGGAAAGGGCGGAATAGTAATCGATTGAAACAATTGGCGCGCATGTCGCAGGGAGCGCCACCACAACGAGCATCGGACGAGGGGCCATGTTCTACCAGCTCTACGAGTTGAATCACGCCGCGCTGCGCCCCATGAGGGTCGTGGCCGAGATGGGCCGCATGGCCTTCCGCAGCCCCTTCAATCCGCTGGCCGGAACGGCGCTCGGCCGCTCGCTGGCCGCCACCTTCGAGGTGTTCGAACGCACCACGCGCCGTTACGGCAAGCCGGAGTTCGAACTGCCCTTCACGGTGGTCGACGGGGTCGAGGTGGCGGTGACCGAGGAGGTCGTGTTCCACAAGCCGTTCTGCAACCTGCTGCACTTCAAGCGCGACGTGCCGAAGGATCGGCCGGCCGATCCGAAGCTCCTGATCGTCGCGCCGATGTCGGGGCACTACGCCACGCTGCTGCGCGGCACGGTCGAGGCGATGCTGCCGGCGCACGAGGTCTACATCACCGACTGGATCGACGCGCGCGCCGTGCCGTTGGCGATGGGGTCGTTCGATCTCGACGACTACATCGACTACGTGATCGAGATGGTCCACCACCTCGGCGCGGGCGTGAACATCATCGCAGTGTGTCAGCCGTCGGTGCCGGTGCTGGCCGCCGTGTCGGTGATGGAGGAGGACAACGATCCGCTCTCGCCGGACGCGATGATCCTGATGGGCGGGCCGATCGACACGCGCATCTCGCCGACCGCCGTCAACAAGGTGGCGCACGACAAGGGCCTCGGCTGGTTCGAGCGCAACGTGATCATGCGGGTGCCGTTCCCGCACGCGGGCGCGTTCCGCGAGGTCTATCCGGGCTTCCTGCAGCTGGGCGGGTTCATGTCGATGAACCTCGACCGTCACGTCTCGGCCCACAAGGAATTCTATCAGCACCTGATCGAGGGCGACGGCGATTCGGCGGAGAAGCATCGCGACTTCTACGACGAGTATCTGGCGGTGATGGATCTCACCAAGGAGTTCTATCTCCAGACGATCGAGACGGTGTTCCTCAAGCATTCGCTGCCGGAGGGCACGATGATGCATCGCGGGCGGCTGGTGAAGCCGTCGGCGATCCGCAACACCGCGCTCCTGACGGTGGAAGGCGAGCTCGACGACATCACCGGCATGGGCCAGACTCAGGCGGCGCACACGCTGTGCTCCAACCTCGCGCCGGAGAAGCAGCTCGACTACGTCCAGCCGGGCGTCGGTCACTACGGGGTGTTCAACGGCTCGAAGTTCCGCGCCCACATCCAGCCGCGCATCGCCGATTTCATCCGCCAACATGCGCGCGGCGGAGCGGCGGCGAAGGCGCCCAAGGCGGCCAAGGGCGCCAAGGCGGCGGGCTGACGCTGGCTCGGCCGACCGGGCACCGCCGGTGGACGGGCCTTGAAAGCAGGCGAAGGCGGGGCCATCTCCTGCCTCGCGTGCCGTTCGTCCTGCCCGGTCCCGTCGGACCGGCGGCGGCGCCACCTGCGAGAGGTCGCCCATGAGCAGCCGTCCCGTCGTCCGTTCCGCCTTCACGCCCGGCTCCATCCTGGTGATGGTGGCGGGCTTCATCATCGCCTGGCCGATCGGCCTCGCCGTGCTCGCCTACATCCTGTGGGGCGAGCGGTTCGGCTGGCGCGCGCGGCTGGAATCCTTCGTCGACGGCGTGCGCAGCGGCGTGTTCGCCTCGCGTTTCCAGGGCTTTCCCGGCGGAGGGCCGTACACCGGCGGCTCCGGCAACGCCGCCTTCGACGCCTATCGGGCGCGCGAGCTGGAGCGGCTGGAGGCCGAGCGCCGCCGTCTCGAGGCGGAGCGGCGCGAGTTCGAGGCCTACATGGCCAACCTGCGCCGGGCGCGGGACCAGGAGGAGTTCGATCGCTTCAAGGCGGATCGGGCCAAACATCGTCGCTTCGACGACGACGTGCGGATCTGAGGGACGGCGGTGTTCGGCATTCTGCGCCGACCGGCGCGCCGCACGCCGCCCCCCGACCACACGGTGGTGGAGATCGCCGGCCGCGACGTCCGCGTCGCGGTCAGGACGTCGCCGCGGGCGGTGCGGTTCACGCTGCGCCTTTCGAACGGCCACGGCGAGCCGATCCTGACCATCCCCGAGGACGCGCGGTTCGCCGACGCCCTCGCCTTTCTCGATCGCCATCGCGGGTGGCTGGCCGAACGGCTGGCGCGACGCCCGGCCCGCACCGCCTTCGTCGACGGGGCGATGGTGCCGTTTCGCGGGCTCGATCATCGCATCGCCCATCGGCCGGGCGCGCGCGGCACGGTGTGGGTCGAGCCGCCGAGCGAGGCGGGCGGACCGCCGCTCCTGTGCGTGGCGGGCCGGGCCGAGCATCTGGCGCGGCGGACGCACGACCACTTCGTCAAGGCGGCGCGGGCCGATCTGACCCCGGCGGTCGACCATCACATGGGCCGGCTCGGGGTCGAGCTCACGCCGAAGATCCGGATCAAGGACACGCGCTCGCGCTGGGGCAGCTGCACCGCCGACGGCGAGTTGTCGTTCTCGTGGCGGGTGGTGCTGGCGCCGCCGCACGTGCTCGACTATCTGGCCGCGCACGAGGTGGCGCATCTGCGCGAGATGAACCACTCGGTGCGGTTCTGGCGGCTGGTGCGCGAGACCTGCCCGGACATGGACGCCGGGAGGCGCTGGCTGAAGCTCCACGGGGCGCGACTGCACGGTTACGGTCCGGCCAAGTGAGGAGGCGGCGGGCGCTTTCCACCTTTGCCGTACGGCGGTTCGCCTGCTAAAAGCAGCCTCGACTTCCCACGAAGAGGGCCGCTCCCATGCGCACCGCCTCCGTCACGCGCAAGACGAAGGAGACCGACGTCTCCGTCACCGTGAACCTCGACGGCACGGGGACCTACGACGTCGCCACCGGGATCGGCTTTCTCGACCACATGCTCGAGCAGCTGTCGCGCCACTCGCTGATCGACGTCACGGCGAAGGCGACGGGCGACCTGCACATCGACCAGCACCACACGGTGGAGGACGTCGGCATCACGCTCGGTCTGGCGCTGAAGCGCGCGCTCGGGGACCTGAAGGGGATCCGCCGCTACGCCGACGTGCACCTGCCGATGGACGAGACGCTGACGCGTTGCGCGATCGACGTGTCGGGGCGGCCGTTCCTGGTGTTCCGGGTGCCGTTCTCCAAGGACAAGATCGGCGACTTCGACACCGAGCTGTTCGAGGAGTTCTTCCGGGCGCTGGCGTTCAACGCCGGGCTGACGCTGCACGTGGAGACGCTCTACGGCGTCAACAACCACCACATGATCGAGAGCGCCTTCAAGGCGCTCGCGCGCGCGCTCGAAGCGGCGGTGGCGATCGATCCGCGGCGGGCGGGAACCATTCCCTCGACCAAGGGCTCGCTCGGAGACTGATCATGGCGACATGGACGGTCCATGCGCGCGACGGCGACGTCGAGCGAGCGGTGGCGACCGACGGACTCGTGCTGCTGCGCGAGGGCTGGTCGTGGCCGGCGTTTCTGGTGCCGTTCGTGTGGGCGCCGTGGAACCGGCTGTGGCTGGTGTTCCTCGGCTGGCTCGCCGCCACGGTGGCGATCCAGGGGCTCGATCACTGGGCCGGCGGCTCGGTCGGGGCGATCGTGTCGTTCGCCTTCATGTTCTGGTTCGCGCTCGAGGCGAACGAGCTCAGGCGCTGGACGCTGGAGCGGCGGGGCTTCGCGCTGGTCGGGCTGATCGAGGCCGGCGACGCCGTCGAGGCGGAGGCGCGCTTCCTCACCCGCTGGAGCGATCCGGCACGGGCGCGCTTCGGCGTGGTCGGGGCGGCGCACGTGCCCCATCGCGAACCGTTCGTCGCCCGAACCGCCACGTCGGCGGCGGCGACGGATCTGCCGCCGATCGTCGGCTTCACCGGGCTCACCGGAGGACACACATGACCGTTGCGCTGATCGACTACGGGGCGGGCAATCTGCGCTCGGCCGAGAAGGGGCTGGAGCGGGTCGCCGCCGAGGTGGGCCGGGGCCAGACGATCGTGCTGACGCGCGACCCGGACGTGGTGGCGCGGGCCGATCGGGTGGTGCTTCCGGGCGACGGGGCGTTTCCGTTCTGTCGGCGCGGCGTGGCGGCGATCGACGGGATGGAACAGGCGATCCGCGAGTTCGTCGAGGTGAGGAAGAAGCCGTTCCTGGGCATCTGCGTCGGGATGCAGTTGCTCGCCACGCGCGGGCTCGAGCACGAGGAGACCGACGGGTTCGGCTGGATTCCCGGCACCGTGCGGGCGATCGAGCCGGGGGCGGCGCATCTCAAGGTGCCGCACATGGGCTGGAACACGATGGATCTCGTCAACGACCATCCGGTGCTCGACGGGCTGAGGATCGGACCCGACGGGCTGCACGCCTATTTCCTGCACTCCTTCGCCTTCGAGGTGGAGAACCGCTCCGACCTCGTCGCCACCGCCGACTACGGCGGACCGGTGACGGCGATCGTGGCGCGCGACAACGTGGTGGGCACGCAGTTCCACCCCGAGAAGAGCCAGAAGCTCGGGCTCGCGCTCCTCGCCAACTTCCTGAAGTGGGCGCCCTGAGGCGACCCGGACACGAGAGACCGACATGATCCTCTTCCCCGCGATCGACCTCAAGGACGGTCAGTGCGTCCGCCTGAAGCTCGGCGACATGGACCAGGCCACCGTCTACAACGACGATCCGGGGGCGCAGGCCGCCGCCTTCGCCGATCTCGGCTTCCCGTGGCTGCACGTGGTCGATCTCAACGGCGCCTTCGCCGGGCGCTCGGTCAACGGCGCGGCGGTGGAGAAGATCCTGGCGGCGGTCGGCGGCCGCATGAAGGTGCAGCTCGGCGGCGGCATCCGCGATCTCGCCGGGATCGAGGGGTGGCTCGCCAAGGGCATCACCCGGGTGATCCTGGGCACGGTGGCGGTGCGCGATCCGGCGCTGGTGCGCGAGGCCTGCCGGCTCCATCCGGGCCGGATCGTGGTCGGCATCGACGCCAAGGGCGGCCGGGTCGCGGTCGAGGGCTGGGCCGAGGGCTCGGAGCTGACGGCGATCGATCTCGCCGGCAAGTTCGAGGACGCCGGCGTGGCGGCGATCGTCTACACCGACATCGACCGCGACGGCATCCTCAAGGGCCTCAACATGGCCTCGACGCTCGAGCTCGCGCGCGCCGTGTCGATCCCGGTGATCGCCTCGGGGGGGCTCGCCTCTCTCGCCGACGTCGAGGCGATGCTGACGCCGGAGGCGCGGGTGCTCGAGGGCGCGATCACGGGCCGCGCGCTCTACGACGGGCGGCTCGACCCTCGAGAAGCGTTGACGCTGATCGCGGCGCGGCGCCCGACCTCGTCTTGAAGCCGGCGAAGGGGCGAACCATATTGGACGGGTGGGCGTTGCCCACCCGGAGGTCGCCTCGCGTCGAGGGGCTGCCCGGTCCTACAGGGTCGCTTCCGACGAGGGCCTGATCATGTCGCGTATTCCGGGCTTCTCCAGCCCGTTTCTCCTCGGCTTCGACGAGATCGAGCGGGTGCTCGACCGGGTGTCGAAGGCCGCCAACGACGGCTATCCCCCCTACAACATCGAGCGCATCGAGGCGCTCGACGGGCGGAGAGAGCTTCTGCGCATCACGCTGGCGGTGGCGGGCTTCACTCGTGATCAGCTCGACGTGACGATCGAGGACAGTCAACTGGTGATCCGCGGCCGTCAGGGCGAGGAGGACCGCACGCGGCACTACCTCCATCGCGGCATCGCGGCGCGGCAGTTCCAGCGGGTGTTCGTGTTGGCCGAGGGCATCGAAGTGGCCGGGGCGGAGCTCAAGGACGGGCTGCTCGCCATCGACCTCGCCCGGCCGGAGCCGGAACGAGTGATCCGCCGCATCGACATCGCGGCGGGCGACTGAGGCCCGAGGGCCTTCGACTTCGACGAGGAGAGAGCTGGCGTGCGAGAGATCCCTCTCGCACGCGGGACGGCGTGCGCCGTCGAGGAGGACGCATGAGCGATCGGTCCATCCATCCGTTCATCGACACCGAAACCCTCGCCCGGCTGGGTGAGGGCGAGGTCGCCTACATCCGTGAATTCCGATCCGAGGAGATCGCGGCGATCTATCCGGGCGGGCCGGACCTGCCGGCGGGCGTGCGCCTGTGGGCGCTGATCGGGGCGGCCGGGCGGCCGATCCTGGTCGCCGACGATCCGTCGTTGGCGCTGGCGGGGGCGCTCGATCAGGATCTGACCACGGTGTGGCTCAACTGACGGCGAGACGGGGCGCGCGCGGCGGGCGCCCGTCGCCGGCGCCGAGGGTCAGCACGGCCCACAGGGCGGCCGGATCGGCGGTGGCGCGCAGCTTGGCGACCATCGCGGCGTCGCGCAGGACGCGGGCGACGCGGGCGAGCGCCTTGAGGTGATCGGCGCCGGCGCCGATCGGCGACAGCAGCGTGAAGAGCAGATCGACCGGCTGTTCGTCGATCGCCTCGAAGTCGACCGGGCGCTCGAGCCGGGCGAAGATGCCGACGGTGCGCTCGAGGCCGGGGACGTCGGCATGGGGAATGGCGATGCCGTGGCCGATACCGGTGGAGCCGAGGCGCTCGCGATGGCTGAGGCGCTCGAACACGTCGATCTCGTCGTGCCCGGTCAGGCGCGCGGCGCGGACGGCGATCTCCTGCAGCGCCTGCTTCTTGGAAGCCGCGCGCACGATCGGCAGAACCGCTTCGAGTTCGAGGAGATGACCGAGGTCCATCGAGAGCCGTTCCACGCGTTGCGAGGCGACGGTCGGTAGATCCGAACGGCACCCTGACGCGCCCGGATACTCCTTCGGACAATGCGACGCAAGTCGGGACGAGAACGGGGACCCACGGCGGCGCGGGGTCGCGCGCCACCGTGGGCCGTCCGGTCTCAGGCGTCGGTCGACAGGGCCGGGTCGACCCAGCCGATGTTGCCGTCGGCGCGGCGGTAGACGACGTTCAGACCGCCGTGTCCGGCGTTGCGGAACATCACGAAGCCGGCGCCGGTCATGTCGAGTTCCTGAACCGCGTCACCGACCGAGAGGGTCTTCAGCGGCTTGGTCGATTCGGCCACGACGGCGGGATGGAAGTCGGCGGGGACCTCCTCGTCCTCGGCCGGCGCCTCGAGCACGCGATAGGCGGTCTCGATCGAATGGGCGCGGCCCTCGGCGTTGTGGTGCTCGCGCAGGCGACGCTTGTAGCGACGCAGCTGCTTCTCGATGCGATCGATGGCCTGATCGACACTGAGATAGGGATCCTGCGCCGCTCCGACCGCCTGTACGGTGATGCCGGTGCCCAGATGCAGCGCGCATTCGGTACGGAACCCGATGCCCTCCTTCTCCACGGTGGCGTGGCCCTTGAAAGTGCCGTTGAAATACTTGGCGAGCGCTTCACCGACGCGCAGTTCCGCGTGGCCGCGGAGGGATTCGCCGATGTCGACATTCTTGCCGGAAACCCTGAGGGTCATGGATGTTCGACCTCCCGGTCGGGCGCCGTCTCCCCGAGGGGGGGGCGGGCCTTCGTGGTGCTCTGACCGCCCCCGCGAGAAGGTCGCTCGAACCGCAATCCGCGCGACCCCGTCCGGGGCGATCTCTCGACGGTTCCGACCGGGGAGCGGGGGTCTCTGGGCGAGAACCGCGCCGATCGGGACCGCTTCAGGCCAGCGCCTGCTTCTCACGGCGGCGCTGGACGGAAGAGGGTATGTTCATCGCCTCGCGATACTTTGCGACGGTTCGCCGGGCAATGTCGATGCCTGCTTCACGCAGCATCTTCACGATCGTGTCGTCGGACAGGACGTCGTCCGCCGTCTCGCGATCGATCAGTTCCTTGATGCGATGGCGCACGCTCTCGGAGGAATGCGCCTCGCCGCCCTCCGACGAGGCGATCGAGGAGGTGAAGAAGTACTTCAGCTCGAAGATGCCGCGCGAGGTGGCCATGTACTTGTTGGACGTCACCCGGCTCACGGTCGATTCGTGCATGCCGACGGCGTCGGCGATCATGCGCAGATTGAGCGGCTTGAGATACTGGATGCCGTGGGTGAGGAAGGCGTCCTGCTGGCGGACGATCTCGGTGCCGACCTTGAGGATGGTCTTGGCGCGCTGATCGAGGCTCTTCACCAGCCAGTTGGCGGTCTGCATGCAGTCCGACAGGTAGAGCTTGTCCTTCTCGCCCTTGGCGGTCCTGGCGACGCGGGCGTAGTAGCTCTGGTTGATCAGGACCTTGGGCAGGGTCTCGGAGTTCAGCTCGACGATCCAGCCGCCGTCGGGACCGGAGCGGACCACCACGTCGGGGACGACCGGCTGCACCAGCGTGGTGCCGAAGGCGTTGCCGGGCTTGGGATTGAGCGCGCGGATCTCGGCGATCATCTCGACCAGATCGTCGTCGTCGACGCGGGTCAGGCGGCGCAGCGCGGCGAAGTCGCGCCGGGCGAGGAGTTCGAGGTTGTCCACCAGGGCCTTCATGGCCGGATCGAAGCGGTCGCGCTCGCGCAGCTGCAGGGCGAGGCATTCGGCGAGATCGCGGGCGCAGACGCCGGGGGGATCGAAGCGCTGGAGGATCGCCAGCACCGCCTCGACCTCCTCGACCGTGGTGCCGAGCTTCTCGGCGACGGCGGCGGTGTCGGTGCGCAGGTAGCCGGCCTCGTCGACGGCGTCGATCAGGTAGCGGCCGATCATGCGGCCGACGGGGTCGCCGATCGCCAGGGCGAGCTGCTCGGCGAGGTGGTCGGCGAGCGAGATCTCGGCGGCGACGTAGCTCTCGAGATTGTAGTCCTCGCCGCCGCCGCCGGCACCGGAGGTGGAGGTCTGCGACCAGGTCTCGCCGACGAGGCGGGTCGGGTCGAGGCCCTCGGCGGGGCCGTCGTCCTGGAAGACGTTGGTGTAGTCGGCGTCGAGGCGCTCGCCCAGTTCGGGCGAGGACTGTTCGAAGGCGGTGTCGAGGGCGGGGCCGGTGGCGGCGTCGACGTAGTCGGAACCGCCGTCGAAGTCGGGCGCGACATCGGCGCCGAAGTCGCCCGTCTCGGCGGAAGCGGCATCGACCGGGGCCTCGGCGGCGGAGATCTCGACCGCGACCGGTCGCTCCTCGCCCTCGTCGCGCTCGAGGAGCGGATTGCGCTCCAACTCGGCGTCGACATAGGCCACGAGATCGAGATTGCCCAGCTGCAGCAGCTTGATCGCCTGCATCAGCTGAGGCGTCATCACCAGAGACTGGCTCTGTCGGAGCTCCAGCTTCGGGCTCAGCGCCATCTGATCCGCACGTCTCCATCACGTCCGAACCGCACATGGTCCGGATCTTGCCTTCGGTCCCCTAGTGTTATCCCAGTGCCGCGGCGTCGGCAAAAGAATTCCGCGCGCGACGGCAGAAAGTCGGAAAATCGGTTCTCAGAAACTGAACTGCTCGCCGAGATAGAGCCGGCGAACGTCGGGATTCTCGACGATTTCGCGCGGATTGCCGGTGGTGAGCACATGACCCGCCGCAATGATGAAGGCGCGGTCGATGAGGCCGAGCGTCTCGCGGACGTTGTGATCCGTGATGAGCACACCGATACCGCGCCGAGTCAGGTGGCGCACCAGGGCCTGGATGTCGCCGACGGCGATCGGGTCGATGCCGGCGAAGGGTTCGTCGAGCAGCATGAACGAGGGGCGGCTGGCCAGCGCCCGGGCGATCTCGCAGCGGCGGCGCTCACCGCCCGACAGGGCGATCGAGGGGGCGGCGCGCAGGTGGCCGATGCGGAACTCGGCGAGGAGCTGCTCGAGGTCCTCACGACGGCGGCGCGGGTCGGGCTCGACCACCTCGAGCACCGCCATGATGTTGTCCTCGACCGACAGGCCGCGGAAGATCGAGGCCTCCTGCGGCAGATAGCCGATGCCGAGGCGGGCACGGCGGTACATCGGCAGGGTGGTGATGTCGTAGCCGTCGAGCAGGATCGAGCCGGCGTCGGGGCGGATCAGGCCGGTGATCATGTAGAACACCGTGGTCTTGCCGGCGCCGTTGGGGCCGAGCAGACCGACGGCCTCGCCGCGATGGACGTCGAGGGAGACGCTCTCCACCACCCGACGCTTCTTGTAGGCCTTGGCGACGGCGTGCACGACCAGGCCCTCGTGGGCGCCGTGGTCCTCGGGCGGGGCATGCGGCGCCGGGGCGGGCGGGCCCTTCCGTTTCGAGCCGAAGAACGGCAGCAGTCTCACGCGCGGTCTCCGATGCCTGAGGAGGACGAGAGGGTGATCCCCGCGAGGGCGATCACTGGCCCTGCGGCTTCTGCGATTCGAGGATCAGCTGCACGCGGCCGGTGCCGTCGAGCTTGTACTGGCCGGACTTCAGATCGATCGACAGGCGATCGCCGCGCGCGACGTTCTTGCCCTGGGTGAGGACGACCTTGCCGGTGATCTGAGCTGTCTGGGAGCGCATGTCGAACCAGCCCTTCTCGCCGGTGACGGTCTGATCCTTCTGATTGATCAGCACGCGGCCGTCGGCCTCGAAGCGGCGGATCGACTGGCTGTCGCCGCCGCTGGTCTGGGCGAGACCGGCCGCGCCCTTGCCCTCGTAGTAGACGCGCAGGCGCTGGGTCTTGAGGACGGTGTCCTTCTGCAGCACCGAGACGTTGCCGGTGAAGACGGCATTGCGGTCCTTGTCGAGCACCTCGAGGCTGTCGGCCTCGATCTGGATCGGGTCCTTGCCGTTGGAGCCGAAGCCCTTGAAGGCGTCGGACATGCCGCCCTCGGAGGCGGCGAGGGCGGGTCCGGCGAAGAGGCACGCCGCGGCGCAGAGCAGGAACGAACGAGACGGACGGATCATCGAGACTCACCGGGACGGGTCGGAGGACGGCTTGGATTCCTCGTCGCCCCCACCGGGGACGACGGTCATGCGGACGTTGCCAACGAACACGGCATGATGGCCGTTTTCGGTCAGATCGAGGGTGTCGGCGGTCACGGCGGCGGAGGGGCCGGTGATGCGCACGCCGCCCTTGGCGTAGATGTGGCCGCCGACCAGGTCGACGTCGGCGGCGGCGCCCTCGGCGCGCCAGCCCTTGGTGGTGGTGATGGTGACGCCGTCGATCAGCGCGAGCGACTCGCGATTGCCGTCGTAGACGCCGTTGCCGGCGGCGATCTTGGCGGCCGAGCCGTCGTCCATGTCGATGCGGCCGTCGATACGCTCGAGGCGGACCACCTTGGGGTCGGAGAGATTCTGGAAGGCGCGGGCGGCGGAGACGTCGTAGCTGCGCCCCTCGGCGCGGCCGGTCAGCCGCGGCTCGACCATGGTCAGGCCCTCCTTGGAGAAGAGGACGTTGCGCACGTCGATGCCCGACTGGTAGCGCAGCTTGACCCAGGTGAGGCCGCCGACGAGCAGGAGCGCCGCGACGCCGAGGGCGGGCAGCACGATCTTGAAGGTGCGGACGCGACGGCTGTGACGATCGGCGGCGGCGCGCACGGCCGCGCGGCGATCGAGGTCGGCGCCGCTCGTCGAGCCGCTCGTGTCTCGTCCACTCGCGCTGGTCGTCATCACGGCTCCGATGGCCGGTACGTCACTCATCGTTCCTCCGGGGTCCGGCGTCCGTTCGGCCACCTCTCCTCCACGCGCTCCGCTCAGGAGTGGTCGAGGACGTCGCCTTCGGTCCAACCCATCAGGTCCAGTTTCGCACGGGTCGGCAGATAGCGGAAACAGGCGCGCGCGATCTCGGTGCGTCCCTCGCGCTCGAGCAGCGGCTCGAGCCTCGCCACCAGGGCGTGCAGATGGAGCACGTCGGAGGCGGCGTAGGTCAACTGGGCCTCGCTCAGCTCGTCGGCGCCCCAGTCGGAGCTCTGCTGCTGCTTCGACAGCTCGACCCCGAGCAGATCGCGGCACAGGTCCTTCAGACCGTGACGGTCGGTCGAGGTGCGGGTCAGCTTCGAGGCGACCTTGGTGCAGAACACCGGCTCGGGCATCACGCCGAAGGCCTGGTAGAGGGCGGCGAGATCGAAGCGAGCATAGTGGAAGATCTTGGTGATTCCGGGATCGGCGAGCAGTCGCTCCAGATTGGGCGCGCGGGTCTGGCCGCGGGCGATCTTGACCACGTCGACGGTGCCGTCGCCGGGCGACAGCTGCACCACGCACAGCCGGTCGCGATGGGGCAGGAGGCCCATGGTCTCGGTGTCGATGGCGACGGAGCCGCGATAGGCGGAGAGATCCGGCAGGTCTTCGTGGTGCAGGCGGATGGTCATGTACGGCCTCGGACGGCGGATCTCACGAATCGGCGGTGTCGGGCGGCAGGCGCGCGATCGACGCGGCCCCATAGCACGAGACGCCGCGCGAAACGAGCCCGGAGGAATCGGGGGAGATCACACGAGCCCGTGAGAGCCGAGCACGGCGCCGAGGACCGTCACCGCCGCCAGGGTGGAGAGGACGCGGTGAAGGCGCAGCACCAGACGCATCGTGCCGACGGGATCGCGAGCGGCACGGGCGGCGAACCAGCGATGGAGAAACAGCGGCTCGGCGACGAACAGCACCACCGTGAACACCGCCCACAGGGCGACCATCGCGTGCATCCACCAGAAGCGCGGATCGGCGAAGCGATCGAAGGCGTGCAGATCCCAGGTCAGCCAGAAGCCGGCGATGCCGGCGAGCGCGGTGGAGACGCGGGCCTGGACGGCGAAGCGGTTCTCGACCGCCTCGAACAGGGCGACGGCGCGTTCGGGCGCCTCGAAGCGGGCGACCGCCGGCAGGACGACGAAGGTGACGAACCAGACGCCGCCGATCCAGTGGACGACGGCGACGACGTGGAGCGCGCGCAGCCAGACCGCCGGATCGGAGCCGAGGAGGCTCACGCCCCGGCCTCGATCGGCAGACGCAGGGCATCGACCATGCGCTGATCGAGCTCGCCGCCGAGGAACTGGGCGGTGACGCGATCGACGCTGCCGACGTGGGAATGGACGAGTTCGGCGAGCACGACGATCGCGCGGCGCAGCGTGTCGAAATCGCCGGCGTCGGCGTGCGCACGGGCGGCGGCGAATTCGCCGAGCAGGAGATTGTGCTGGGTCTTGTGGCAATGGGCGACGGGCGCGCCGTGCTTCGCCATGAGCTCTTCCTCGCGGGCGAAATGAGCGATCACCTCGGCCTCGAGCTCGTGATAGCGATCGGCGAGCACGTCGTCGCCGGCGGCGACGATGGCCTCGAACATCGCCTCGATCGTGGCGTGATCGGCGTCCATCTGCGGAACACCGAGGGGTATGGCCGGTTGCATAACGGACCTCTCGTCTCGTCCTACGACCAGGGTCTTATGCGGGAAAATTCGCGAATGTCTTGACCTTTTTCATTCCGGCTCGAAAATTCCGCCCTCGGTCGCGGAGGCCGACGTACCGCGCGCGACGCTGCGGAAGGTGCGCGACCCCTCGGGGCGTGGCGAACCGCCGGTGTCGACCGCCCACCCCGTTTGAGGAAATCGTCCATGAGTTTCAAAGGCAAGACCGCCCTGGTGACGGGCTCGACCAGCGGCATCGGCCTCGCCGTCGCCACCCGTTTCGCCTCCCTCGGCGCCAACGTGGTGCTGAACGGCTTCGGCGATGCGGCCGAGATCGAGAAGATTCGCGCCGGGCTCGCAGCGACCCACGGGGTGGAGGTGGTCTACGACGGCGCCGACATGTCGAAGCCGGCCGAGATCGCGGCGATGGTGGAGAAGGCGGTCACCCGATTCGGCTGCGTCGACATTCTGGTCAACAACGCCGGCATCCAGTTCGTCTCGCCGGTCGAGGACTTTCCGATCGAGAAGTGGGACGCGATCATCGCGATCAACCTGTCGTCGTCGTTCCACACCATCCGCGCGGCGCTGCCGGCGATGAAGGCGAAGGGCGCGGGCACGATCATCAACATCGCCTCGGCCCATGCGCTGATCGCCTCGCCGTTCAAGTCGGCCTACGTCTCGGCCAAGCACGGCGTCGCCGGTCTCACCAAGACGGTGGCGCTCGAGGTGGCGGAGCTCGGCATCACCGTCAACGCGGTGTGCCCGGGCTACGTGCTGACGCCGCTGGTGGAAAAGCAGATCCCCGACACGGCCAAGGCGCGCAACATGACCGAGGAAGAGGTGATCAAGAAGGTGATCCTCGAGGCGCAACCGACCAAGCGCTTCGTCAAGGTCGAGGAGGTGGCGGGCATCGCCGCGTTCCTGGCCTCGCCGGACGCGGCCTCGATCACCGGGGCGATGATCTCGGTCGACGGCGGCTGGTCGGCGCGCTGAGGCGCGGGCCACGAACACGGGGCGGCGATCTCGACCGGGGTCGCCGCCCTTCTCGTTTCGACGGCGCACGTCCGTCCGCATCGCCTATGGCGCTACGGGCGCGGTTTCTGTATGAGAGGCGCCGAAAAGTCCGACGACGGGTCGACGGTCGGGCGCGGGACGAGAAGAGAGCGACATCATGCTCAAGTCACGGGTCATCCCCTGCCTGGACGTCAAGGACGGACGCGTGGTCAAGGGCGTCAACTTCGTCGATCTGATCGACGCGGGCGATCCGGTCCAGGCGGCGGCGGCCTACGACGCCGCCGGCGCCGACGAGCTGTGCTTCCTCGACATCACCGCCTCCAGCGACAATCGCGGCATCATCCTCGACGTGGTGCGCCACACCGCGGAGGTCTGCTTCATGCCGGTGACGGTGGGCGGCGGCATCCGCACGCTCGACGACATCCGCAATCTGATGGAGGCGGGCGCCGACAAGGTGTCGATCAACACCGCCGCGGTGCGCGACCGACAGTTCGTCGCCGACGCGGTGCGTCAGGTCGGCGGGCAGTCGGTCGTGGTGGCGATCGACGCCAAGCGGGTGTCCGACGAGGGCGAGGCGCCGCGCTTCGAGGTGTTCACCCACGGCGGGCGCAATCGCACCGGCATCGACGCGATCGACTACGCGCGCGAAGTGGTGGCGCTCGGCGCGGGCGAGATCCTGCTGACCTCGATGGACCGCGACGGCACCAAGATCGGCTTCGATCTCGAGCTGACGCGGATGGTGTCGGACGCGGTGACGGTGCCGGTGATCGCCTCCGGCGGCGTCGGCACGCTCGATCATCTGGTCGACGGCGTGATCAAGGGCGGCGCGAGCGCGGTGCTGGCCGCCTCGATCTTCCATTTCGGCACCTACACCATCCGTCAGGCCAAGGAGCACATGGCGGCGGCCGGCATCCCGATGCGGCTCGACGGTTGAGGCGGACGGCGCGGGATCGACACCGTCGCGGTCGATCCAGATCAAAATTCTCGAATGCGAGGTCAGCCCAATGTCCGACTTCACTCTCGACACCCTCGAGACCATCATCGCGGCGCGCGCGGCCTCGGACGACGAGAAGTCCTACACCCGCAAACTGACCGGCAAGGGCATGGCGGCCTGCGCCAAGAAGCTCGGCGAGGAAGGTGTCGAGGCGGCACTGGCGGCGGTGGCGGGGACGCGCAAGGAACTGATCGGCGAGGCGGCGGACGTGCTCTACCATCTCCTGGTGGTGCTGAAGGTCGCCGAGGTGCCGCTTTCGGACGTGATGGACGAGCTGGCCGGGCGAACGGTTCGGACCGGCCTCGAGGAAAAGGCGTCGCGGCCGCGCGACTGAACGAGATCCGCGCGTCGGCGGACGCGCAGGTGAACGAGATCCGCGCGTCGCGCGCGAGGGGAGATCCGACGGGTGGACCAACGTACCGCCACACGCGCTGCCGGAACCGGTTCGCGCGTCGATGCCTCTCAGCCGGGCGAGATCTCGCCCTATCGCCGCTTCGGTCGCGAGGAGTGGGCGGGCCTGCGCGCCGACGCGCCGATGACCCTCGACGAGGCCGATCTGTCGCGGTTGCGCGGTCTCAACGATCCGATCGACCTCGAAGAGGTGATGAAGATCTATCTGCCGCTGTCGCGGCTCCTGTCGCTCTACGTCGAGGCGACGCAGGGGCTGTTCCACGTCACCAAGCGCTTCCTGGGCGGCGAGGTCACCAAGGTGCCGTTCGTGATCGGGCTGGCGGGCTCGGTGGCGGTGGGCAAGTCGACCACCGCGCGTATCCTCAAGGCGCTCCTGTCGCGCTGGTCGTCGAGCCCGAAGGTCGACCTCGTCACCACCGACGGCTTCCTCTACCCCAACGAGGTGCTCCAGCGCGAAGGGCTGATGCGGCGCAAGGGCTTCCCCGAGAGCTACGATCTGCCGGCGCTGCTCGAGTTCCTGGCGGCGATCAAGGCGGGGCGCGGGGCGGTGACGGCGCCGGTCTATTCGCACATGGTCTACGACGTGGTGCCGGACGAGACCGTCACCATCGATCGGCCGGACATCCTGATCCTCGAGGGGCTCAACGTCCTGCAGACCTCCAAGCTGCCCAAGAACGGGGCGGGGCTGCCGTTCGTCTCGGACTTCTTCGACTTCTCGATCTATCTCGATTCCGACGACGAGCAGTTGCACCAGTGGTACGTGCAGCGGTTCATGCGGCTGCGCGAGACGGCGTTCCGCAACCCGCAGAGCTACTTCCACCGCTATGCGCTGATCTCCGAGGCGGAGGCGCGCAAGACCGCCGACGATCTGTGGACCAACATCAACCTGGTCAATCTGCACGACAGCATCCGCCCGACCCGGCCGCGCGCCGATCTGGTGCTGACCAAGGGCCGCGATCACAAGATCGAGACGGTCGAGCTGCGCAAGATCTGACGCTCCGCCGGCCTCCCGCCGCGCGCACGGCCGATCGGCGCCGGACCCCGGCGACGGCGGCGGCGGGCGCTGCTATGGTCGCGGGCCTCGTCGGCCCGGCCGACCTCTCGTCGGCGTTCGGCCGAAGGAACCTCCCTTGCACGCGCTTCTCGGCCCCGCCTTCAAGGTCGCCTCGACGCTGTCCTTCGCGTTCATGCTGGTGGCGGTGAAGGCACTGGGCACGCGGGTGCCGTGGGGCGAGGTGGTGTTCTTCCGCTCTGCCTTCGCGCTGATCCCGGTGGTGGCGTGGTCGTGGTGGCAGGGAGGGCTGCGCGAGGAGCTCTCGACGTCGCGGCCGGGTGGCCATCTGATCCGCTCGGTGGTCGGGGTGACGGCGATGGCGCTGTGGTTCTCCGGGGTGCAGCGTCTGCCGCTCGCCGACGCGCTCGCCATCACCTACGCGGCGCCGCTGGTGACGGTGGCGCTGGCGGCGCTCCTCCTCGGCGAGGTGGTGGGGGCGCATCGCTGGGGCGCGGTGGCGATCGGCTTCGTCGGCGTGCTGATCGTGCTGTCGCCGCATCTGGGCGATGTCGACCGGCTCGGCGAGGACGGAGCGGCGATGGGGGCGCTGGCGTGCTTCGCCTCGGCCTTCTTCATGGCGCTGGCGCAGATCCAGGTCAGCCGGCTGACCGAGACCGAGAAGACCGGGGCGATCGTGATCTACTTCTCGATCGGCTCCTCGCTCGCCGCGCTCACCACCGCGTGGTTCGGCTGGGTGACGCCGGACGCGACCGACCTCGCCCTGCTGATCGCCACAGGCGTCTTCGGCGGGATCGGCCAGATCTTCCTCACCCTCGGCTTCCGCCACGCCGACGCCTCGGTGGTGGCGCCGCTCGAGTATTCCTCGATGCTGTGGGCGGTGATCACCGGGTTCTGGTTCTTCGGCGAGGTGCCGACTGCGACGGTGCTGC
Organism: Siculibacillus sp.; assembly: GCA_040275425.1. Taxonomy (GTDB): domain Bacteria; phylum Pseudomonadota; class Alphaproteobacteria; order Rhizobiales; family Ancalomicrobiaceae; genus Pinisolibacter. Next base: position 1,473 of record JBEOKB010000023.1, on the reverse strand, counting down.
TCGGCTCGGCGATCGTGATCGCGTCGGGCGTGGTGATCGTGTGGCGCGAGCGGGGGCGGCGCGGCGCGCGGCCGTGAGGCTCACTCCAGGCGGACCTGGACGGTGGCGGTCGCGCCGGTGGCGTCGATCACCGACAGGCGCGAGAAGCCGCGCCCCGACGGCCACCACAGCGACCGGCGGCGACCGTCGGCCTCGGCGACCGGGCGGCCGTCGACCATCCACACCAGCGGCGGCACGCCGCCGTGGGCCTCGAGGGCGACCGGCTCGCTCGGCGCGTCGGTCGCCTCGCCGAGATCGATGCGGGCGCCGTCGGGCGGGAACGAGATCTCCAGACGCGGCGTGGTGGTGGCGGCGAGCGTCTTGGGCACGTCGCGGCGCAGGTGGCGCAAGGGCGGAGGCAGACCGGCCGAGGTGGTGCGCAACGCGCCGCGCGGGGCGGGGATCGCCTCCGGCTCGGTGCCGATGCGCTGCCACGCGTCGAACAGGATCGGCGCGGCGACGAGGCGGCCGACCAGCCCCGGCACCGGCGCACCGTCGGGACGGCCGACCCAGACGGCGACGGTGAAGCGGCGATCGAAGCCGACCGCCCAGGCGTCGCGATAGCCGTAGGAGGTGCCGGTCTTGAAGGCGAGGCGGCCGTGCGGGGCGTTCTGGGGCGGGGGGGCACCGCGCAGCACGTCGGCGACGTACCACGCCGCGACCGGATCGGTGAGGCGGCGGCGTTCGCGCGGCGGCGAGGGCTCGCCGAGGCGGCGGACGATCGGCACGGTCTCGCCGCCACGGGCGAGGCCCGCATAGAGGCGGGCGAGATCGTCGAGGCGGATGCCCAACCCGCCGAGGCCGACGGCGAGGCCGGCGGGGGCACCCTCGGCGAGGACGAGGTCGGCGCCGGCCGAGCGCAGGCGCGAGATCAGCGCCTGCGGGCCGATCGCCTCGAGGAGTTGAACCGCGGGCATGTTGAGCGACTGCTGCAGCGCCTGGCGCGCGGTCACGGTGCCGGTGAAGGCCTGATCGAAGTTCTCGGGCGCCCAGGCGCCGTAGCGGGCGGGGCGATCCTCGAGCACGGTCTCGGGATGGGCGAGGCCGTCCTCGAAGGCGCGGGCGTAGATGAAGGGTTTCAACGCCGAACCGGGCGAACGCACGGCACGGGTGAGGTCGACCGCGCCGGATCTCGAGGCGGCGAAGTAGTCGGGACCGCCGACCGAGGCGAGCAGTTCGCCGGTGGCGTCGTCGAGGACGACGATCGCCGCCGACTGGGCCCGACCCCAGGTCTCGGCGCGCTCGCGCAGGAGCCTCTCCAACGCGGTCTGAAGGCGCAGGTCGATCGTCGCACGCTGGATCCGATCCTCGGGCCGTTCGGCGACGAGATCCTCGGCCAGATGCGGGGCGATCATCGGGAAGGGGCGGCGCGCGGTCGGCACCGGCTCGGCGCGGGCGCGGGCGACGTCGTCGGGCGAGATCGGAAGAGCGTCG